>JAYVCW010000412.1:0-8172 GCA_043749775.1 Acidobacteriaceae bacterium | reverse complement strand
GAATACACACTGCCTGCCCATCGCTGTTGCACAGCCACTTGTCGAGCACCAGGACGCGGGCAAAGTTCGCTGAGGGTGTACCCGATGGATGGGCGGTCGGCGCCCGATGAAAAGCGGCTCGCATCCCGGCGAAATGGTCGAAATATTCGGACATTTACATCCAATTAATGCCTCTACCAGCTTACGCTTTTTATTCCGAGCCCGCTTTGTTCGCCGCGACTTGGGTACGCCCTGCGACCGCGACAACGGCCGCCGACCCCACGGCCGCTGGCAAAAGCCGCAGTCGGGATTCCAAAACACCAGGAGGGTCTTGTTCCCGTTAAGGTCTCTTAACCCGATTTCTGGCCACTCAAGTCAGGCAAGGTGAATGGAGGCGCGGCCTCTCCAAGCTGCAGCCCCTGCGCGGGCGACGGATTGTGCTCCTGGCAGCAGCGAGCTTGATGTGCGTGCCGGGCGTGAGCGCCCACCACATAACATCGACACGCAGAAGTCCGCGTTAACCATCCACGTGGGCAAACGGGCGCATTTTCAGGACTGGAGAATTGCTCGATCAGACTCCAACGGTCACAAATAGTCGCCGCCCATCTGCCTGTCGGGCGACGCCGTGGACGTTCTTTCCCAACCGAAGGCTGCGGCGCGACGAACTAAAACACCCGGCTCGTGTAAGGTGGCGTACAATTGCGTTCGTGCAGTACGAATTGGCGCGCTTTCTTGTCTGGCCTCATCGGACCAGAGAAGGTCTTGCTCTCAGCGCGTAGGCCAACTTTTGACCCTGTTTCTCCGAACAGCGGACAGGTAGTCCGGTTTCAGCGGTCCCGGCGGGCGAATGAAATGCGATCACAATGCCGAGCTTGCACTCTGTGCCAAAGGCCTCTGCCTTATTTCGCGAGCTTTCGGAGTCACCCAGACGTTTGAACCTCTGGTGATGGTTGGCAACAGCGTCCCCATCAGCTGATGGATTTAGACTTGGTGCAGGGGGTTGTTTACCCACGAGTTCCTTTGCGCGGAGGCTACGAAACTCGGCAGACGCGCTCAGCTTCTGCTGTTCAGCGTTCCGCGGCTTTGATGTACTTTTTCACAATGAATCCGTAGCGCTGAAGGCAATGAATGACAGATCGTCATAGTCCCGAACTGTCCTTAAGAGTTTCGTCGTGCTGACCCTTCGAAAATCGCGAACGGCGAGTCAGCCACCGCTGGGGTGGGGCTAAGGTGGGCCAGGTGCTGGCCCACCGAATCGAAAAGTGGACGCCTTACGAGCGACGCCCGCAAAACAAATCCTGCCGCTTTAGGGAGTGATCTCGTACACCGTGCCCTGAGTGAACCAGCCGCCATATTCCGTGGTGCCGTAGATATTGCGCGCGGCATCCAGCACAACACTGCTGCTTGGGTGGCAACCGTCCCCTCCGGTATCCGGATTGTCTTGATTGAAATTATAGACAACGCTGAAGTTCCACCGGCTGTTAATTGCTGGAGAAAGCTTGAAAACGGTGCCGCAACCAAATTCGCCACCTTCCGAAGTTGTGCCGTAAAGATTGCCTTTCGCATCAGAGGCGAGGCCCGCCATCGGGCTCCGGCCATCTTTACCCGAGAACGAGTGCAACACACTCAGTTGCCAGTGTTCGGGCGTTTGTTGGTTCTCGCTCAACTTGTAAACCGTACCGCCACCGCCATTGCCTCCGGCGGAATTTGTGCCATACATCGTTCGAACGCCATTGACTTTAGCTGTCAACAAGTCGCCCATTGGTGCATAACCGGCTTGGCGAGTTGATGTAAAGCTGAACGCGTTAATCAAACCGTGCGTACCTAGGCGATAGATATTGCCTTGACCCTGCTGTCCTCCGAATCGAGTGACGCCGTAATTGAAAACGTTGAATCCACCACTCGGCGTCGTGCCTTGCATCTTTTGAAACGAATACGAATGAAAGATCAAAGTCGAAATGTCTACGAAAAAGACCGTACCTTGACCGCTTGCGCCTCCTCCCGACGTGGTCCCAACCAAACGGCCATTGCTCAAGCGCAGATTTGACCGCGCAGCGCACCCGTCCGGCCCGGTGAAAGTATGGAGCGGGAACGTCCCCGACGGCGCCAGCTCGAAAACCGTACCACACTCGGATTGCTCGCCGCCGTAGCTGGTAGTGCCGTAAATGACTCCCGCATCGACGACAACACCGCCCAGCGGTTCCCGCCCAAGCGTGTCAAAGGGGCCGGCGGCGAACGGGTACACGCGGTCGAAGGCCCACCCGTTTAGGGACGGAGAGAGTTTGAAAATCAAGCCGTCAGTGTAGTCTGCCCCGTCATAAGCCGCCGCTCCGTAAAGGTTGCCGGCATGGTCAAAAAAGAGACCCGCGATGGGATAGGTGCCGTCGTTATCGCCGCTGAAGAAGTTTTTTAGTGATTGATAAGTTGCCGCTCGGACGCTGATAACTGACGTGAGCAGTAAGATACAAACTGAGATTATTCGTGGTCGCATGTTGTCTCCTTAAAAGTCCCGTACTTTAAACAGTCCCTTACTTTAAATAGTCCCTACTTCACCGTCGCACTCGAAAACAGCAGCGCGCCAGGGTTCGACCAGTACTGATCGAAGAGAGCGACCGCCGTTCCGGGTGCCACAGCAACGGAGATGTCGGGATAGCCCCAGCCCAGGTATCCGATCTTCCAGGTAGTGGTGCCTGCCGCCATGGAACTGATGGCAACGTTGCCCTTGGGGTTGATGCTATAACCGCCGTCGGTCCACCCCACCAGGAACGTACCCGCCCGAGTTGCCGCCATCGAGTAAGTCCCGACGACGACGCTGCTACCCGTAATGCGCACGGGCCTGCTCCAGGTATAGCTGGCAGCCGCAAGGCGACTCGCTTCCATCGGATAAACGACTCCGCCACCGGAGTTTGTCGTCCAATAGGTAAACGCCGCCTCGGCGTTGCCCTTCGCGTCGATTGCTATCGCCAATTGCCCCGTGGCTCCGGCCCCGGCAGCCAAGTACGCCTGCTGACTCCAGGTGCCATTAAGCGCACGCTTGGAGAAATACATATCTCCTGCGAATTCTGTAATGGCGACGGCGACACCGGTGTCAGAGAGAGCGATGGCCTGCAAGCCAGGCCGGTATCCCATCTGCAATACCTGAATCGGAGCGCCCCACACACCTTTGGCACTGCGACTGATCACCCAGCCGTTGCCGTAGCTAAGCAGCGCAAGTACCTCCCCTTTCGCATTGGCCGCAAGGCGCACGTAGGACGCGCAAAGGCTAGAAATCTTCCGCCCGGCGCGGAATCCAGTAGATGTGACGGTGGCCGCTTTCGTTGCGCACGAGGTCCGAGTCGAGTTCGCCTCGACCCAGACCAGGTTTGCGAGGCCTGCTGCGTCGTACACTATGGCAACGTGGTTCACTACCATGCCCGCGCTCGAGATAGTGACTGCCGGACTCCAAGCCCCTGCGGTGTAGAACGAGCCCTGCAAAATATACGAGTTGGTTTTTTCGCCCATCAGCCACATCACCACTCCATCGCCATTCGGCGCCACTGCCACCTGACTCAAGGCGATCGACTGCGAAGCCGTGGTCAGCACCGTGGGTGAACTCCAGCCTCCTCCGGTACGAACCTGCACCTGCACCTGATTGTTTACCGTCGCCGCGGCAACGACTTCTCCCGTAGCGTTAACGCCAACGGACGCTCCATACACAAGTTGTGCGCCGCTTACCGAAACCAAAGTCTTCGGCGCCGACCAAGTCTGCCCGAAAGCGCTGGCCGCGAAAAGGCCGAGGAACATCGTGAGAGAACTAAAAGAACTAATCCAACGACAGTGCTTCATAGCACGGGGCTCAAAAAGCAGTGCTGCGTTGCGACCAAACATAGTCAGCCTCCATTAAGGCAATGATTAATCTAAGGGGGATAAATTCAGATGGGCTGACTTAGTTCAGGAGATCTGAAATGAGTAAAAGGATATGAACATCTCATGGCTACCTTAGCAAAAGGTTGCAAGGACCAACGATGTTGCCAGTCACGCTGGTGTGTGATCTAAATCACAATCGCGAGGACTAACATCTGAATGCGAAGGAAACTTGCCACAACTTCAACCATCCCGAACCAACCTACTCCCGCCAGGACTGTCCGCTATCCAGTTTGTGCCGCCGGAAGAAGTCAAGGCGGCTTTGGCCGCATCGCTTTCTGATCGCAATGCATTCGCCTGTTTGCAGACGTTGTACAACCCAGACTGCGTATCTGCCCTTTAGAGAAAGAGGCTCGAAAGCTGGCGCGAGGAGTTGAGAGCAAGATTTTCTATGTTGCAGTTCAATGCGCCAGTAAAATCCGTCGCCTGGCATTTCGCCAGATGGCCGACCTTTCTGCCCCTATTAGGGAGAAACCCCCGCGTTCAGCCGTCCGCAACCGCTGCTGTCATAGGCTGCGTAACTTGCTGGGGAGGCCGATGTCGTCGTGATTCGGGTCGTAAAGAAATGCAGTGCTGGTTTCCACTTATGCCGGGGCCCAAAGTAAGGTGAAACTTTATGGGCATAGAATTCGTTTGCCTTTTCCATTCCACCCACCAAGGCGGATTACTCTTGTCCGACTCATTCTACCCCGCCAATTGGTCACATACGTCTGTCCCAACAGCTAGCTTAGTCGCGGGCGAAGAACTAGCATCGCAATTTCCGCCCATTAGAATTCCGTAAAGTCCGCTAGGTAGAAGCACAGTTCCTTACATAGAAGGGAGTGTGCCGATTTCGTTGGCCCCAATTGAATAGAACGAAAGGTAGGACTTTGGCCCAAGCGAAGCATAAAGCTTCCTGTAGACGCTCGGCCTTACCCCAATTCTGCAGTCACGCGCTTTTTAACTCCTGTGGTTGGCGAGGAGAACGGCAAACTGGGCACCGTGTTTCTTCGCTGTACAAATAAACCCTGCACTTCGCGCAAGGCATACCCAGGAGAAGCGGCTTACGTTCGGCTGGCGTGTTTACGTCTACTAAAGCTACCCGCGCGTTATCATTTGGGTTTTGATTGGCCTTAGCGTGACCCCTTCGAAGCCCTGCTTGTCCCGAGGCGTATCCCGCTTCATAGCCGGCCTGGTAGTTTCCCGCGAACCCACCCGGCATGGAGCTGACGCTACCGCGGTTGCTATCCTTCGTCATTGTCGCGCTGTTCGATTGTTCGATCGCTTGCATACTGCTCCTTCCAGCGAAGAACTCCGGACGCTTGCCGATTCCAAAAGCTTGGCCGCACCGAAGCCTTGCGCCAGTAAAATCCGTCGCCCGGCCTTTCGCCAGATGACTATCCTTTTGAGGCAGTGGCGAACTTAGACCAATTTTTGTTCGGGTGCATTTCCCCGAAAACACCCCGGAAAGCCAAACTGTTCCCGGGGTGGTCTTGTTCGATCATTGCTCGTTCTCGTTCTCCTGCGTTCTTGCGACTGTGAAGGTTCTCGCCGTTGCGCTGACGAGCGGAGAGGTGTCACCCATTACACCGAAGTTGCCCGTGTAGTAGTTGGCAAAGCCGTCAGGAAAGGTAGGGTCTGTAAAGTCCGCAATCGTGACGAAAGTTGGGCGACTACCGCCGAGGCCGATGACGAACTGACCGCCGGCATGATCCACCCGAATCCCAACCGTGTTACTAGACACGCCAGTCGCAGACAGCACCGTACTATTTAACTTGGTGAGGTAAGTGATGTCTTGATTGCGTGCAGTAATCTTCCATGCCACGATGTTCTGTGGAAGCAGAGGTCCGACTGTGCCGTCAGTGGTGATGGTACCGAACATTGTCATCAGAGTCGGGCTCGTAGCCAATGTTGGTACATCGATTCGGAAGACATTCCGCTGACCGGCCAGCATAGACGCCGCCCGGTACTGTGTATTGTTTCTCTGATTCAGTCCGACATAGTTCAAACCCGCGAGCTCATCCTGCCACCCTGCGATGCCGCCATAGCCGAAACCCAAATTCGAGCTAAGCTGCGTAAAGTCACCTATGACCGCGTTTGTTGCAATGCTACCAGTTCCCTGAGTACGACCAAAATATAGAGCACCCCCATCAAGAGTGCCATCAGGCGAAGTGGAGACGCGCATCTTACCGTTTTGTACCGAGACGCCGGAGATATTCAAATCATTACTGTCCTTCTCCGTCCAAGCAGTATCGGTAGTCAGCACGATCTTTAGATTCCAATCAACAATATTTGCGGCCACCAGGGGACCTATGGCGCCGTCGGTTGTCACGGTTCCGGTAACTTGCCATCCGTTGGTCAATGTGATTCGTTTCAGGGTATAGACGACCGGGTTCACAGCACTAGCTGCGATTGAGAGCATTAAGAAAAGAAAAAACGCGAATGATTTTATTAGTCTCATTGTCAAGCTCCTAACTAACGGTTCTAAGAGGGAACGTTTCAGATGGCCTGACTTAGTTCAGAGAACCTGAAAGAGTAAGAAGAAGTAACTTGCTCACTTATGATCCTAGGCTTGCAGCCCCGTCCGGGGCGACGCCTCAGATCACGGTCATCTGTGATTGTGATCACATCCACATCGTGGCACAGCCCGTGAGTGACAAATCGTGTCACAATTTCGATGACGCAAATCCATCTATTGGACAATTGACGCAACTACATTCAGTACCAAGTCGGCGGCATGATGGCAATCCCGTCCAAAACTTTTACGGAGGGACCGGCTCGCTTACCGCTTCTCTGCGTCAATAGTGCTCAGCTTTAAGTTGCGTATCACGGTAAAATTCCAGTACGGCCTCCGGTTAGAGGTGGATTATGTCCCAGTCGGTGTAAATCATAACGGCGCAATCCCAAAGACGAATTGGACTGGGATGCCGGAGCGACTGCGGTCAGCGGAAGCTGAAATCTTCGCAAGCGGCGGCCCGTTTTAGAAACTCAACACGCAGCCCGAATGTCGCTTTGCCGTAATCAAAGTCTTTCGATCAACTTACAGCATCGGGACGAAAACAGTCCGTGTGCTTCAGGAAGATGCAGCATCTTTCATTCAGGAGATCATTCGTGCAACGCCAAATTGAAATTCTTTCTCTCATCGCCGTGGTTCTTCTTCTCCCGCTTTCCGCTGCAGCACAGGGCGGCAGAGGGGCATCTGCCGCAAGCTTGCAGTCGGCGTAGATTCCAACAACGCCTTCAAGTTGGGTAACGGCCGCGTGGTCTTCGTTGGCATCCCGGAACAAGTGGCTTGGTGCTATTTTTTTGGCACCAATTGGGCGCGTTATTGAACACTCTTCATCATCACATCTTAAAGCTTATCGAATATGTGATTTCGATCACATTGTGCAGTATGGCAAATCACGACGCGCTCCTACCTGAAGGGTTACAGTAAGCCTATCCAGGAGGCTTTTATGCCAGTAATGGAACGGGCGCAGAACCTAGAAAAAGCAGTCGCTTTCAATCGCGTATTAATTGCAACGGATTTGTCTGATTCCTCCCAGGGAGCCGAAAAGTGGGGCCTTGCGTTAGCTCAGCACTATCACTCAGAAGCATACCTTGTGCATGCAATCGCGCCAGAAACTCTGGCGGTAGCCGCAATGGACAGATTGCCCGCCGAAAACGATCGCTCCTGGGCCGCGGCAGAGCAACGGATAAAAATCCTAGCTTACAGCTTACGATCAAAACACATTGTTACGCACATCCGCATGCAGCGGCAGCCCGCAGTCGACCTGATCTCGTGGGTGGTTGATAAAGAGAACATTGACTTACTGATTCTGGGAACCCACGGCCGTGGCGGCCTGAAGAAATTGGCTCTTGGCTCCGTCGCTGAGGAGTTGTCCCGCATTGTTCCATGCCCTGTGTTGACCATTGGACGCCATGTTCCTGCGGTCGAAGCGCCCAACCTGAATTTTGCCCACATTCTTTTCGCCACCGACTTCGGACGCGCCGCGCAACAGTCGCTCCGCTATGCCCTCTCTCTGGCGGAAGAATTCAAAGCGCGACTAACTATTCTGCACACCATTCCGCCCATGCCGCTCGCGCAGAATATTCCGACGGCGTTTTGTCCTGCCTACCCTGCAGGCGAAGAAGTCGTCAAATGGGAGGCCGAAGAGCGGCAGCAGAGTATTGAAAAAATGAAGTTGTTGGTACCGGCAGATTCGGGGCTACGCGTCAAACCAGAAGTCATCGTCATGACCGGTTTTCTTCCTGAAAGCATTGTGGACGTGGCGCGCGACAAAAATGCTGATCTGATAGTGATGGGAGCGC
>JAYVCW010000411.1:0-3378 GCA_043749775.1 Acidobacteriaceae bacterium | reverse complement strand
GAGATTGCTCGACCGCCTGCATCATTCCGACGACGCGCTCATCGGAAAGAAAGTCCTTGTGGTCGACGATGACGTGCGCAACATCTTTGCCTTGAGCAGCGTGCTTGAGCGGCGCGGCATGGATGTCATCACCGCTGGAACCGGCCGCGAGGCGATCGCCAAACTAGAGACGACTCCCGAGCTGTCCATCGTCCTCATGGACATCATGATGCCAGAGATGGATGGCTACGAAACCATGCGCGTCATCCGGCAGAACCCGAAACTCCAGCGTCTGCCCATCATCGCGTTGACTGCCAAAGCGATGAAAGGCGACCGCGAAAAATGTCTGGAAGCTGGCGCGTCCGAATATCTGGCTAAGCCCGTGAATACCGAGCAACTGCTCTCCTCGCTGAGAATGTGGTTACACAGATAAGCTAGCGAAGATAAACTGGCGAAGATAAACTGGCGGATGAGGGCGGGGACAAGCATTACCGTTGCACGGAGAAAAACTGATGAGTACGGACGAGAAAGTCAACATTCTCATGGTCGATGACCAGCCCGCCAAGCTACTCAGCTATGAAGTGATGTTGGCCGAACTGGGCGAGAACCTGATCAAGGCGAATTCGGCGAAAGAAGCTCTCGAAATACTGCTGAAAACGGACGTCGCCGTCGTACTCATGGACGTCAGCATGCCCGAACTGGATGGTTTCGAACTGGCCACCATGATCCGGCAGCATCCGCGCTTTCAACGCACCGCCATCATTTTCATCTCCGCTGTTCACCTTACCGACCTTGACCGCCTTAAGGGCTATGAGCATGGCGCCGTCGATTACATCTCTGTTCCGGTCATTCAAGAATTGCTGCGCGCGAAGGTCAGAGTTTTTTCCGAACTGCATCGCAAGACCCGGCAACTCGAAGCCTTGAACCGCGATCTTGAGCGCCGCGTTCTCGAACGCACCGAAGAATTAGCAAACAAGGCCGATCTGCTCAGTCAGCTCAATTCAAAATTGATCGACAAGAATCAGGAGCTCGACGCCATCGTCAGTACGGCGCCCGACGTTATCTTCAGCAGCCGGGGCGACGGTCATTACGAGTTTGCCAGCGACCGTTTCCACGACTACGCTGGAACTTCGGCTGAGCTAATCAAAAGCATCCGCTGGCTGGATTATGTGCATCCAGAAGACGCGCCGCGCAGCAAAGAGTGCTGGAACAAATGTGTGGAAGAGGGCGGCCTCTTCGAAACGGAATACCGGCTGCGCGCGAAAGATGGCGCCTACCGCTGGTTTCGTACGCGCGCCGTTCCCATCCGCGATGCTGAAGGAGCCATCGTGAAGTGGTACGGCACAAGTTCCGACATTCACGACAGCAAATTGCTCGAGCAATCGATTCGAGACAATACTACCGAGCTGGAAAAGATGGTGGATCGGCGCACCAACGAATTGCGACGGCTCTCGGTACGACTGATGTCGGCGCAAGATCAGGAACGCCGCCGTATCGCCCGCGAACTTCACGACGGACTGGGCCAGGAGCTCACCGTCGCCAAGATGGTGCTCGACAAAATCGCGATGCAGAAATCTCCGCCGACCCCCGAGGCCGGACAGCAGGCGAGCAGCATCGTTGATCGAGCAATCCAGCAGGTGCGCACCATGTCACACTTGCTCCATCCACCGCTGCTTGATGAAGTCGGATTGCTCTCGGCACTTTCCTGGTATACCGAGGGCCTCACGAAACGCAGCGGAATCGAAACCATACTTGATGTGCAGCCAAAAGCATTTCCGCGTCTGGGGACAGAAGTTGAGACAGCGGTCTTCCGTATCGTGCAAGAGGCACTGACCAATGTCTTCCGACACGCCGAGGCGCACAAAGTTTGGGTGAATCTGCACCAGACAAACGGACACATCTCGGTTTCAGTCCTTGACGACGGGAAAGGTATTGAACAGAAGATCGTGGATTTGCGGCCGGACAGCATCGGTGTGGGCATCGGCGGCATGAAGCAGCGTGCCAAGGAATTCGGTGGCGAGTTGCGATTGAGCAACGCCGCCCCTGGAACACGGCTGGAATTAATTATTCCGGCAACTTCTATCTCACCCGAGGCTAGCGAAGTTTTTGCTTAGCCCCTGCAGCATTTTGGATACGCTCATCAACTCCCCGTTTCACATTCTCGCGTGGCCCTCAGGTGAACCTTGTAATCCTGCCCGTGAGTAACAGTACGTAAGTGCCACGTTTGTCACTGTGGTGCCATCCTCCTCATCGTGCAAAATAAACCACTGCGCGAGCATCCGCATCATACTTTGCGGCCGAAGTACTGGTGGATTTGCATCCTACTTCGCAAGATAGGAAATTATGGCAACCCAACAGAGTCCTCTACCCGCAACCGCTTTCCCTTCATCGGAAGTACTCAACGCCTTATACCAAGGGACTGAGTTCAAGCCTCGCACCAAGGCCGCTAACAGGAATTTAACGGAGACAATGAAGAAAGAGAATTTTGGACCGGACGCAATTTGGGGACAGTACAACAACTACCGCTCCAATGGCTTGGCGGGGTCGGTTGTCGTTCACATCGTAATCATTGGATTAATCCTTTTCGCGACTTTCAACTCCAAGAATACGATTCCGCTCGTGAAGCCGCATGAGACGGTGACGCTCATTGCGCCAAGCCCCGATTCCTACGCGCTCCCCGTAGCTCCTAAGATCGTTGCCGGTGGCGGCGGCGGTGGAACGCACGAGAAGATCGCTGCGCCAAAGGCGGCTCTTCCAAAACCCGCGGTGCAGCAGATCACTCCGCCCGCCATGGTGGTGCGGAATAACGCGCCAAAACTCGCTGTGGCGCCGACCGTGGTCATTCCTCCGCAGATCAAGATTGCGGATAACCACATGCCTACTCTCGGGGATCCCTCGGCCCCTGTGCTGCCTTCCGCTCCGCCCTCAAACGGCGTCGGATCAGGCGGTGGAATCGGCTCAGGATCGGGTGGCGGCGTTGGCGTAGGGCACGGGCCTGGCGTTGGCGCAGGCAGCGGTGGCGGCATGGGCGGCGGCGTATACAAGGTCGGAGGAGGCATCTCGGCCCCGACGATGATTACTGCTCCCGACCCTGAATACACCGAAGAAGCACGCCTCGCTAAGACTCAAGGCAAATGCATTCTGTGGATGATCGTTGATGAGAATGGCAAGCCCCGCAACATCAAGGTGGTGCGTGGACTCGGCTTCGGGCTAGACGCGAAAGCGGTCGAAGCAGTGCAGCAATGGCGCTTTCAGCCGGCCGTGAAGGATGGAAAGCCGGTCAACGTACAGATCAGCGTTGAGGTAGGTTTTCACCTGAACTAACAAAATTACCGAAGCGTAGTTGCAAAATTGCTTGGCACACTCGCAATTTAAATACCTGGTTTATCAAGTCTTCGT
>JAYVCW010000410.1:0-2972 GCA_043749775.1 Acidobacteriaceae bacterium | reverse complement strand
GTGCTTCAGTTCAGCGAGGCAGTTGAGATTGGCGATTCGCACGACGAGTTCATTCGTCTTGCGCATCGCGCTGCGAAACGCGCGGACATCAAGAAGATCGAGCACGGGCTGAAATTAGTGCGGCGCAATTCGTGGGAAGCAATCGTCCGCAAACTCGAAGGGCACATCGAAGACGTCCTCGCCCGGAGAGAGCCGGTAGCCATTACCGCCGCTTAAGCGCGGGAGGCATGAAGAGCAAAGCGCCAGGCCTCGAGCTGTGGGGAGGCGTGGAGTGTACGTTGAATCGCGTCGGGGATCGTTACCACGATCAAATTGAACGCAGCGGTCATCGCACGCGCCTGGATGATCTGGATCGATTCGCTGCGCTCGGCTTGCGCACATTGCGCTTCCCGATTTTGTGGGAAGCGGTCGCGCCGCGCGTCGATGAATTTGAGTGGCGGTGGAGCGATCCCGCAATGCAGCGTTGCCGCGAACTTGGAATTCGTCCGATTGTCGGTCTGCTGCATCATGGCAGCGGTCCGCGTTACACGGATCTTCTCGATCCTGATTTTCCGCGAAAGTTCGCGGCGTATGCGCGAGCAGTCGCCGAGCGCTACCCGTGGATTGACGCTTACACGCCAATCAATGAACCGATGACTACCGCGCGCTTTAGCGCGTTGTACGGGCTTTGGTTTCCGCATCGTCGCGATAAGGAGAGCTTTGTCCGCGCGCTCTGGAATCAATCGCGCGCAACCGTGCTCGCGATGCAGGAAATTCGCGCGGTGAATCCGGCAGCCGTCCTGATTCAGACGGACGATCTCGGCTGCACCGTCGGTTCACCGGGTTTGCAATATCAGGTCGATTTCGAGAACGAACGTCGCTGGCTGGGCTGGGATGTATTAATCGGCAAAGTCGACCGTGAGCATGCGATGTGGGGCTATCTGCAATGGTCCGGTCTTACGGAAGAGGAGATACTTGTTTTTCGCGACGAGCCCTGCCCGCCGGATCTCATCGGGATCAATTACTACATTACAAGCGAGAGATTTCTGGACGCGGATTGGCGGCGTTATCCGGGAGAGGATCATGCTGGTAACGGGCGCGACCAATACGTCGACGTGAGCGCGGTCGGAGTGCGGGCAGAAGGAATATTCGGACCAGCGCGGATTTATGAGGAGGCATGGTCACGCTACAAAATTCCGTTGGCGATCACGGAAGCGCATCTCGGTTGCACGGCCGACGAACAGATGAGGTGGTTCCACGAAATTTGGGTTGCTGTAAATGAATTGCGCCGTGCGGGTGCGGATATCCGTGCTGTGACCGCCTGGGCATTGTTAGGCGCGTACGATTGGGAGAGCCTGGTAACGCGCGACGACGGCCGCTACGAAAGCGGTGCGTTTGATGTATCCAGCGGGGAGATTCAGCCAACCGCATTGGCTGAAATGATCGGCGCTCTCGCTTCCGGAAAAGCGTTCGCGAATCCATCGCTCGATATCCCCGGATGGTGGCGTCGACCGGCGAGGTTATTGGCCAGCGCGACAGCTCGCTGCGGAGTCGAGCCGCTCTATCGCGCTGCCAGTTAGCGCTGCGGCTACTAGTGTTTGCCAAGTCCTCCGAGCGCTGCGCCAGCAGGTTGACCTGCTGATTGTGCCGAAAATCTGCTGCCTGCGGATGATAGGTCGCGCGTCGCTGAGAAACCGCGGGCAGAAAGTGTTTGCGACCGAGAACCGATGGTTGCCGTCGATCGCGCGGTTGACATGATCGATTTCGTCGGCGTTTTCACATTCGGCTTAGAGGCTAGGTGCGGCTGCGCGATATGTGCTTGTTTACGCGCGACTCTCGTCGCCGAAGCAGCAGTGCTTCGCACAACTTTGTGTTCCACGATCCCCCTTACCTGATGCTCGGCAGGCTGCGCGACGCGTTGCGCGGCGGCCGCGACCGAAGCGGTTGTACTGTGGCTGGCGGGAGCAGGTCTAGATTCGAATCCGCCAAGCCTCGCTGCAGGCATCGTCTCGTTTGGAGGATGATCGAGCGGAAGGGAAACGGGGAACACTCCGGGATTCTGCGCGTTGGTGAAAGGCGCAGGTGGAGTAGCCATGGATATCGGAATGGGCGGCTTCGAAAGGTGAATTGCGACCGTCGCCGACGGGATCTTACTGGCCGTTATCAACTGCGCTTCGGCTGTTGGAGGCGGTCCACGTCGCTCGTCTTCGGCCCAATGGCGCACTGTCGTGCTTTGCGTGGCGGAGTTAAAAAGAGTGAACGCACAAATCAAACCCGCGACCCCCGCCGCGAGAACCGCGGCTGCGATGGAATTGATTTTCCCGTGCACTCTTTGCTCTGGCGAGCTCGTTGGCCTCTCGATTGTCTGATTCACGTCACCCGCTTTGCCGGGAGGCGTCGCGGGTTGCGCGAGTGGCGGGTTGGGCTCTGTCTTTAAAGCAGTTCTAAAATCAATATTGGGCATCGGGGGGGACCGGTTGCGGAGATGTAAAACAGCACGATCTATTCCAGTTATTATGGATTGCGGACGTATGGATCCGAGCATCTATGGGAGTATAAGTGTCTGTAGCTCAACCGGATAGAGCAGCTGACTTCGGATCAGCAGGTTGGGGGTTCGAATCCCTCCAGGCACGTGGATATAAGCAACTTAACGGTAGTAGATTATGATGTATTTCTCGAAGATATCTGCGTTTGCACCACAATGAACTCTGCCAGTTCTTGGCCACTTATAGTGGGCATACTGGAATACGTGCGGCAGTTTCATGGGGTGTAAGGCTCATCCAGATCAAACCAAGGTTCGAGAATCGCCGATGGACTAGTCCTCCGTGTCACTTTGCGTCCCAATAACCGTCCCAAACTTGTCCCGATAATTGTCCTAAATCGGCATCCCGAAGGGTTTGCCAACTTTGTAACCCTCAAATGGATACGACAGCTGTTTTCGTTGAAGAAATGCGACGTCGATATCCCCTGGTTAAATCTCCTCGCTTGTAAGG
>JAYVCW010000409.1:0-2642 GCA_043749775.1 Acidobacteriaceae bacterium | reverse complement strand
CTGGGAATCTATGCCGCAGTGACTCGATTAGCCGATGTCTTGCGTAATTTTCTTTCGATCGGCCAGACAGTTCTGATGCCCCGCATGGCTTTGCACGCGAATTCGCCCTCCGATCTTTCTCGACTCATAAGGGTCGCTACCTCAATCCTCGTGTTGCTGGGCGTGCCTCTCGCAGTCGGATCGCTGGTGACCGCCCCCATCGTTGTCCCGTGGCTTCTCGGCAGCCAATTCCAGGAGGCAGTCTCCCCTTTCCGCTGGGTTTCTCCCTACGTGCTCGCCGCTCCCGCCGCCGCACTTTTTGCCGGGACCATTCTCTACGCCATGGGGCGTCATCGCGAATATCTTTTCTCAACGATCATTGGCGCGGTTGGCGCCGTGATCCTCTACTTGCTGCTCCCACCTTTTCTGGGCATCGCGGGCGCTTGCATTGCATTTGTCTTGGGCGAATTGTTGGTCGCGTGTTCAGCCTTGCTCTTTTGTCCCCCGGAGGTCCGGCGGGCCGCATTCAGAAATTGGCTGCCCGCGCTTGCGGTCGGTGCAAGTCTGGCGATGGCGCTGGCGTTACATGCAGCCCGGGTTCACAATCTTCCGCCACTCTTAACAGTGGCCGCAGGCTGCAGCGTCTATTTTGTTACCTGCGGATTGCTTGGAACAACCGTATTGAAGAATGAGTTCCATCACATCCTGTTCTCGCCCAAATGACACGCTTGCTGAAAGTCGGCGTTCTTCTCTCGGGGCGAGAGCAATTCAGTCCCTACTTTGGGGGCGCCCTGGCGCGCTGGACGTACGAAGTTTACAGCCGCCTTCGCGATCGTATCGACGTAAGAGTGGCTGGATATCCGACCGCGGAAAAAGATCTTTACAACCTGCCCTTTCGTACGCACCGTGTTTGGAGATTATGCAATCTCATCTCCCCGGTTCCTGTTCTACGCCGCTGGGATGAGCCGTTGTGGTTGCGCTGCATCTTCCGCTCCTTGCATGACTGCGATACATTGCATATCCACAATCGTCCGCAGTGGGCGGGAGAGCTGAGGAAAATCGGTTTTCGCGGAGCCATCGTGGTGCATCTACAAAATAATCACCTTGGCCACTGGGCCACGGAACAGCTTGACCTTTTGGCTTCACAATTAGACGCTGTCGTAGTGTGCAGTTCATATCTTGGCGGAACATTTGCCGGGCGGTCGCGGGCGATCGCTGCAAAAACAAAGGTCATCTTCAACGGTGTCGACATTAGACTTTTTTATCCGCGCGAAGATCGACGGAAAGCAAAAACAATTTTTTTTGTTGGGCGCTTTGACCAGGAGAAGGGAATTCTTCAACTCGTCCAAGCCTACGGTCGATTGCTCGCTAAGCATCCCGACGCGGAGTTGGTGATTGCAGGTACCACCGGTTTCGGGGTGCATCGAGAGACCAATTATGTAAAGCAGGTTCGAAAACTTTCGGAAACGCTAATGCGAGAAAAGGGAGCGCACATTCGCTTCCCCGGTTACATTCATCACGATAAAGACCTCCCAGGTTGGTTTCAGCAAGCGACGATTTTTGCCTGTCCTTCTCTTTTTGCGGAGCCGTTTGGCCTTGTGAACGCTGAAGCCATGGCTTGCCGAACGCCAGTAGTCGGCTCGAATCGAGGAGGTATACCGGAGGTACTCGGCGACGCGGGTATCGTGATTGACCCCGAAAATATCGACGCTTTTTCGGCGGCGCTGGCTGAATTGCTCGAAAGTTTTGACCGACGCGCCGCGCTCGCTGATCGTGCACTAGAACGCTGTAAGCAACGGTTTGACTGGGATATTATCGCCACGCAATGGGCGGGCGCTTTACATGAGTGATGATCTCATCGTGCGAGGCGGCATCACTTTGCCTCAAACGCATCGGTCAATGAGATCGCCTGTACTGAACTCTTGATCTGATCAATCGACAAAGAAGTTTTGAGCGTGATGGTCAAAGGCTCGTTCGGGAGCAGATCAAAATAATTGTCGGACGTCTCAACATCGAGATTGCGAAACGACACGTAGACGTTTCTCGCAAGTTCGGCAGACTGCAGAGTCACGGTATTTTGTCCTCCATTCCGATTTGCGGCCACTTGAATGGCAGGTCTGACGGGAAGATGCAGATTGTGCGTTACGCCGAAAAACACCAGGTTACGCGAGACTGACTTTCCTGCAATTTCCAAATCCACGACCAGAAAGCTGCTGCGCGGGTCTGCTTTTGGTAGCAGGTCCGCATCACTCAACGTCAAGTAGTTTGCGCTGGATTGCGCAGGCACCTGAATATCCTTCGTCTGCTCCATTAAAAGCTTGCCGCCAAAGTCGAGCAGGCGCGCATGAATCGCGCCCGTGATGGGCTCCATCTTGTCGGATACCACAAAGATGTCAACTTTGTTTTCGTGCTGATAAGGAGAGACAAGCACGTCTTCGTAAAATCTGCGGGCGTAGTACTGCAGCGCTTTCCAGCGTCCAAAATAATCAATACTGGCCCACGAAGCAACCGGCCAGCAATCATTCAACTGCCAATACAGAGATCCCATGGTGCGTGGCCGCTGCCGGCGCAGGTGCTCGGCACCGATCTTGATAATCTCGGCCTGCTGTACCTGGCTTAAATAAACGAACGACTCGAAATCTTTTGGCTCGTGATACTCGCGC
>JAYVCW010000408.1:0-10208 GCA_043749775.1 Acidobacteriaceae bacterium | reverse complement strand
CCCCGTTACGCAATTCATCTTGCGGCGAGAAGAAGCGTAAAGTGGGCGGCACGGAATACAGCAGCCCCGCTTCCAAGTGTTGCGAACGCAACTCGAAATCGCCCACGTAGATAGCGACAGCACCGCTGATTTGTCTGAGGCCTCGGTCCGAAATGGCAAAACCAGGGGACTGCAACGGAGCTAGCAATGCATCTACGCGAGAATTGGCCTGCAAGATCAGTCTGGTCGGTCTTAACTCGCGCGCAGTGCAATGTATTCCGCAATCTGCTAAGAGTAAGGGGTGCCGAGTAACGCATCCAAGCAAACGCAGCAAGGAAGTAGCGCCCATACTGTCGCCCGACAGCATTAGGAACGGGCAAATCGCGAGAACGTCTGCAAAAAACGATGCGACGCAAAAATGGGTAAGAAGGGTCGCGGATTCGCTCGACACTTTTAGCGCGAGAACAATAAACGCGTTAACTTCTTCAAAGACAGCTTGGGCACAGGGATAAGCGCTGACTCCAGACGGTAAATGCTTGAGATGTACCGCATCATCAGTGGGAACATAGCCTTTACCTTCCCAAAGAAAGCCTGTTGTAATCGCAGACCTACCGTCCTTCCAATGCAATAGCTCGACTGCACCCGTGGGATTGTCCGGACGAGTTCCAACACACTTCCATCGCTGAGTTTCTCTCCGCCGGTCGGAACGACGACAGTTTGTTTTGGTTCGAGCTTCCCGCGAGATTTTTTTCGGATGATTCCAAAGCCATCACGGTTCATTTTTCCGCCAAGACGTTAGCCTGTGACCGATCAATCCCCGGACTATGGGGGACGTTGGTTCGGCCTAGCGGTGCGTGTCAGGGCACGGCTTCAGGGAACTTCGCTCTTGACAATTCTGAAATTCACTATGGCCGTACGGGGACGACCGTGCGGTTCCAAGAGGAAGCCGCATCCGAGTAAAGGTAGTCGGAGAAAGTAGCGATGCTGATGTATCCAATCTACAAAACAGCCAAGGATTTTGGAAGATTACGAGAGGGCAAGCTAGTTCTGGCCTTGTGATAGGACTCCGTTCCGAGAGTGAGCAAAATCTCGCAAATTTGAGAAATACTCCTCGCTTCTTTATTCGCGATTTGATCGAGATGTTAAGATGGCAGGGATGCTGGATTGTTCTGGCCAGATAGACACTTTAAAAACGTGCGCGATCATCTCATCCATTACGGTCCAATACTCGTTTTAGCGATTTGCTTTTGCGCGCAGGTCTCGGAACTGGTTGATCAGTGGGACCACACGCTGAGTACCGGAAACGAGATGGAATACAGCGCGATTGTGGTTGCGCTTGTTGCCGGCACCGTATTTGTATTGGCCACGGTCGTATCCGCTTTATCGGGCAGCTCGCGAGTGTTACGGACCTTTTTGTTTTCGTTCGACGCCGCTGTTTCTGGCGCCTCGCTGGTTCTGGTTCCACCGATTACGCAGTCACCCCCCACAGCGCTTCGCATCTGATCGCCTCCTAAATCATCGTCAGCGTCAGCGTTCGCCTCAGAGTTCATAAAATGTTCATAAAGAGCTGGGCAGAAGCCTGTCTTCAGCACAAAAGTCTTATTGGGGGATCATGTTTTTATTCATGGCCAGATTTATGGCAAGGTTCATAGCCAGATTCCTGGCGAGGTCACGAAGAATGTGGCCTTGTGTGGGTGTCTTCGCATTGGCATCTGTAATCGGGTGCTTCTCACAGACGTCGAGAGTATCGGGCGCTATTCAAGGAAGCGTTGCCGACGAGACGGGTAGCGTGGTTGCAGGCGCGCGTATCACGCTTCGCAATCAAGACACGGCGCAGACGCGCACGTTGTCCAGCAATCCGGAAGGAACCTTTCGGGCTGGTGATCTGCCGGTGGGTCAATACGATATGCGAGTGGAATCCCCCGGGTTCACTACGTACGTAAACGGTGCTTTGGTGGTGTCGATTGGGACCGTGGCGCAAATAAAAGTCCAGCTTGTGCCGGCTGGGGTGGAGCAGCAAGTGACGGTTTCGGAAGAACCGCCGCAGATCGATCCTACACAGACCACCGTGGCCACTACGATTGACGAAGAACGAATTGAAGAGTCTCCGGTGGTGACGCGAAGATACCTCGATTTTGCATTGTTGGCTCCAGGGCTCAGCGGGTCGAATCTTCAGAGCGCTTCGGGGGCTGCAAACATACTCCCAGACAGTGGATTCACTTTTGCAGGGTTACGAACTCGCAGCAACAGCCTCTACATCGATGGCGTCGAGAACAACGATGAATTCACAGGTTCAACGCGTACCGATTTATCTCTGGAAACAATTAAGGAATTTCAGGTGGTGAATAACGCGCTGTCGCCGGAGTCGGGTGGGGCGGCGGGGGGATCTATTAACGTCATCACGAAGAGAGGTGTCAATACTCTGCATGGAGATGCATTCCTCTTCCTGGAAAAAAGTGCTCTGAACGCCAGAGATGCCTTGATAAACGAGAGCACGAAATCGGATATAAGCAAGTACCGCGGAGGTCTTGCGGCAGGCGGACCCATCATTCGTAACCGTACCTTTTATTACGTAGCGGGAGAGCAGGAGAGCTCCAGGAGCGATGATAGCTCCCTGATCTCAGCCTTCGTAGCAAGTCGTATTAATGATGCGCTTCGTTCTGGCGCGTTTCCGGGGATCACAACTCGATTTATTAACGCTGCCGTTTTTCGGGTAAGCCACGCGGAGACCGAAGTCTCCGGCAAACTGGATCATCAGATTGGCAGCAGGCACTCATTGCTGCTGAAGTATGCGCTGACCAACAATCGCGAAGCAGGAGATGCTTTCAACACCGGCGGGCTCACTGATCCGAGCGGTCGTGGCAGCACCTTCATAGAGGACCAGGGTGTGACAGCTTCACTTAACTCGCTGGTGGGCACGACAGCGCTGAACAACATCCGGGTGCAAGCGAGCACCCGTAGAGCATTGTCGAGGACGACGGACCAAACAGGGCCAGAGATCGATATTGCTGGTCTGGTTGATTTCGGACGGCCGTCTGAGGGAAATGAAAGAAGACATGAAAGTCACTACCAACTGGTCGATGTTGCGACTATCTCCAAAGGGCGAAACCTCGTCACCTTTGGAGAGGATACGGAGGTCATACATGAATCGGTCGTGGCTGGCGACGGTTTCGGGGCTGCTTACATTTTCCCGACGCTCGACGCTTTCTTGAATGGGCAACCGGATCAATATCGGCAGGCTTTCGGAAATTCGAGTACGCATTTTTCAGTCATCAAGTACGCCGGGTTTATCGAGGACCATTGGACCGTAGCGAACCGATTGACTTTGGACGCAGGCTTGCGGTACGACTTTGAGCGCTTGCCGGGCGGGTTGAACCAGGATACGAACAACTTTGCTCCGCGAATTGGGGTTGCATATGGTCCTTCGCCAAACTGGGCACTGCGCGCGGGATTCGGAATCTTCTACGATCGTTATTTGCTGGCTGCGCTAAACCGCGCGCGCGAAAAGAACGGTGTGCAGGCATTTGAGCAAGTGGCGGACGGGCAGGTGGCTACTCAGCTCTTCAAGTCCGGTCTTGGCGGAGCCGCTGCCGGTTCCAGTCTCTCAATTCGTCCATCGATTTTTACAGCCGACCCAAATCTGCGAACTTCGTATAGCGAAATTGCGACGGCGGGAGCAGAGAGGTTGATCACAAATAATCTGACCGTGGATGCCACGTTCTTATTTGCGCGTGGCGTGAAGCTCTCTCGCACTCGCAATGTAAACCTTTTACCACCCGTCCTATTGATGCCTGCGAATGCGCCCAGCCTTGGAACTCCTAATTTATTTCCCCAGGAGATTGGGAGGATGGTATTTTCTAACGCGCGACTTCTGCCTCAATTCAATGACATTTATCAATGGGAGAACACGGCAAACTCAACCTACAAGGGCTTATCGTTCACCTTGAAACGACGGCTGGCAAAAGAGGTTGAATTCTCCGGAAGCTACACGATGTCTAAAACTGTTGACGATGCTTCTGATTTTAATGAGCAGCTGCAAAACCCGTTTCTGCCGCGAGCGGAAAAAGCACTCTCGTTGAATGACGAGAGGCACCACTTCGTTCTAAGCGGGCTATTTGATCTTCCCTTTGGAGACGAGGAGGATGGGAAGAAACCTTCGGGCCTGATAGCGACATTATTCGGCAACATCGAAGGAGCGCCGATTGTAACGATCGGAAGTGGCAGGCCGGTTAGTCCTCTTATTGGCTTCGATGCCGATCGAAATCACGCTGTTCCGCTTTCCTCCCGCCCGCTCGGCTTGGGACGAAACTCGCTACGCACTCCAGCTCAGGTGCAAGTCGATTTACGAATATTAAAATATTTTAAAGTAGGTGAGCATGGGAAGCTGGATTTTGTTGCGGAGTCGTTTAATCTGCTCAATCACGCAAATGTAATCGCTCTCAATCAGTTCTACGGCCCAGGGATTTCGCCGCTTGCCACGTTCGCAACGCCCAACAAAGCAGGCATTGCGAGGCAGCTACAGTTCTCAATTGATTTTGAGTTTTGAGAAGCGTAGGCGGAAGTGCCCTACTCCCGCCTGCAATGCCGTCCAATAAGCAGATTCTGGATTACTGAACTTTATAGACCCGAACTTCGGCACTGGCGTTTTCATGCTGGGGCACGGCCAGAAAATATTCGTGCAGTTCAGGCACGAAGCGACCGTTTCTGGTCCCCGGGGCTGCAGTTAGTTTGCCTGCGGATTCGTAATGATCTGGATCAGTCTGCTTATATAAATCAACCTCTCCTCCGGCAGCCGCGAATAAAAGTTTGCTTTGCGGGTCGAAATGAAGGTCATCGATACCTTCCGCGATCTTCAAAGCCTGTAACTCTTTTCCGGTCTCGCTATCCAATACCACGATTTGCCCACCCCGGCAGCCCACAAACAAGCGATGGTTCGGCTCATCGAAGGCAATGGCGACGTTGGTTTTTCCTAAAGTGATCGGCCAGGTTGCCACGATCTTTCGTTTGGTGCGGTCGATGACTTCAATCTGATTTTTAGCGCGGTTGTTGAGGAAGAGCCGTGGGCTGGCGCTATCGAGCGACATGACTTCCAGGGTATCGCCGTCGACTTTGATGTCTGTGAGTTTCTTGCCGGCCGTCGAGTCGACGACACTCAGGGTGGAGTACGTCATTTTCACGTCCTTGCCACCGCTGACCACGTAAAGCAGTTTTGTGGAAGGGTCGATGCTCATGGCGTCGGCGTCGCTTTGTAGCGGAATACTCTTGATGATTTTGTAGCTCTTACCGTCGATCACCCTCACCACGCCCGCTTCCCCGTCGGTGACGTAGATGCGATCGAGGTCTTCCCGATAGACGACGGCATGGGGTTTGTCGATGCCGTGGACCGTCTGAATCACTTTTCCATCCCGAACATCAATCACGAGGAGAGCGTGAAAATCCTCGGGAGTGGCGAAGAGGCGGTGATGTTTCAGGTCGATTCCAAAATGGTCAAACCTTCCTTTAACCTCGGCGGGCAGCTTGAAAGTTTTTTCGAGCGCCACTGGTGCATCCACAGCATATGTCGCGCCCGTAGTTAAAAGGACTGTTAGAAGGACTAGAAGTATGACAAAAGCTACGCGGGGTATCTTCATCTTTTCTCCTGCGGAATTTGCATTCGTGTTGTTGGTTACCAGACTACTTTTAAGGCGAACTGAATTTCTCTCGCCGTGGTTGTGGTTCTCGTGAGCAATCCGGCTACGCCCGTCAGAACAGCCCCTGTGCCATCGAAAATATCGGTATTGTCTGGAGTAATCGGAGGCGCGAAGTTGGCGTGATTGAGAATATTAAAGATCTCAGCACGGAACTGCACGTTGAAGTTTTCTGAGATTCTTGGGAACCGATTGTTCTTGAACACAGAGAAATCCAGATTGGTCAAGCCCGGGCCAACGATAATGTTCCGCCCGGCATTGCCGCGCAGGTTGAAGCACTGCAAAGAACTGGGGTCGACCGGACTGCCCAGGCTTGGTGGCATTGGGTTGCAGTATTGATTCCAAAAAGCGAGGTTAGGCGCTGTGGGAACATTAAAGCACTCAGTCTTGATGTAGGCCTCAGGATGCCCAGGGCGGGTCAGGGTTTTACACCCGGGACCGCCAAGGCGGTCGGGAAAAGCCCAATCGTCGTTGCTGTTGGTATTGGATGGGTCGCTACCGGTGCCCCAAGTGGGGGTGAACGGAACGCCATCACTGGCGTTGAAGATGACACCGAGTTGCCAGCCCTCCAGGGCCCACCTGGACGGTCCCGCCAATGACTTTGGAGTTGGAACCTCCCAGGTTCCATTGATCACCAGGGTGCGCCCGACATTGAAATCAGATGGTGCGCGCGTAAGATGCAGGTCATAAAATGGCAAGCTCGAGATCGAATTGCCGAATGCGTCGCCCGCCATGGTCGCCGAGCTCGTATCCATACTCTTGCTCCAGGTGAATACACCCTGCACCTGGACCCCGTGGCTCAAACGTTTTGCCAGCTGCGTTTCGAGTGCATTGAACGAGGAGCCTCCGGTGTACCACAGGCCGCGAACCGAGCCGTAGTTCTCGTTAAAAGTATCCAGAGGACTTCCGTCCGAATTAAAAGGGTAAACATAGCCAGCGGAAGTTTTAGTCGGCAGCGCTAATCTGGCGTCATCCACCCGGAACGGCTGATGGACACCACGCGAGCCCACGTAGGCCACCATGGCGGTCAGATCGGAGGTTAGCTGCTGTTGCACGTTGAAGTTCCATTGCATGACATAGTTTCGCTTGGGGTTGGGCTCAATGTAGGTGGCCCGCAACTTGTTCGCGGGTAGCGTAAGCGAGTGATTATCCAGGCTATAGAACGTCCCATCACCCGGACTATTGATCGCGGTGTAGTTGAAAAAGGGCGCTGCCAAAGTTGTCAGGAGGGTGAATTGATAAGGCAGCGGCAGGACATCAAACATTCCCACGCCTCCCCGGACTGCGGTCTTCCCGTTTCGGAATGGGTCCCAAGCAAAGCCGATGCGGGGTTCAAAATTCTTCAGGGTGGGGTTGTGGAAAAATGGATTGCCGAGGTGGGGCGTAGCATCGGTAAGGTTCTGTATGGCTGACAGCTTATTCTGGGTCTCGGTCAGCATGGTGTTCATCTCGTAACGCAAGCCCAGGTTCAATGTGAGGTTTTTCTTGGCGCGCCAATCGTCCTGCACATAAAAGCCGACAAGCGTCGTGCGCAGATTGCGCGGGGAAAGAGTGCTGGCTATCCCGCCTTGAAACCGAGTAGGTTGGTTCTGGAAAAATGTGCTCAGAGAGCCAAATTTGAAGATGCCATTCGGGTCGGACAGGGCTCGGATGTTGAGGTGCATGGGCTCGACGGCAAGACCAAATTTCACCGAATGCTTCCCGGAGGTGATCAACGCATCGTCATAGAACTGCAAAGTATTCCAACGGTAGTAGTACGTGGGCTCGCCGCCGACGCCACCGAGAAACGGTGTAACCCCGGAGATGAATAACTGGGTCGCCGTTCTGCCCGGGAAAGCGCCAAGGGACGTGTCTGAGGTTAGCGGATTAATTGCCGAGACGCTGGAATTGTTATCGACTCTTTCATGGTTAATGCCAAGCCGCACGGAATTCGCGAACACCGGGCTGAAGAGGTGTGTTTCTTCGAGGATGAAGTATTGTCTTGATACCAGGCTGCCCTGCAATACGTCGTTGGTACCATCGGGGGAGGAATAAGGAGTTCGGTCAAAGAGGTAGGTGCCAAAAATGGAGTCCTTGTCCGAGAACCTGTGATCGACGCGACCGGTAAGAAAGTTTTCGTTGACAATCTGCTGGCCGGCGAAGGTGTAAGTTGCAACATCACCATTACCTTTTGTAGGACCGTTGGGCAAATGGAAGAAGGGGAGGTATGCGGCTGCACTGGGATCTATCGCTACCTGGGTGGGAGTGCAGGTGCCGTCTGGTTGGGAGCACAACAACCCACCGCGCGCAGCAATCGACGGTACCGTTGTCAGGGCCGAGATCCCCTTCGATTGACGTATGCCTTCATAGTCAGCGAAGAAGAATGTCCGGTTCTTGATAATGGGACCGCCGATCGATCCCCCGAACTGGTTGCGTTTAAAGGCCGGAATCTTTTCTTGATCAAAATAATTTCTCGCGTCGAGTGCGCTGTTGCGGAGAAACTCGTAAGCGCTTCCGTGAATGCTGTTCGTCCCGGAGCGGGTGATAGCGTTCACAACGCCGCCGGAGGTTTTGCCGTATTCGGCTGAATAATTACTGGTCAGTACGGAAAACTCCTGAATTGCATCGACACCGAGACTGCCCCCGAGTACGCTTCCAGGTCCGCCGTTAGCGTAATCGTTAAGGCTAATGCCATCGAGCCGATAATTGTTCTGCTGAGGGCGAGCGCCAGAGATGGTGAGCTGCTGACCGAAGCCGCGATTGCCGCGATCGGCGCCCACGGAAAAACTCGGCTGGGTTTCGACAGTACTCACTCCAGGTTGGAGGGCCGCGAGGTCGGTCCAGCTCCGCCCGTTCAGAGGCAGTTCGCGAACTGTAGTCGCGTTTACGACGGCGCTCAGGTCGGAAGAGGATAACTGCACCGATGGGGCTTCAGTGCTCACCTCCACTTGTTCCGTGATTGCGCCGATTTTCAGGTGGAAGTCCAAAGTCTGATTGGCTCCGACGGTCAAGGTGATGTCGGCGGTAGAGGTCACAAAACCCAGCGCCGCGACCGTGAGGCGATACTGTCCGGGGAGCAGATTCGGCGCGACGTAGAAGCCCGCGGAATCGGACTTTTCGGACCGCGTCACTCCAGTTTCAACGTTCAGGATGGTGACCTGCGCGACGGTCAAGGACGAGCCGGAAGGATCGGTGATAGCACCGGAAAGCGTTGCGCCCGCAACCTGGCTGTACACCAAACTAAACTGCCCAACAATCAGCATTACCGCCACAACACTTGCCACTGCTCGGACATGGAGCAATTTGATTTTCACGAGGCCTCCGGAGAGAGGCGCAATGAGTACGAGACTGACATTAAACTTACGTGAACAGAAGATAAATTTTCGTTCATTTGAAAAATGCCCCGAAAGCGTTGAGAATTTTTGCCGCGGCTTAAGCGTCTGCTGTGGCTTGACTTAACGCTCTCAGGCAAGCGCAACTTATCTCATTCGAGAAGCGCCTCAGGTTAGTAGATAATTGTCAGTTTCACAGATGGAGGTTGGTGAAAACAGCAAGACGCAAGCGTTGAAATTCAAAGCATTGAAATTCAACTTTGGCAAGAATGGAGTTGCTGGCTGCGTGGGCACGGTCGGGAGGGATGGGCCGCCCGACCGTTTTGTTGCGACATTCGGTTAAGGTTCTATCTCGTATACCAACACTCTGGCATCCTCGACGGCTGCTTCAGTCGATTCCGGAACGGGAGGAGTAAGAATCACGTGTTTTGGCACAACGACGTAGAAGCGCTTCAATTCCGGAACCAGAATTGAAGTTTTGGCAATCATGGAGGAGGGCACGAGTCCCAGCCGTTCGTAGTGATCGGGATCGGTTTGCTTGAAAACGTCGACGCCGCCGGTGGTCCCGGTGAAATACACGCGCCGGCTCACGGGTTCATATTGCACTTCATCGACACCGCCCTCGCTATCAAGTACCTGGACAATGTTTCCGTTGTCGCTGTTCATGACGACCAGTTTTCCCGGTTTAAAGAGGTGGCCTTTTTTTACGCGGCTACCAATAAAAAGTCGATGATGCACTGCGTCGAATCCCAAGGCGTGGGGCAATGGTCCGTCGGTGATGGGCCACATAGCAAGGACCGCGCGCTTTTCACGGTCAATCACTGCGACCCGACTGGTCGCCCCGAGAACCACGTACAGTTTGGAATTTGAGGGATCGAGTGCCAACCCCGCGGGATCATTGTCATCGAGCGTGATGCTGCCTGCATACGTCCCACTTTTGGTGTCAACGATTTCGAGCGAGCCTTTGGTACCCTGTTTCGAGCGGTCGCCGCGATCGCCGATGTAGAATAACCCGGTGGCGGGATCGAGGATTCCATTGTCGGGTTCGCGCTTGTCTTCGGCGGTAGACGTAGGATTCAACTGGACGCTTTTCAAAGGTTCGTAGGTATCCGCGTTGAAAGATTTGGCAACCCCGCTTCCGAGGTCGACCCAGATTTGTTTTGATTCCGGAAGGTAAACAATCTTGCGCGGATTCCCTTCCAGCCCGGTAATGGAATGAATGTCCTTTCCG
>JAYVCW010000407.1:0-15697 GCA_043749775.1 Acidobacteriaceae bacterium | reverse complement strand
CCTGCCTCGGCTGCTGCTGATCCTGTCCTCGAAAAGACAAATGCAAAAACTACCCCAACGATTCGAAGATGTTGACAGGGTCACACCATATCAGGGAAGACACGCCGTCTGGTTCTTCCCCGGGCAAGCCGAGTTGTTCGATATGTTGCAGAAGATCGGCCGGATCATCGTAGACACGAAACGCGCCCGCGCCTTCGAGCTCCGCTTGCGAGCTTCCTCCAGACAGCAGCCCTACTCCCAACGCATTTGATCGCCCGGCCGCAAGCAAATCCCATACGCTATCGCCGACGATGATGCAGTCTTCGATTGGAACACGAAGTCGCTTGGCGGCTGCAACAAACACATCAGGCGACGGCTTCGCTTTCTTTACTTCGTCGCCAGTGAGAACCGGGAATTCTTTAGGCAGCTTAATGTGTTTGAGGAGAGCCGACGTCGCGTCTCTTCCGCCCGTAGTTGCGATGGCCGCCCGAATGTCGTTTTTAGAAAGGTGCGCCAGCAATTCATTCGTGCCAGGGAGCAACCGCAAGTCAGGAATAGTGCGAGCGAAAAGGAGGCTATGTCTTTCTTCGAGCTCTTCCAAATCCACTTTCTTCGGTCTGCTCACGCCTTCGCGAAATAACTCTTGCAAGAAAGCCTTTCCGCTCATCCCAACTCGCCGGTGAATTTTCCATTGCGGGATGACGATTCCAAAACTCTTGAGCGTCTGTGAAAATGTGGTTACGTGCTCGTAGACGCTGTCGATCAGCGTGCCGTCGAGGTCGAAAAGCACCGCCGGTAGGTCGGTTCGGTGGCGCTTGTTACGCGAGCGGGTTGTCATCTGGGCCCCTTTTGATCTCGGTGGTCAAGCAACTCGTCGCGCGAAGACGAGACACGTCCGCGCAATTGCAGAGGAACGGAAGGGTCATCCGCTGAAACTCGGCCAGCGTGTATCCAGGCCCATCGCGTGAGTAGCGAACCTGCAATCGACGAGATGGCAGCGGCCTTTCGCAAAGAGATTCGCGAGCGCCGAGACTTAAGGGCCAGCAAACGCAGCAGCAGCGGCACTGGACCGGACAAAACGCCCGCGCCCCGCATTGCCCAGCCGCTTATTCCAGATTTGAGAGATTCGCTTGCTGGAGTGCGACTAAGTTCGATGGACGCCCCCATCGCCGTTTCGACCGCGGCAGCTCCGATGGCGATTCGATTCAAAGCTTCAGATTCATTTCCCACCAACTCCAGGATTGCGACAGCCCCGGCGGTCCCGGAAGCAGCAAAATGAATTGGAAGCGTGCTGACGTGTTCGTTCCACGCAGGGATTGCGGTGGCTCCAATGAGCACTCCGGTGTAGGTCGCAAGAATTAAGCCGGTGAGTGCGGAAACAATTTGCGCTCCATCTGTCAGCACATCCACCAATCGGCTTCTGCGACGCTTGTTGAATTCACCTAGTACAGCGGCAGCGACGGCGCTGTTTGAGAATGCGACCAAGGTCCACGATCCGACCGACATCGGACTTTGAATTTTGAAGACGCGAAGCATGTTTAGAAATCGGGAGGGCACGCCAAGATCTGAAATCAGCAAAGCCGGAGAGACCAGTCCGCCGATGGCGGCCAGCCATCGCGATTGCCGCACCAGCCGAGCGTCAGCCGAAGAAAGTTCGCTGACCGCGGCAATCACCGCCGACGCTCCGGCCACTCCGCCCACAAAAAAATAGATGGGAACTTCGATGGTCCACTGCGGTCTTTTGAGAACGGGAGTGTCGTAGTATCCGATGTGTCCCGCTTTTGAGAGTTGGTCGCGTTCGCTGAGCCGCGCAGAGTCGCAAGGGACCTGTCCGTGCTCCTTCGCTTCGTGCCGAATCTCGGCCAGTCGATTTTCTCTTGTCGTGCGGGACGTTTCTTCGGTCGATAAATTCTCGGGCGCGTTCATTATTGCTACCTTGATTTGTTACCTTGATTCGTTTCCGTGACCGAAGGCGAATAGCGCGCCCGCGAGCATCAGCCCGGCCCCTACAGCTGCGGAAATCCAGCCTTTTCGCAGATATGTCGTGGGTACTTCCGGCGAGGGAGGAAGGTTGTAGCGCTCAGGGTCTCCGCGAACAATAAAAAATGCGTGAATGCCGCCAACGCTTGAATCCTGCGGATCGTAGAGATGAACATCGTTAAATCCAGCATGTTTCAGCTTGGCCATTCGATCCTGGGCTTCTTGGCGAAGCTCGTCGATGTCGCCGAACTTGATCGACTCAGTCGGGCAGGCTGTGGCGCACGCCGGCTTCAATCCCTCCTTCTGGCGGTCGTAACAGAAAGTGCACTTGAAAGCCATGCCTGCATCAGGATTGCGTTCGACCACTCCAAAGGGGCAAGCCACGACGCAGTAGGCGCAACCGTTGCAAACATCGGACTGAATGAACACGCCGCCGAATTCGGTTCGAACAATGGCGCCGGTCGGACAAGCCTCCAGGCAGCCGGCGTTTTCGCAATGCTTGCAGACGTCAGACGAAAATCCCCACGACAAAAGATCTGGAGAATTTCCTCCTAAGCCCGGTACGACTCCGCCTTCGATAAATTTCACATGACGCCACGTTGAGTGACCGAGCGACCCGGTGTTGTCGTAGGAAAATCCTTTCCAGTCGAAGCCGTCGCTCGGAATCTGGTTCCATTCCTTACATGCAACTTCGCAGGCTTTGCAGCCAATGCACAGCGTTGAATCCGTGAGAAAGGCTGTAACGCTCATACTGTCTGTTCATCCTTTGGTTCGCGGGAGGCCATCAGTTGTTCGATGAACTCAAGCGCTGACGCGTCTGTCGGCCGTTTTCCCGATATCACATTGCAGAGCAGAGCCTTCGTCTCCATGATGCGAACGTTCGGTTCTTCAGAAAGCGCAAGTAGATCGCAAACGGCATCGCCCTTCACCAATCCTTTGTATCCCCAGTGGTAGGGCAGACAGACTTGATGAAAAGATTTCCCGTCCATATAAATCGGAGTGATGCGCGCGGTGATCATCGCCCGCGCCTGCACTAATCCACGAGGCGAGACCACGGTTACGAATTCGCCGTGCTCGACATCAAGGACCGTGGCCAACTCGGGAGACATTTCGCAAAATAATTCTGGCTGCAGTTCGGCGAGATGCGAGAGGTTACGGCTCATTCCTCCCGCAGTGTGGTGTTCAGTGAGCCGATAAGTAGAAAGAATATAAGGGAATCGCGGGTCAGGCGAGTCGGCGTAGCGATTGTCGGGACGCTCCATCAAATTCGCCGCCGGATTGTATTGGCGCTTGGGATACAGAGCATTTCGGACCGGAGACTCTAGCGGTTCATAATGGGTGGGGAGAGGGCCGTCTTTCAGGCCGCTCGGAACAAAAAGGCGGCCAAGGCCTTCCGGGTGCATGATAAACGGACGATCGCCGGCGATCGCGTCATCGCCTTTGTCCTGGTCGTTCGGCTGATAATCGGGCGGCTTGGTCGGCGTGAAATCTGGAACATCGTTGCCGACCCACTTTTGCTGCGCCGAATCCCACCAGACAAGCTTCTTACGTTCGCTCCACGGCGCGCCGTCGGGACGCGCCGATGCACGGTTATAAAGGATGCGCCGATCGCTTGGCCAAGCGAATCCCCAGCCGTGACCGTAAAAATCTTTTGGCTCTCGCTTGCGGGCGAGATTCTCTCCCGGCTTTGGGAAGATGCCGGAGTAAATCCAGCAACCGCATGCGGTCGAGCCATCCGCCTTTAAATCTTTGTAACCGGAGACAAGCTTGTGGTCGGCTGTCGTCCAGCCATTGATCTCTTGTAAAACTTCTTCGATCTTGGGATCGCGTGCGGGGCCTGGGACGGTGTAATCCCAAGTCAAAGCACTCAGAGCCGCATTTTTTGTGGAACGATCATGGCTTGCTTTTTCTTTTAATCGACGCCCAAGGTGATACAGGAACCAGCTTTCGCTGCGTGCGTCGCCCGGAGGTTCAACCGCTTTTTCGTGAAACTGATTCAGCCGCTGAGTATTAGTGAAACATCCTTCCTTTTCGGCGTGACCAGCGGCTGGGAAGAGGAATACCTCCGTGTCGATCGTCTCAGGAGTGAGTTCGCCGCGCTCAATCTCGGGTGAGTCAAGCCAGAAACTCGCCGTCTCACTCTCTACCATGTCGCGCACGACGAGCCACTTTAATTTCGAGAGCGCCTTGCGTTCCATTCGAGAGTTAGGACCGCCGACGGCTGGATTCTGGCCCATCACGAACAGGCCATCGACCTTTCCATCAGCCATCTCTACCCAGTAACCGAGATGCGAATGATCGCCTGTGACGCGCGGGAGCCAGTCGAATCCGAAGTTATTCTCCTTCGTCGCATTCTCGCCGTAATAAGCCTTGAGCAGGCTGACGATGTATTTGTCGAAATTGTGCCACCACCCTGCCCTGGGCGAGTGCGCTTTGATGAAGTCCTGCAGAGTGTCCGAGTCCTCCTCGAAAAAGGGCATCGGCAGATATCCCGGCAGAACGTCGTAGAGCGTCGGAATATCGGTCGATCCTTGAATCGAAGCGTGGCCGCGCAGCGCGAGCAATCCGCCGCCGGGCCGTCCGACGTTGCCGAGCAGAAGCTGCAAGATCGCCGCGGTACGAATGATCTGCACGCCGTCCGAATGCTGCGTCCATCCAACCGCGTAACAAATTGCCGCCGTTTTTTCTGGGCCGGACGCGGAGCAAAAAATGTCGGCGATTGTGCGAAACACATCCGGCGCGACGCCGCAGACTTTCTCGACCATCTGCGGCGTATAGCGAGCGAAATGTTTCTTCAGAACTTGAAACACGCAGCGCGGATTCTGCAGCGTCTTGTCTTGCTCGAAAACGCTGCCTTCCAGCTTCTCGCCACCGCGGTCTTGAGCATGACCGCCGCTCGCTCCGTGCTCCGCCACATCCTTTTTGAGTGGAGACCCTTTGTAGGCCCATGAATCAGTTTTGTATTCTTTCTTTGCTTCGTTCCAGCCAGAGAAGACACCGCCTAGATCCTCCGTGTCTTTGAAATCTTCGCGTAAGAGAATCGAAGCATTCGTATAGCTCACCACATAATCGCGAAAATATTTTTCGTTCTCGAGTACGTAGTTGATAAGCGCCCCGAGCAATACGATGTCGCTGCCCGCTCGCAACGGCGCCCACACGTCGGCCATGGCTGAAGTACGGTTGAATCGCGGATCGACGTGGAGGATCTTCGCTCCACGTGCGCGCGCCTCCATGACCCACTGGAAGGCAACCGGATGATTTTCGGCCATCGACGAGCCCATGATAAGTATGGCGTCGGAATTGACGAGATCCTGCGGCGACGTGGTCGCACCGCCTCGCCCCAACGTTGTGCCCAGACCGGGCACGGTGGAGCTGTGTCATATTCTGGCTTGGTTGCTGACGCAAACCATGCCCAACCCGCCGGTAAATAATTTCTTGATCATGTAGTTCTCTTCATTATCGAGCGTCGCACCACCCAAGTGAGCAATGGCCGTCGTCTGCATCAACGCCTTGCCGTCTCGTCGCTCTACGAAACTTCGTTCCCGCGACTCCCATACACGCTCGGCGACCATATTCATCGCCGTCTCCAGGTCAAGGCTTTCCCACTTGGTTGAACGTGGCTTGCGGTAGCGAACAGTCTTGAGGCGATTTGGGTGGGTCAGCAATTCAAAGCTTGCAGAGCCCTTCGGGCAGAGGCGGCCACGGGATATCGGCGAGGCAGGATCGCCCTCAATCGACACTAGCTTGCCCGCCTTGTGGTGGATCAATTGCCCGCATCCGACCGCGCAATACGGACAAACCGATTTTGAAACCGCAGTTTCATGGATGCGAGAGCGCAATCCGCAAGTCTTCTCGCTCATTGCTTCGACGCCTGTGCCGTCGGTCCTTGTGACGATCTGGCGGATGAGTGGCCACTTCGCTAGCAAATTGTTCACTTCGCGCTCGACTCTTCCTTTGTTGCCGAACTGGTAGGCATAGCAGGTTGGAAGAGGGTTTGAAAATAATTGAGATGATCAGCCTCTTAGATCACCAACCTAAGGATTGGGTTGTTCGTCAGGCCAAAGAGCGGCAACGTTTAAGTTATCCATCAAATGAAGCGAGGCTGAATTTTCTCGAGGAATCAGCTCGAAGTTAACGGCTTTCATTTCTGAACGGCAACCAATAATCCGAGTCAGATTCAATGTCTGATTTCAGTGTCTGAATGTCTTCGAATGTTTCGAAGGTGCGTCGCGTCGTGATCTATCTCCGTAAGGATCTATCGCCTTACAGACGCGCAGCCAAACTCGCCGACGCGAATCCGACGCTCGATTTGGGAGCCCGTAGCGGCACTCACCGTACAATTCGACCACCCGCCCGCGACTTTTTACAGTTTTCTCCAGTTTCTAACTCATTGAAAATGCGTGTCTAAATTACCTTATTGCCGCCGTTTTGTAGGGCTTTTTTACTCGAAAGTAGGGAATTTTTTCCCATGAACTAACGGGTTTGCCCTAGGGCGAGAGCTGTACCTAGAATCGCGTTACTCGAACCACAAATTTGCTGCCTGAGAAATTCGCAACCTCGCAGGCAGTGATGAAAAACGATTTTTACCAGGAGACTACATTGCGTTTCATAAATAAATTCTCGACCCTGTTGTCGATTTGTATCGCTGCGGCTGCGGCCTCGGGCTCCGCTCAGGCGACTACCGCATCTACGCTTTCATCTTCCCATCATATTTTCCGCACTCAAGTTTCTACCGGTCGAACTTTGTTTGACACATTCCAAGGAACCAACCTGCAAACGGCCGCTGAGCTCCCTACGATCCAATCGGGGCAAGGCCTCCTGATCGGCGCAACCGAGAGCAGCACCGCCAACAAGCTCGTTTACTTCAACAGTGCGACCCGAATTCTATCGGTTAGTGTTTACGGTGGAGCGACTCGCGAGACGCTGATTTCGTCCTCTCATCTCGCCACCTTGAGCGCAGGCTTCGCCGCGCAAATTGTGTCTGACTTTAACCATGACGGCAGCTTCGGCGTTGTTGCAACCGATGCGAGCAACGGTGAAGCAGCGGTTTACTTCTTCGGCGCGACCAATGCATTGCTCAAGAAAGAAGCGATCATCGGCCTCTCCGCGACCGGATACAAGGTTGTTGGCGCCGCCGACTTAAATGCCGATGGACACACTGATCTCATCCTTCAGAACCGTTCCACCCAGGAAGTGATGGCGGCTTACCTTGGCGGTGCGAATGGACTCTCGGTGCTCTCGACCCACAATCTTGAGAGCAGCACGTTCGTTGGCTGGACAGCGTCCGGCATGCTTGACATGAACGGAGACGGGCATCCGGATTTGATCCTCGTCAATAACAAGACGGGCGAAAGCATTGTTAACTACTATCGCGGCGAAATGGGCTTCAACTACACCGGATCAGCGTTTCTCGATTCGGCGCAGTCCAGCGGATGGGCGATTGTTGTTCCGGCGAGGCTGGATTCTCAAGCATCAACGACGCTTTCATCGCCAAACGCCACGATTGATGCATCCACTCTCACGACCTCCGCTCTTGCGACGTCGACCGCGAGCTTCACGCCACAACCCGCCACAACATCTTCTTCGGTGCCAGTCCTTATCTACAACGGCACTGGAACAAGCTCGGGAGATGTTGCCGCAGTCGAGAGTCTTGTAACCTCGATGGGCCTTCATTATCACACTGCCAACTCCAGCCAGTTAAATTCCTTGAGCCAATCCCAACTCTTGGCCTATCGACTGTTTTTGATGCCTGGAGGGAACGCGATAACCATCAGCGCGTACCTTTCCAAAACCGCCACGTCCAACCTGCGCAACGCGGTATCAAATGGGCTTAATTATCTGGGCATTTGCGCGGGTGGATTTTTCAGCGGATCTTCGGCTTACCACAACTTCACTGACCTCACCTCTGGCGTCTGGTTCAATGTCTACAATACTGGCAGCGGCACCGGAAAGAGGGCCATCAGCATCTCTTTTCCCGGTGGCGTGAAGCGCGATATCTACTGGCAAGATGGCCCGAATCTCAATGGATGGGGAAAAATAGTTGCCAAGTATCCGAACGGCGCAACCGCGATGAGTGAAGGCTTCTACGGCAAGGGATTTGTGCTTCTCTCGGCCGTTCATCCAGAGGCTCCGGCTAGCTGGCGCTACGGCATGAGCTTCTACACCTCATTGGACCAGGACCTGGCCCTTGCCAGGACGCTCGTGACCTCGGCCCTCAACCGCTCCATGATGGCGCACTACTAAGTTTCGGATACTAAGTTTGGAGTCGTGCCTGAGCACTACCGGCAACGTTAGCTAAACCTAGTGAGTCAACCAGACACCGAGTTCTCGCGAATTGCAGCGCGGGACTCGGTGTTTGTCCATGTGTTCTCGATCAGAAAATCCCCATAAGCAATCTTCCCTGGCTCAACTCGCAAGGTCGCGCAGCGTTGCCGGAAATCCACTTCAAGACCTTTTGATTCGATGGAAAGATCGACGCGGTAAAGGCCGGGAACGACAGGCAAGTCGGGACATTGAAATTCGATTACGCCCGAGCCCGGTTCAATCTGATACCCACCCTTGGTCGATTCCGTGGTGAGCTGCGAACATAAATAGCCGCTTGGCCAGTAAATGGAAACACGAAAGACGGCATCAGGCACGGGTTGCGAAGCCGTATAGCTGAGCCGAGCGACCATGGGGTACCCGGTGCGAATTCCAAGCGCAGATTCAGGAGCGGAAAAATCGATGCCGGTACAGCGCGCCGGCCTGCCCGAATCGGCCAGATCGTCGGCCGAATCACCCTGCCCGGCGAATGTCATTTGCTGATATTCGTCGATCACCTGCCGCGGCTCTCCGTCAGAGAGCACGGCGCCATGGCTCAGCAGGATCGCGCGATCGCACAACCGGTAAACCGCCGCGAGATCATGGGAGATGAATAGGATCGTGCGTCCGCTCTTTCGCAACTCTCCTATGCGTTCGAGACATTTTGCCTGAAAAGCAGCGTCTCCAACGGCAAGTACCTCATCTAGAAGCAGAATGTCAGGATCGAGATGCGCCGCGATTGCGAAACCCAGACGCACGTACATTCCCGATGAGTAGCGCTTGACTGGAACTTCAATGTACCGGCCAACGCCGGAGAATTCGATAATGCTCTCGATTTTCTTACGGATCTCGGATCTCCGCATACCGAGCATCGCGCCGTGAAGATATATGTTCTCTATGCCGGTAAGTTCGGGGTGAAAGCCGGAACTGACTTCGACCAGAGCAGCCAACCGGCCACGGATGGAAATCTCGCCACTCGTCGGAGTGGTGATTCCCGAAATCAGCTTCATGATCGTAGTTTTGCCGGCGCCATTGTGCCCGACAATGCCAAGTGCCTCGCCTTCATTGACGCTGAAGCTGACGTTCCGAAGCGCCCACATTTGACCGGACTTTCTTCGCAGCGCGCGAGTGTACCAGCGCTTCGGGAGGTCGCCGTCGGTCGGTAGCTTGTACCTCTTCGACACCTGGTTGAATTGCAGGTCGATCATCTTGAGATCAATTCTTTAAATTACGTCTGCCATCGTTGCTTCCGACGACTTGAAATAGGCATACGCCAAGGGCGCGCTCAAGAGCACCAGCAAACTGCATAACGCGATTGACCCGAGATCGGGAGTGGCGCCATTTATGACAGAGACGCGAAAACCTTCGATCAATCCCGATATCGGATCCAGTAAATAGAGGCCGCGGTACTTCACCGGCACTGATTGCAGGGAATAGACGACAGGAACCGTGAACATCCACACTTGGAGCAGGAAGGGCATCGCGAGCCCCACGTCGCGAAAGCGAACTTGCAGCGCAGAAAAAAACAACGCGATCGCCGCAGCGAAGCCGGCCAGTACGACAACGATCGGCACCGCGTATAACGCGTGCCAGGTCAATGGAACGTTGTAATGAACCATGAGGCCCGCCATAATCACCGAAGCGATGCAGAAATCCGAAAAACTCGCAACCATGTACGAGAGCGGAATAATTTCTCTCGGAAAATACATTTTGGTCAGCAGGTTCGGATACATCACCAAGCCGTGCACGGCGGTTGAGATGGTGCTGGAAAAAAATATCCACGGTAGTAAGCCGGAGAAAACAAAGACGGGGTAGGGAACTCCGGAAGTCGACACATGGGCGACCCGGGTGAAGATCATGGTGTAAATCCCCATGAGCGCGATCGGTTGGAGCGCAGCCCATGTCCAACCTAGGGCCGACTGCTTATAGCGCACGCTTAGGCGGAACATACTGAGGGTATAGAGCAGGTCGGAGTACTGAACGAGCGTGCGCAATCCGGTGAAGATGGTTCGTGTGGAAAAGCTCGGGGGACGAACGATTTTTACTGATCGAGCCATGTCCCGCGAGGCTGCGATGTACGATTGATCAAGGGCCGGCGGTTCTAGTGGCTCCGAAGTCGGAGAATCTGCCGTGGCGGCGGAGCTGGTCTTTCTTGTTGCTAGGTCTTTATCGCCGTTAGCGAGTGGCACTTTCCAATATCCTATCCAGTATGGGCTGTCGAGTGACAGGCAGCGGTGAAGTCTATAGCTAAGCGGCCTAACCTGCCATCTTTTTGGAGCCAGAACCGCGTAGGGAATCGCCCGAGGACGTCGCGTTCCGAGTGATCTGAAGATGTTTCGCGATCGTTTCCGCCACTGTGAGAACTTGCGGCTCGCGCAACATTTCAGAATGGCCGCACTGTATGTCGAAGGTTGTCACGCCTCCAAGAGAACGCTCGCCCCAACCCATCTTCGGGTCCTTAACATAGAAGTAAGGTTGCTTTGGCCGCCTGAATAAGAGAACCGGAGCCTTGAATCGCGGCGGCGTAAAGTGTTCGTCAGGCCAGTAGACACGATTCCAGCCTCGGCCTGGATTTTCATTTTTCCGCAACGCCACGCGCTTCATTATGCGCCGTACAGTCGCGAGTTGATCGCGAAGCGATGCGGCGCGAAAATTGCGTAGTCGCTGTGTGTAATAGTCGACGGCCCACAAAGAAGGAATCTGAGAGTTCTCAAGAACCCATGTGTCGAAAATCGCGAAGAGCGCTACCTCTTGCCCTTGCGATTCAAGAATCAGAATCATCTGTTGCGCAATCAGGACGCCTTCGCACATTGCCCCAAGACAATAGGGTCCCCGCGGCTGTTCGCCGCGCATCGCCGCAACATACTTCTTCGCTAAGGAGTATTGCTCTGCGTGGCTAAGCGGACGCCCAAACACGACCGGCTCAGCGGCTTGCAACTTGTAGACGGCTTGTTCCGCCGGGACGTGCCGCGCGAGTTGCGCGAATCCAAGTGTATCGACTCCGGGTATGGCTACACCGAAGAAGGGAATTCGTCCGGCGCCATCTTTTAGCCGCATCGCGATCGGATCGGGCTGATTCAGCAAATCCTCGCGCATTAGGCGGGCAAAGGAACGAATGGTCGGCGCACGAAAAACTGTGGAAACAGCTATCTTTCGTTTGGTGGCTTTCTCAATTTGCGCAATCACCTGCGCGGCCAATAGCGAGTGACCGCCAATCTCGAAGAAATTGTCGTCAATCCCGATTTCGGGGATGTGAATCAAATCCCTCCAAATCGATAGAAGCAGCTTTTCTTCATCGGGCAGGAAGTCGGTCGTCAATTCCACTCTTCGAAGAGGATGCGATTGCGACGTCTGGCGTTTGCGGCCCTTGCTTCCCTTTGCCCGCCCGGTGGTGCGGCATATGGATCCTCCGGATGCCGCTAAATCTCGCCGTTCATCCCCGATTGCACGAGTCGCCGCACCAAGCTGGCGCTTCACGGCGGCAGAAGCTACGTTGCGCGCCAATTCTTCCGCCGTAGCAAACGTAGGTCCCGCCAGATCTTCGACGCGTGCGTCAGGACTGCTTGCAACTGAGTCCAACAGCGTCGCATAGCCCTCGAGCAACTTGCTCACATCTTCTGAAGCGAAGAGATCCGTGTTGTGGTCAATTTGTGCAAACCATAAGCCATCGACCCCTTCGATAATCGTCATGCCGATATCGAAGATGGATGTGTTTGGGGTCACGACGTAAGGCCAAGCCTCAAGCTCTCCAAAACTGTGAGACTGCACCGCTGACGTGATCACTGCGAACATCACCTGAAAGACGGGGTTGTAACTCAGGTTACGTTCGGGCTGCAGAACTTCAACAACCTTCTCAAACGGTACATCAGAGTTAGCGAATGCACCCAGGGCCGTTTCGCGAATCTGTGCCACCAAATCGGCGACAGGGGGATTGCCCGAGAGATCGTCGCGCAGAACCAACGTGTTCACGAAAAACCCCACCAGGCCTTCAACTTCAACCCGATTGCGGCCAGCTACGGGCACGCCGACCAAGATGTCAGACTGTCCACTCGCCCGCAATAGCAAAATTTTGAAGGCGGCGAGCAGAATCATGAAAGGGGTTGCGTGCAACTTCACCGAAAGCGCTTTTACCTTTTTGATGACTTCAGGGTTGATCGCAACGAATTGACTGGACCCTTGAAATGTCTGTTCTTCCGCTCGCGGGCGCTGCATCTGCAATTGCAAAAACGGCGGAGCATCTTCCAGTTCGCTTTTCCAAAACGCGAGCTGTTCTTGAACCTTCGCTGTCTTGAACCACTTTCGCTGCCACTCTGAAAAGTCTCCGTACGAAATCGGCAATTCTGGGAGCGGAGATGGACGACCTGCCGCATAGGCCGTGTAAAGCGCTGAAAGTTCGCGCGCCATAATCTGGGTCGACCATGCGTCTGTGATCACGTGATGCATGGTAAATAAAAGGACGTGATCGGTAGGCGTGGCCCGGATCAACAGGGTGCGGAACAGTGGTGTCTTCGCCAGATCGAACGTTGCTTCAACTTCTTCTTTGGCCAACGCATACGCGGCGGGCTCGACAGGTTCGGCACCGACGACATCCATGATCGGCAGATCGAGAGGCACGTGAGGGGCAATCACTTGAAGGAGTTCGCGCCCTTCCAGCCGGAATGAGGTTCGCAGCGTAGCGTGACGATTGATCAATTCCTGAAGGCTCGCGCGCAGCGCCGTCATATTTAGAGGACCGCGGAGCCAATAGCCGAGGTGCACGTTGTAGGCAGAAGTTTTTGCGCCCAACTGCTCTAAGAACCATAGCCTCTGTTGCGCTAGGGAAGCTGAATAAATTTCTTCTGAATTGGTGTCTTGGCCAGCTTGTAGCAGCAGCTCGGCAAGCAACAACCTCTGCTGCGCCGTTCCCGCGTCCGATTTTGTGGTGCCGGGTATCATTAAATCTAAAACTCCTGCAACACCGCGACGAGTCTCACTAAGCCGTTTAGCTTGAGTGGATGACGTCGAGACTTAAATGAGCGGTGAGCTAACGCGGGAAAGATTTTGCCAACTCCGACACGGATAAGAGTCTGTAAGGATCGAGAAGTGCTCATACAGGCAGTGCCCAACCCAGCGATGCCCGGCGATTGATTCGCCAGACTCTTCCTCACCCCGGGCACTTCGGCCAGGACCAGTGGCGAGACCATCTGCGATTCCTTACTTAGACTACCCAGTGATAGGATGCTACTGAGCAAGAGTAGGTTGGTGCCATCATCCTGTCGACATTCTACGCTAGAAGGTCTTGAGTGGCGGTACATTTTTTTGTGGATGACAATGTTTCAAATGGCTTGCTGGAGGCCGATTTTATCCGATTTTCGAGTCAACCTTTAAGGTCTGCGGTCCATCCAATCATCACCACTTTTTCTGGCCCGCCTCCGAAGTGGTCGGCTAACGCAGAAAAGACAATTAAAGAGCGATGAGTCCTACCGCACCCCAAGCATCTTTTGCCCAGGAACGCCTTTGGTTCCTCGATCAGCTCGAACCGGGGACGGCGGCCTACAACCTCGTCCGCGCATTCCGGGTAACCGGCCCACTGAATGTAGACGCCTTGGCGTCGGCGTTCCAAGCCGTCGTCCAAAGACACGAGTCTTTGCGAACCGTTTTCGAGAATGTTGACGGCTCTGCGAAACAAATTGTTTTGTCTGGCGTGAAAATAGAAATGCCGGTTGTGAATCTGACCGACCTTCCGGAAGGCGAGCGTAAGACCGAAGCGCTGAGAGTTGCCAGTGAGCAAGGCAAAAGACCGTTCGATCTGACCGCTGGTCCTCTTTTACGAACCATGCTTCTGAAGTTGGACCGAAACCAGCACCTTCTGGTGCTGGCGATGCACCACATTGTTACGGACGGTTGGTCCATCTCCATTTTGTTTCGTGAACTTACTCAGTGTTACGAGGCGTTCATCGAAAACAGGCAGCCCGAATTGAAAGAACTTCCCGTGCAATACGCGGAGTTTGCCCAATGGCAGCGAAAGTTCCTTGCAGGCGAAATTCTGCAAAAGCAGGTCGCGTACTGGAAGCAGAAGTTAGCAAACGCTCCGACCATCCTAGATCTTCCGATCGATCATCCTCGTCCTAAAGGCCATAACTGGCAGGGGGCTACCGAAGAGCTGATTCTCGACCACACGGTGTTAGTGGCCTTGAAAGAATTTGCCCAGGCTGAGGGCGCGACCTTATTCATGGTGTCACTGGCCGCTTTCGATGCTCTCCTGTGGCGCTACACCGGACAAAACAGCATATTGATCGGAACTCCTACCGCTGGCCGCAGTCAAATCGAGATCGAAAATCTTGTCGGCTTTTTCGTTAACACACTGGTCTTCCGCGCTGACTTTGCTCCGAACATCACCTTCCGCGATTTAGTTCGTCAGGTCCGTTCTTATGCGCTCGAGGCCTATTCTCATCAGGACGTGCCATTTGAGAAGTTAGTCGAGGAGTTGATTCCGCAGCGCTCGATGAATACGAGTCCGCTGTTCCAGGTGATGTTTACCTTCCAGAATATTCCGAAGCAGATATTCGAGATTTCGGGACTTGAGATGCAGGAACTGGAATTCGAAACTGGAATTGCCAAGTTCGACCTCGCGGTCGAAGCGTTTGAAGACGACCACTTCCATTGCCGTTTCGAATACAACACGGACTTATTTGACAAGGCGACCATTCTTCGCCAGATGACACACTTCCGCAATCTGATTCTGGCGGGATTGAAGAATCCGGATGAGCCGATTGCGCGCATTCCGCTGATGGACGCAAGCGAACTGGATCAGACAATTTCGGAATGGAATGACACTGCCACGAAATTATCGAAACAGAGCCGGATCCAGCGTTCATTTGAAGATCAGGCGAAGCGAACCCCTGATGCAACTGCCCTGATTTATCAGGACCAGGAATTCAGCTACCGAGAGGTCAATGAGCAAGCCAATCAACTTGCACACTACCTGAGAAAAAGGGGCGTACAGTCCGGTTCTCTGATTGGAGTTGCGCTCGAGAGGTCGCCCGAGTTAACCGTCGCTTTGCTGGCTGTGTTGAAGGCTGGGGCGTCGTACATTCCGCTTGATCATTCCTATCCTGTCGAACGTCTCGCCTCTATGCTCGACGATACTGAGGCTCACTGCGTAATAACTGCGAGCGAGCACCGCGACAAGTTGCCAGAAACTGTGCAGGACTTGATCTTGCTCGATGTCGAAAAAGATGCGCTAAGAAAAGAATCGGTCGCAAACCTGACGCACAAAAGTTCGACCCGTGGTGCCGGTAATAGTGATGGTAGTGGTGATACCGACCGCCTATACGTGCTCTACACGTCGGGTTCAAGCGGACGACCGAAGGGAGTGGAGGGGACGCATCGAGGGGCGCTGAACCGGATGGAGTGGATGAGGGAGCGGTATCCGTTTCAGCCTGGGGAAGTGTGCTGC
>JAYVCW010000406.1:0-5235 GCA_043749775.1 Acidobacteriaceae bacterium | reverse complement strand
ATCGTTCGGCTCCTTTCTCCCGAGCCTTGTTGGTTGGCTTTAGCAACCACCAACTTTACTCGGGCGTCGGAGCCGACGTTGTCATGGAATCAATTACACCCGTTGACCTGTTGAGGTCGCGCCGAGGGTACAATCTGTAGGTTGCGAGACATCCAGATGACAAGGCGAATATTGCTTGCTACGCCTCTACTTACGGCGACCGTGTTGACCTTCCTCATCAGTTTTGCCGACCGCCTACACCTTCGTTCTGAGCGCGTCGCTGGATTCGGCTTTCTGTTCGCTACACCTTGGGCCTGGCTCCTTGACCATGACTGGTTCGGGAATGTCCACAGCCGGTGGCTCGAATCGCTGATAACCTACTCAATTTTGCTTTGGATTCCAGCCCTGCTCTATTCTGCATGCCTCTGGCTCGTGATGCGGCTTCTACAATCCCGGGCTGGCGTTCGTCGGTAACTGTTGAAACATCGCCATTACACTCATCCGGGTAGCTCGCACCGCGTACGTTCTCTGCGCTGTAGGTGTTAATCCAGCGTAGGTTCAAACCTTTCGCTATCGCCCATTTTATCGCCCAAGTTAAAGGGGAAGATTTTGATTGGAACGCCTGGAAGCAGTAGAAAATAAGGCTCTTGAAATTCCGACCCTCTATGGCTACGAACCATGAGGTTGGGAGTTCGATTCTCTCCGGGCGCACCATCTGTAACTCCCTCCTCCACCGAAACAAAGCAATCAAATGCCAGGACACTTGGTGCGGTAAGAAATTTGATTAGAATTTTGGCTGCTTGGAGGTCGGATTGTTGCGCCTGAATTTTCCGCCCGAGCACGGCATGATGATGTATAAGGGTTGCCAGTTGGGAGAACGGGTGAAATCCCGGCTCAACACATATGGAGGACGAAGATGAAAAAATTGTTGGTTGCTTCAGGTTTGGGAGTCTTGATGATTGTTGTGGCATCTGGCATGGTCCAGGCTCAGAAAGCTTCCACAAGCAGTAAGACAAGCAGTAAGAAGAGCGTCGTCTATGAAACTTCAGATAAAGCATCGTTTAAAAAGAGTCCGACGCCCGGAGTCTCAATGGCGACACTTTGGGGGAATCCCGACAAAAGTGCTCATGGAACGTACACAAAATTCGAGCCTGGGTTTGATGCCGGGATGCATACGCACACGAGCGACATCTGGATTGTCGTGATTAAAGGCGCTTACTTATATAAAGACGATGCGGGCGAAAAGCGTGTGGGTCCCGGAGATTTTCTCAGAGTTCCCGGAGGCCACAAGCATTGGAGCGGCGGCGATAAGACGGAAGGCGCTCTCTTTTACGAGGAAGCGTCAGGGAAGTTCGATTCCGTACCTGCAAAATAATGCGGCCTGTGTGTCTGCAAGATCGGTTGGGAGACTAAACCCTGAAAGTTAACTCTTTCGGGGTTTTTTAATTTCAATCACGGTCAAATATTCGAATACATTCTTACTGGCACTGATGCATTGCGGATATGGCGCGCCGAGAATCATAACTCGATCTTTCGCTATCGCCGATTTATCGCCGAGGTTAGTGAGCGATTGCACGCTCCGCTCCTCCGAACAGAGATCTCACCGCTCGCACTACCCACCGCGCCAACAAAACGATGATCGCGATAAGCACCGCGACAATGGCGGCTGCTGAATAGGGGTGGCGCGTGGCGAACCAGGTTAGGAAAACGGCCAGGCCATCTTCTCCGAGGCTTAACGCGAAGTTCGAAAGCGGTTCGGGAGACGGAGTGACGGCGGCGCGCGCCGCGGTCTTGCCGCCATGAGCGATTAAAGCGATCGCACCGCCCGCGGCTGCGGCGGCAAGTTGCTCCCACGGCGAAAGGGCGGCGGTCGCGCGGTAGGCGATGAGCGCGGCTACGGGAATGCGGATGAAGGTGTGTAGCGCGTTCCAGACGAGATCGAAGGCCGGTATTTTATCGGCGACAAATTCGATGGCGAAGAGCGCGCCGCTGGCAGCGATTACATACCAGTTCGCCAGAAGTTGAAGAGACGCGGGTAAGGCGAGCACTCCGAAGTGGGCCATGAGGCCGAGAGTGCCGACGGTTGCGTACAAGTTCAGTCCGGCCGCGAAACTGATCGTCACGAGGAGCGCGACGAGTTCATCGCCAGCGAACTTCATAGGGTAAGGATACTTGGGCGCATTCGCGAAAGCCAATTCGCTCTGGAGCTTCGCAACAATTTCCTGTCATCGTGCTTGTCATCGTCCTGTCTCGAAGTTGCCAAATAACTAAACCTGTTTGATAATTATTCTTATCCACACATCATGCTCATCCACACATGCATTTGACCCATGACAAATTTCGGGAGCTTGCCTGGAAGCATGGCATGGCAGCCACGCACCAGCGGAAGATTATCTTTGAGGCAGTCGTGGCTTCTGCTGGACACTATTCGCCGGAACAAATTTACGCGGTCGTCAAGCGGCGGGTACCGTCGGTCTCTCTTGCAACGATCTACAACAATTTGCGGTTGTTTGTGGAGAAGGGATTGTTGCGCGAGGTGACGCCGCACGCTTCCACATTGCTCGTGGATGGAAACCTTGAATCTCATCATCACCTGGTCTGCACGCGCTGTAAGTCAGTGCAGGATATTGCGGGTGACTTCGTTGACTTTAAACGGCTGGCCCGGCAGGCTCCGGGCGGCTTCGATTTAAGCGAGCCGCAGATTGAGGTTTTTGGCCTCTGCCAGCGCTGTAGTTCGAAAAACGCAAAGACAACTTCATAGGAAAAGCGAAAGAGGAAGAGGAATTTATGTCTGAAGATAAACAGGTACTAGCCGGAGTTCCCGGCCCCGGTAACACCGAACCAGAGTTAGGCAAAGAGCCGAAGTGTCCGGTAGCGGGCGGCTCGAGCACCAAGAAAACTGCTCCATCGAATGCGGACTGGTGGCCGAATCAGCTGAATTTGAAGATGCTGCACCAGCATTCGCCGAAGTCCGATCCTATGGGCAAGGGATTTAACTACGCGGAAGAATTCAAGAAGCTCGACCTGAACGCCGTGATCAAAGATCTGCATGCGTTGATGACGGACTCGCAGGATTGGTGGCCGGCTGACTTCGGCCACTACGGCGGGCTTTTTATCCGGATGGCCTGGCACAGCGCGGGCACCTACAGAATCGGCGATGGACGCGGCGGGGCGGGCTCGGGGCAACAACGGTTTGCTCCGCTCAACAGCTGGCCTGACAATGTGAATCTCGATAAGGCGCGGCGCTTGCTCTGGCCCATCAAGCAAAAATATGGACGGAAGATTTCATGGGCCGACCTTATGATTCTGACCGGCAACGTCGCACTTGAGTCGATGGGCTTCAAAACGTTTGGCTTTGCTGGCGGGCGCGAAGATGTGTGGGAGCCGGAGGAGTACATCAACTGGGGTCCTGAGGACGAGTGGCTGGGAGGAAACAAGCGCTACAAGGGCGATCGCGAACTGGATAATCCCCTGGGCGCGGTGCAGATGGGATTGATTTACGTAAACCCTGAAGGGCCCGATGGCAAGCCTGATCCGATCGCTTCAGCGCGGGACATTCGAGAGACGTTCGGGCGCATGGCGATGAACGACGAAGAAACTGTTGCGCTGATTGCGGGCGGGCATACTTTCGGAAAGACGCATGGCGCCGCCGATCCGAAAAAGTATGTGAGCCCCGAGCCCGAGGGCGCTGCGATCGAGGAGCAGGGCTTCGGCTGGCGAAACAGTTTCGGCACGGGAAAAGGCGACCACACAATTACGAGCGGACTGGAAGTGATTTGGTCAACGACGCCTACGAAGTGGAGCAACAATTACTTCGAAAATCTTTTCAACTTCGAGTGGGAGCTTACAAAGAGCCCGGCGGGTGCGAACCAGTGGACGCCGAAGAATGGCGCAGGTGCCGGCACGGTGCCCGATGCGCACAATCCTGCGAACCGTCACGCGCCCTCGATGCTGACGACCGACCTCGCTCTGAAGTTCGATCCGGCTTACGAAAAAATTTCCCGGCGTTTTTATGAAAATCCGCAGCAGTTTGCGGACGCGTTCGCGAAAGCCTGGTACAAGCTGACACACCGCGACATGGGGCCTGTGTCGCGCTATCTGGGTCCGCTGGTTCCGGCGGAGCAACAATTATGGCAAGACCCTGTTCCGACGGTCGATTATGAATTAATTGGAGAGCAGGACATTGCCACTTTAAAGGCCACGATACTCGCCTCCGGGCTGTCGATTTCGCAGTTGGTTTCGACAGCATGGGCCTCGGCCTCAACCTTCCGCGGCTCGGATAAACGTGGAGGAGCGAACGGGGCGCGCATCCGCCTTGTACCGCAAAAAGACTGGGAAGTTAACCAGCCAGCGGAGTTAGGGAAAGTTTTGCAGAAGCTGGAGTCGATTCAAAAAGAATTCAACGGATCGGCTTCGGGAGAGAAGTCCGGATCGAAATCGAACGGCCACAAGCGTAAGAAAATCTCGCTGGCTGACCTGATCGTTATGGCTGGATGCGTGGCTGTGCAGGAGGCTGCGAAGAGAGCCGGGGTCGACGTGAAGGTTCCCTTCTCGCCGGGCCGCACTGATGCTACGCAAGAGCAGACCGACGCCCACGCATTCGCTCCGCTGGAGCCGACGGCTGACGGCTTCCGCAACTACTACAGGCCCGGTAACCCACGAACCGCGGAAGAACTGCTGGTCGATAAGGCGCAGTTGCTCACGCTCACCGCTCCTGAGATGACGGTGTTAGTCGGCGGCTTGCGCGTGCTAAATGCCAACTTCGGGCAATCGAAGAACGGCGTATTCACGAAGCGGCCGGAGACGCTGACAAACGACTTCTTCGTCAACCTGCTCGGCATGTCCACGGAATGGAAGCCCGCAAAGGCTGCGGATGGTGTGCACGAGGGTGTGTATGAGGGTCACGATCGGGCAACGGGAGAAACAAAGTGGACTGCCACGCGTGTCGATCTCGTTTTCGGTTCAAATGCGCAGCTCCGGGCAATCGCGGAAGTCTACGCATGTGACGACTCGAAGCAGGCATTCGTGAAAGACTTCGTGGCCGCGTGGAGTAAGGTGATGAATTTGGATCGCTACGATCTGGATCGCAAAAAAGTCGCCTGAGTTTGGTTAAAGCAATTTTGTTTTGTGGCGCGAAATAACAATTGAGGGCGCCCCTCGATAAGAACGAAGGCGGTGTCAAGGGCATAAAAGTCCTAGGCAGTGCCAAGCACCGCTTTTTTGCCGCCAGAGAGGTTGAGGACCAAGGCTCTGGAA
>JAYVCW010000405.1:0-2075 GCA_043749775.1 Acidobacteriaceae bacterium | reverse complement strand
AGGCGGTGTGAAAGAATCGTTCCCGCCTTACACCCAGGAGTGTGCTTGGTCGGTCCTTAGTCTGGAATTCCGTCTGGCTAACTGGTTTCTTTACCGATATGGGCGTTCTCAAGCCCGTTTCCAGGCTGTTTTGGAGCCTTATAGCCCGCTAACAGGCGATTAGGAATGGGAGGATAGACAATGGCGGTGGATCTTGCGGATCTGGTATGCCGCCTTAAACAGCCGGGCCTCACATCCCACACGCTCGTCTCCTCGCAACTGCCAGCGGACGTAGCCCAGAACGGAGCGCATAACACCAAATACCGTCTCGACCGCAGGAGCACGACGACGATAGCGTTCTCGGTGCTCCTCCTCCGAGAAACGAGCCAAATGCTCGTCGATTACGGCCTTGTTGTCCGCTATTTTCAACGTGCGGTGATTTCCACGTTTCTCCTGCCCGCATTGACTGCGGAGCGGACAGCCTTTGCAAGAGCGCTCGGCGCGGTAAATACGATACTCCTGGCCGCGCAGCGGACGCGCTTGGGAGAAGCGCAGGACATTGCCTTCCGGACAGGAATAGACATCTTGCTCGCCGTTATAATCGAAAGTGACCGAGCCGGTCATGTGGGAAACGCTCGTACCGACCGGTTGATCGCGGTGCAGATCACAGGCGGTGCTTGAGTCAGGGATGCAGACATCGATATTCTCTTCGATCAGCTTGGTGACGCCTGCACCGCTGAAATACCCTGAATCGGCGTCAGCCGCCTTCAAACCCTCGGGCTCGTGCTGGCGCGCCGCCTCAACGATTGCAATCAGGCGGTAGTTGTCCGCCCCGATATTGGTGCTCTGCCCGACAACCAGCAAGCCATTATCGGTAGCGACTTCGAAAGAATGACATTCGCGGATGCCTTTCTCGCGCCCTTCTCCCATCATGCGCGCGTCGGGATCGGTCAAACAGGCGTGCTTCCGAGCATCCTTCTCTGCCTCTTCGATGGCGGCGATCCCTGCTTGGATGCGCTTTCGCATTTGCTTCGACAATGCCTCACCCACGGGTGAGTGTGGAGCTATGGAAACCACTTTCGTTTCGACGGGGGCAATCGTCTCCTCGGTGGCGGCCCCATCGATGGCATCGACGGAGCCGTCGTGTGAATGGCGGGCTTCGGAGCGCTGTTTGCGCACTCGCCTGAGAATATCGCGCATCTGATCGGTGCTGACGGTTCGTTCTAATCGAGTCTGTCCAGGCGCTTGATTGTCTTCGGCGGCATCGATCTTGGCGGCCTCGGCAAGAATGCGCTTGAGTTCGGATTTGACGTCGGAATATTCGCTCGCCTTGACAACGGACTCGGGACTGGCATCGGCGCGGATCTTGGTGCTATCGATGGTGATCTGCCCCATGCGTGTCAATCCGGCCTTGCCGGCGACCTCAAAGAGGGATTCCCAGGCCTCTTCGATCAGTTTGCTTTGTTTGATACGGAAGGTGCAGAGAGTGCGATAACAGGGAGTGTCTCCGCGTGTAAGGAATAGGAAGGGCAGGCTCTCATTACATAGGCGCTCCAACTGTCGGGAGGAGCGAATACCGGTCGCATAGCCATAGAGAAGCACTTTGGCCAGCAGGCGCGGATCGAACTGCGGTTGTCCATGCCAATTGTTCTTCAGAGGAGGATGCACGCTCTCTTGGACGACACAATCGACAAATCGGGCGAGATGATCCTGCGGAAGATCTTGGACGGGATCATATCCAAAGAAGCCGGGCATCGGCGCAGCATGGGGACGATAAGGCATAGCAGACTCCGAAATCATAATGCCACTATGATTCAACGGACGATCCAACAATTCCTTTGGAGACTGACATATTGTTTCCTTGAAGAAGGAGGTGGAATACTTTCACACCGCCTTCAAGCGCGCGTCGAATGCCTTATTTGAAAGGCATAGACCCCCAGCCCCCGATTCCGGCGGAAGGCGGTGCAATGAGATACCGATTGTGAAAGTACGAGCATTGTAGGGACGGCAGGTTAGCGTTGTAAATAAGGTGTTTTGAGATGGGCGTCCCACCGGTGGCTGCAACGGCCCGTACGGGCCTGCTACGACTGACGGCA
>JAYVCW010000404.1:0-5919 GCA_043749775.1 Acidobacteriaceae bacterium | reverse complement strand
GGCCCGCAGCTCATCGCGGCGGCCCGCGGGGGACACCACCACCGGCCTCGTAAACTTGTAAGAGTGCCGCGCGCAGAAGCTCGGTCAGCGGATAGTCGTCAGTCAACAGCGGCCAAAATGTGGTCGCCTTGTAATTGCTGGGCAGGTCTATTGCAGCTTCGCATATTCTGCCTTGGCTTCCTTCAAAATTGGGATATCGGGGTCAGCATCTTTCCAAAGGGCAAAGAAATCTTGGTAGGCCTTGCGGCTTTTGGCTTCTTCTCCAGTTAAAGAATAAGCGCGGGCCAACTGAACGTGAGTCAAGGAAAATAACGGCCAAGTTGCTCCCAAAGCAGGCTGGTTGAGTATTTTCTGAAACTCTGCCGCTGCATCCTGTCCTTTTTGCTCGCTAAGATACGTTAGACCGCGCAGGTAGATGGGTAGGAAACCGAAAGAAGCCCCGAGTTCATACCGGCTTGCGGGTTGCAGCGTCTCGATGGCTTTTGTGAAGTCGCCTGTTTTTCCCAGCAATATGGCATTCGTGCAAGGAATGAAAACATTGTTTATAGCAGTGTCCACCGGATAGCGTTTACCCATTTCGTCGACCAGACTTTGCGCTTTGATTGGATCTCCAGCTAACGCTAGAGCAACAGCAGCCAAGGGCAGGTTCTGCCGAGTGTGCGGGAAACTTAAGCTAACCCTCGAGTGCTCGCGCGCAGCGGTAAAGTCGCCAACCTCGGCTTCAATTAGACCTTGAGAAACGGTCAGGAATGAAGCCACCCCTATTAATCCTCCACTTTTTGCTAGCTGTTCTCCTTCTTTGAACAACTTTGAAGCTTCCTTTAGCTTTCCTCGGCGAGCGGCTCTGCTAGCGAGACCAACCATTGCTTCCTCTTTGTCGGACGCCCACTCACGTTCTCGCTGCATACCCGACTCGTCATCCAATGCAGCCAAAGCCATATATAGCCAGAAGTGGATTCCAGGGTTGTCCGGGTCTACCTTCAGTCCTTTTTCCGATACCGCTTTGGCTTCGGCGGCACGATTCAAACCCAGGTACCCACAGCCTATAGCCGGGTACACGCCGGGCTGGGAGACATCAATCTTGAGCGCCTGGTTGCCAATCTCAATAGCCTTCTGAAATTGGCCAAGGCTAAAACAATAATTGACTGCGAGATCGTTGAGCGGTTCAGATTCTCTTGGGTAAGCTCGCCGAAACATTTCTTCGGTCTCCATCTCTTTATCCAGTTCCCCCGTGATTACCCAAAAGTAATTACTGGTAATTGAGAATTTCTCCTTTTCGCTTACGCGTTCCCGCAGTGCGTAGGCTTTTTCTCCGTATTCGACACTCTTTTCCTCCTCCCATAAGTTGCCATAACTACTTGCTAAAGAGGCGTATCCCGAGGCAAAGTTAGGGTCAAGCGCAACCGCCCGTTCGTAAAAGGGAATGGCCTTTCGTACTTCACCCATGTTGCTTAATTGAGTCCCTTGTGTGTACGCCTTCAATGCGTCGAGGGAAGACGTAGTTGCTTCTTCTACAGGTTTGTCAAATTTCTGAATCGACGATAAAGATTCACCAAGCTTGCTTCGAACCGAAGTGGCGGCTACCCCCAGTTGAGACAGAACCTTCTCTTTTACGTCAGCAGTGATCTGTTCTCGAGCCAGCGCCTCGCCGGTGTGACAATTTAGTGCTTCAAGTGCAATTACGTATTGACTGCCCAAGACCGATATCGAACCGTTCAGTACAGATTTAATGTTTGCGCGCTCGCAAATTTCCCTCGCAACCGCACCGGTAACACGTTCTTCTTTAAATCGTCCCATGAATTGCAGGGTCTGACGAATACGCTCGTCCGGAAAAATATTGAGGTATGGCGATTGTTGAAGCTGTACTGCAAGAGCCTGCTTGAGCGTGTCATCGAAAACGGGTTCGCCTGTAGTATTTATGAAGTCTGCGATCAAAATCGAATCTTTTTCAGTTGATGGACGCGCGCGGCGCATGTAGATGATAATGCCCGTCACGACCAACAAAAGCACCAGTGCAGCAATACCAATCGACCATTTCCGGCCGTAGCGATTTGGAAGGGGTGTGTTTGTTCCAATCGCTGATATTGTAACGTCTGTAACTCCCGTGGCCGAACTTTGGACCGGACTTTCAGTTATCCCGCCGCTTCTCGAATTAGTTTCTGATATTGAAGCAGTTGCGACCGGAGTGGAATTCGTATCCCGCTTGAGCCGTTGAAGATCAGCGCGCATCTCCGCAGCCACTTGATAACGAAGGTTGCGATCTTTCTCCAGCGCTTTGTTGATTATTTCTTCGAGCTTCGCCGGGAGTTCAGGGTTAAGCCGCACCGGTGCGACGGGTATCTTGTGAAGGATAGAGTCAAAGATTGCTGCCGAAGTGTCTCCTCGAAAAGGAAGCGCACCCGTTGCCATTTCGTAGAGCACAGCGCCGAAAGAATAGAGATCCGTGCGGACGTCTAAGTCTTTTCCGAGCGCTTGCTCGGGCGACATATAAGCTATCGTACCCAGCGCAGTTCCCGGGCTTGTTAGGTGTTCGTCAGTTGCTTCTTGGGTCATTTCTGGTGAATGCAAAATCTGCCCAACCGCCCGAGTAGCCGAAACCTTAGCCAAACCAAAGTCCAGAATCTTCGCGCGGCCGCGCTTTGTCACAAACAGGTTTGCCGGCTTGATGTCGCGGTGGATGATACCTTCGGCATGAGCTGCATCGAGCGCATCAGCTATCTCAATAGCCAACGACATCATCGTCTCGAAGTCTAGGGGACGCCCAGCGATCCGGTGCTTCAGAGTCATACCGTCCAGGACCTCCATCGCGATGAAAGCCTGACCCTTCTGCTCGCCAACATCAAAAATAGTGCAAATGTTCGGGTGATTGAGAGCGGAGGCAGATTGGGCCTCGCGCTGGAAACGTGCAAGAGACTGGGGGTCTTGGGCGACATCCTGCGGCAAAAATTTCAACGCGACAAAACGATGCAGGCGGGTGTCTTCCGCTTTGTAGACAACGCCCATGCCACCGCCGCCAAGTTTTTCGACGATTCGGTAGTGTGAAATAGTTTCGCCGATCATGCGCGCAAAATCTTAATTAAGCGAGATTGGCAAGTCAATGAAAGCATAAATCGCCGGGTCGACCAGATAAAGGAAGTCGTTTACGCGATATACGTGGGGGACTTTCGGCACGATAGCTTCTGGCGCTTCGACCTAAATCCCTTTAACAGGCGATCGCTTCTACGATGGAATACGGACTAGGTGTAGGGATCAGACGCAACAACCGCCATCCCGAGTCGGCAAACAATCGGGCAAATTCATCCGATGTTCGCTCGCGCCCGCCTGTAAGAACTAACATGTTGATGTCGAGACTGTGGCCGAAGTGTTCGCCTTGCCCCGCTGTCCACGCGCTTTCACTAGGCAACACAGTCTCGACCACTAACAGCTTGGCCGCACCTGACGCCGCGCTACGGATCTGCTGTAGGATCTGCCGCGATTGCTCGTCGGTCCAATCGTGGAGAACCTCCATAACCATGTAAGCGTCGCAGGATGGAAGCGGGCCGCGAAAAAAGTCACCGGCTTTCAATGTCAATCGGGTGCCGATTGCCTCGTCGGGCTCCACGCGCTCGATGACATGTGCCTGGTCAAATAGAACCCCGCGCGATTTCGGGGACGATTTCAGTATTGCCTTGAGCAAGTGCCCGAGGCCTCCACCGATGTCAGCAATTGTGCCAAGATGGGAAAAGTCATACGCCGCGATGACGGGCGGAATTGCGCTGTAAGCTTTCGACTTCATTCCCGCGTCGAAGATCTCTGTTTCCCGGGGATGCTCTTTGAAATATGCGAAAATGTCGCTCACTGCCGGCTTGCCGCTGCGAACTACCTCCTCAAGTGCTCCCCAGCTTTTCCAGAAAACAGGAAGGCCCACTAGCCGGACGTATGCACGCATTGACTGCGGATGATCGCTGCGTAATGCAAGAGAAAGAGCGTTGTGCTCGAATTTATTGTCACTCCGACGGAACACGTCGTGCGACGCTAGAAGTCGCAGCACCCGGTCCAGAGCATCAGCATTAGCGCCGACTTCCGCAGCAAGGTACTCTGCCGACCGCGGTTTCTGATCGAGTGCGTCTGCGACCCCCAAATCCGCCACCACATGTAAGGCTCGTGGCAACCAGTAGCCAGCAGAGATCTCCACCAGCTTCATCGCCGATTCACGTTCTCCAGCATTCTCGCAGATTGCAATTGAGTGCGATTCCATAGCGCCCTACGTACTGAATACTACTTCTCGCCGGCCAAAAATTTCAAAGAATAATGCTCGCATGTTTCGTCCGGGCGGCCGGATCGGCTACAAAGACGTTTCTCATCATCGCCGCTACCAATCTCAGTTGTCTAAAGTTGGTAGTGCCCTTTGAAGTGTTTTATGTGTTCCACGCGCTGATACGAAATCGAATTTGACACACGGTTCGCCAGTGACGGGGATAATCCTTGCCGTCAAACTATGCTCCGTAGCGAATTTTGACCCGCTCCCCTTGTCGTCGATTATGTTCTCACCGAATTCGAGGCCGTGGTGGCACGACGCCGGCCTTCGCATCGATTAGGAGGCGTGCCGCGCGGAAGCCTGTCCGACAGTCGACAGCGGTCAAAGTGGGAACGATCCCGATCTTGATGCTCGAGCTGCTGGAGGGGGTTAATTTAAACACAGATCTAGCACAGGTGCGACGTTATTTATTGTCAGTAGTTTAGTGGGTTCTTTAGGAACGCGCAGACGAGGGAGGAATCTAGAAAGTGGGAGTTTGCGGTGCGTGCGACCAGAGGCTTGATAGCGGAATTCGATTGCAAAATCTCGGAACGTATGTAGTAGATTCTATGGGACTTAGCTATTAGTAATTTGGAATAATTTCCTCTATCTAGTTGACAGCTAATAAGTTAGCGCGTTTTCTGGCTGAAGAAATTATTGCACGCACCGATAATTCGCCCGCCAATGGTGTAAGTCCGCTGCCGAACAACTCGGCAGACTAATCCTCTCTACAATTATATTTTTGCGCTCGTAGAGAGCCGTTGACGACTACTTCCTGCGGGACTTCCCAGCTTCAGACCGAAATTTCGCCCATCTCACCTTCTGCGCGGCTACGACCGTCGCCCTACCTGCGGCTGACATTTTCCGACGTGGCGCGGTTATGGTGGACGCAGAATCCGTCCTGCGGGAAGGTAAACTGCAGATCATGCCAGTCACAATAGGACCCATCTGATCGAACGGGCGGGAGAAAAGCGTTGCTCGGCATGCGGGATGCCTTTCCCAGCCAATTCCAAGCCCTCTCTAAGCAAAGCATTCGCGGCACATGTTCGTACCGCCCACAAGCCCGCAATAAAGGATGCTGCTCGAAGCGCAAGAAAAACTGCAGAGCGAAAGTGAATTCATTTGCTACGCAAGTGATGAAGTGATTGCATAATGGGATTTTAGGAGGAATCAATGGCAAACGTCTATGTTGAAGCTCGCCCGAAGGGTCGGCCTGAAGGATCACCCATCGAAGACTACGTGGTCGAGGACCATGCCGACCATGTATTGGGGAGCTTTAAGACTCAGACGGAAGCCATCTACTGGGCAAAAGAAAACGGCCATGCTCCGCTTGTGGCTCGCGTTCGTAATCTAAGCGACAAGAAAACCCCGGACCATTGGCGGTCGGCTTGATACAGAGTCAAGCACCCTGGGGTTATGCTGCTCGCGTGCCTAAATCTCTAAGAACACCCACTATTGCTTTTGGCCCAGCAGCCTCTGGAACGACGTAAACAACCCCGCGAGGCGCTCGATCGGGCTTTTCGTTCATCACGAAAATGATCTGTCCTTCGGGACAACTCAGCTTGAACAGATCAGCGAGTTCCTGCGTTATTTCGGGATTGGTTTTGAAGCAGAGCAATAACACTCCGCACCTGCCCATCTCA
>JAYVCW010000403.1:0-11451 GCA_043749775.1 Acidobacteriaceae bacterium | reverse complement strand
TATCGGCCAACTCGAATCGTGCATCAGCAAATGGACGTGAGTCGGGTCGGGTTATGAACCGACCGATGCCGCAGACAGGCGCCAACCGCGGATTTGATCGTCCAAACCAGGGGTCAGCCGCGCGCGGTAACTCTGCTCCGTCGAACAGACAGAGCGCAACGAACAACGGTGGATGGCAGAAATTCTCGCCGATGCCTCCGCGAACGTCTTCACCGTCTTCAGGACGCGGGCCGGCGTCGAGTGATCGTCGATCGAGTGATCGGCCATCGAATGACAGGCCACGGACCGCTGGCTCAAACCGAGGTTCCTATGGCTCCTCCTCTTCGCGCAGCGCATCGCCGGAAGGCCGGAGCTATGGAGCACCAAGCCGCGGATACGGATCGGAAGGGCGCAGCTATAGCGCGCCCCCGAGCCGTAGCTATGGTTCGGAAGGCCGCAGCGCTTCTCCAAGCCGCAGCGCTCCTCCAAGCCGCAGCTCTGGCCGCAGCTATGGATCGGACAGCAGCGGTTACGGAAGCTCGCGACCTACGCTTAATATGAGGCAGCCGATCGTCGCTCCGCGTTCCAGCAGCGGTGGCGGATACAGCGGTGGTGGGTACAGCGGTGGTGGACGTTCGGCTCCGAGCTACGGCGGCGGCGCTCCTTCGCACTCGGCTCCGAGTTATGGCGGGAGCCATTCGGCTCCAAGCGGCGGCGGTTCTCCCCACGGAGGAAGCTCATCGTCGCACAGCAACAGCAATTCCCATGGCAACGGACATGGACGGTAAATTTATGCTGGATTCTTGGCCAGCATAGAGCGTAATAGCGGTATAACGAGCAGTTCACAGCGACACTCTACCCCAACAGCCGGACACGCAAACTGCGTGAGCCGGCTGTCTTCTTTCAGTCAGGCCGCTGGCGAAGGCCGCTTGTCCCCAAGGCTTGCTGACGCAGGCTGTAGCCGTCGCTCTGGTTGAAAAACCAGGTGCGTCGTCAACACTGGGAAAAGCGCCGAGGTAGGCGGAGAGTTAAAAGATGGGACTACACCAAATCCTCAACTTTCAACTCGGCCGCTCCTGTTTTCCATGCTTTGCGAAATTCCTGTTCAACAAACCATGCATCGGAGTCTTTGCCTTGGGCTTCCAGAGCCTGATGCAGACCAAATAGCGATCTCGGATTGCGCAGGTTTCTGCCTAAGTCGTCGCGAAAGACCTGTTCTGCAGATTTGGCGTCTCCGGCCATAAGCAAGGCTCCCCCGAGCGATTCACGTACTGGGAAAAACCAATCTTGTGGCTCGTCATACTTCAGTTTGTCCTGCACCGCTACCGCTTCGCGCAGCATCGCTACCGCAGAGACCGTATCCTTTTTCGCCAGCGCTATTTGCCCGCCAAGAACATTTTCAGCAATCTTCAAAATGTCTTTCGTCTTGTTGTTGATAGGCATCTGGAATATTTGATCGGGAGAAGTGGCTCTTTCCGCTTCCGAAACAATCTTATGCTCGGCTTCGGCCCCTGAAATATTTCCTTTTCCCGCAAGCGCCATGCCGCGGGCGAAGTGCCAAAAGCCCACAGCCGCCTTCATCGCGGGGTCCGGTTCCTTCATCGCGAGGATGGCGTCCCACTTGTGAAAGCGGACGTTGACAGCCATGGGAATCGTCATGAAACCTTCGAGCGGAGGCATGTCTTTGACCGCGGGTCCGACGTGCGCCGCCAACATGTCAGCCGCCTTCCGCGCTTCTGCGTAGTCGCCAACCATGGCTGAACACATGGCAATGAAGTGCAAGTTGTGGCTGTAATACATCATGGGATAAATGCCATGGGCGCCGGATTTTTCGATGTAAGCGCGGTCAACAGCGGCGGCTTCCTGATTGGTCTTCGCCGCCGCAGCGTAATCGCCGGTCCTGATGTACACGTGCGCCGGCATGTGGACGATGTGTCCTGCCGCGGGCGCGATCGTAGCCAATCGATTTGCTCCCGCGAGCGCGCGCTCGGGCGAGTTCGACGCTTCGACGGTATGGATGTAGTAGTGCAACGCGCCGAGATGATTCGGATCTCGCTTGATAACTGATTCAAGAGTCGCGACGATCTCCTCCGTTCCGGCTTCGGGCGTGCCATCAAGCCGCCACAAACCCCATGGGTGCAGATTCATACCTGATTCCGCAAATAACGTGGCGGCATCGAGATCATCCGGATTACCCTTCATCACTTCGCGCATCGCATCGTGATAATCTTCCGCGGCTTTGTGTAAATCTGATTTTGGATCGGCAGGGAAGCGCTTCGCCATCGCCTGAATGTAGCCACGCTCAGCCTCGTTCGCGCCCTCGCTCAGATCGACAGCTTTCTGAACGGCATCGTGCGCTTGCTTGAAGCGCGCTTCGCTCGCGGGATCGTTATAGTTGGGGCCAATCGCTTCTGCTTCTCCCCAATAAGCCATTGCCAGCTTCGGATCGAGTTCTGCTGCTCTCTGGAACGAGCGCTGAGCTTCATCATGGTTGAACGCGTAGATGAGACGTAGCCCCTGGTCGAAAAACTCTTGCGCCTGTTTATTTTTTGTCGAGACGGGATGATGTAGATCGCCCAATCCCTGCACCAGGGTCGCGGACTTTGCTTTTGCCATTTCGGGAGTTTGGGCATCGGCAGTAGGGGCGAGTGCAGCCAACGCAAGGACGGAAATCAGACACAGACAGAGATAAGTAGCGTTAGGCATCTTCGATTTCATACAGAATTCCTCCTGAAAGCGATACAACGTTTGGCGGATTGTTTATATGCGCCCGCGTAACCGGGGCGCATTTGTCCAGAACTCCGCCCGGAAACATTCGTCCTACCGGGCCGATGCAGGGCAGGCTTAGAAAAATTAGCGATCAATCAGTGAACGGCCGCCTGTTTCCCAAATCTCTACGTTTCCAGCTTCTCGCAGCAGCACGAAAGCACATTTTGAAAGCATCCTTGCCGTAAGCAAATTTTCTCCGCGCCATGTTACAGCGAATCAAGCTTAAGCAAAAGCAAATTGTGCGTGAAGCTTGCGCGGCCGCTGTTAAGCTCATCACCAGTGGATGCGCAGCATAACCCCGAAGCGTTGAGACGCACGTACGATGTGATCGTACTTGGCGCGGGCGCTGCTGGCCTGATGTGCGCCATCGAAGCGGGCAAACGCGGTCGTCGCGTGCTCGTCCTTGAACGCGCAGAGCGTATTGGCAAAAAGATCCTCATCTCCGGCGGAGGTCGTTGTAATTTCACCAATTTGCATACATCGCCCGACAATTTCCTGTCGGCGAATCCTCATTTCGCCAAGTCTGCGCTGGCCCGTTACCAACCGTCCGATTTCATACGTTTGGTCGAGAAGCACGGCATCGCTTATCACGAAAAAAAACTAGGCCAATTGTTTTGTGATCGTGCCGCGAGCGACATTACATCGATGTTGGAGGCTGAATGCCGCGCCTGTGGCGTTGAAATTCATCTCAACTCAAAAATCACGTCTGTCAACAGGGAGGATGAATCTCGCCAGGCTTTCGGAGTAACAACCGATAGCGCTATATTTTTTGCCCCCAGGCTAGTCGTCGCCACGGGCGGACTGTCAATCGCGAAGATAGGCGCAACATCGTTTGGCTATGATCTCGCGCGGCAGTTTGGCTTGAGTATCGTGGAACCGCGCCCAGCTCTCGTCCCACTGGTCTTTACAGAGCGCGAACGCAAACGCTGGTGCGATCTTGCGGGAGTGTCGACGGAGGTGATCGCTTCAGCAACCGTACCCGGCGCGAGCCCTGCCTCAGGGGGCCATGACTCCAGAAAGCAGCATCAATTCCGCGAACAGATGCTCATAACCCACCGCGGCCTCAGTGGCCCTGCTGTTTTGCAAGTTTCTTCTTATTGGAATGGGAAGGACCCGGTCTCGCTCGATCTCGCGCCCGATCGGAATCTCTTAGCCGAACTGCGAAGCCGCGGACCTCGGGATCAGGGAAGCTGGAAAGTTCTTCTAAAAGAACTGTTGCCGAAGAGACTGGCCGATCGTTGGCTTGAGAGTTATCCGTCTACGGGAAACTCAGACCGCGACTTGGCCGCGGCCGAGCAACGTCTGCACGATTGGCAGATCAAACCAGAAGGAACGGAAGGTTACGGAAAAGCCGAAGTCACCGCGGGCGGGGTTCATACAGATGAACTGTCAGCTAAGACGATGGAATCGCAGAAACGCCCTGGACTGTTTTTTATCGGAGAAGTGGTGGACGTAACCGGCCAACTGGGCGGCTTCAACTTTCAGTGGGCTTGGGCGTCAGGCTATTGTGCAGGGCAGGCGGTATAGCGAACCGAAGAGCAGAGTTTTAGAACCCAGCGCCCTCTCTCATGAACGGCATGCGAGCCAGGATCTCAGCCATTTCTTCCAGTCGCTTGACGTCATCATTAGTAAAATCCGCTCCAGCCACTGACGGATCAAGGCCCTTGCGCGAAACCTGGATCACACCTATCACAATTCCGTCGGCATGAGCGATTGGAACTGACATGATCTTCTGAATCGGCATCTGCTCCAGGCTGCGATCTTCGACTTCAGCGCCGGGCTTCACAGCTTCAAACAAGCTGACGTGCTTCACCCGCATGAACGCGTTGGATAAAACCGGAGATCGAGTTGCCGCCGTGCGCGCGGCGACGGCTGATCCGCTAAGTGGAAGAACACCGGCAGAGCGTAGCTCAGGCGGATAGATAAATCGTAAGCTTCCTTTTTCAATCTTGAGCAAAGCCACTTCGCTGCGGCGGACGTTTAGAATCTGAGCCAGTTTTAGACATACCCGGTCAGAACTCGGAGACTCCGAGACCATGCTCTCCAGATCACTGATCGTAGCTTTCGCTGCCTTCACGGCAGGTACTTGTTTAATGTTCGACATGGTTCTTTCGTTCCCGGTCAGCTTTGACGGGGAGTCTTCACTATCCTGCGATTGCGCTGCACTTCTAGCAAGTTACGAGAGTACTTCGACGCACAAAAACAAGGCACTTCTGGAGCCCCTGAGCCGACTGATTGTAGCGAACATATTTTTTTCTGCTATGTAGCGAAACTTTGGTCGACTCTTTCACAGCAAATCGCGCTACAATTTTACTAAGCAGCCAACGATAGACTTGGCGTGGCGACTGGCGGAATCAGGGCCAGTAACGCTCATTCCGCAAGACCATCCCAAAAAACAATCATTTGTTAAGGAGCAAGTATGGCACGAAAAACAACAGGCACCAGTTCTTCCCGCTCTAAGAAGACGTCATCCTCGGTTCCTCCTGTGCCGTCCCAGGGCGGAGCTGAAATGGCCGACATGGTATCCGCGACACCAGACGTTTCCAAAGAAACCGTCCTGGAATCGCGAAGCGCGAAGTCTTCCATCCCGGTTGCAATCAACGAGCATTCGACGAATCACAATTCAATTACGCCACCTTCGAGCGCCTTCAGTTCGTCGAAACAGGGCTCTTCCGCCCAAAACGATCACTCCGATGTAGAAGCAGAAATCCGTCAGCGCGCCTATGAACTTTATCTGGAGCGACGAGCGAACGGTCACGGTCGAACTGGGGATCAGCATCAGGATTGGTTGGACGCTGAGCGCGAAGTGCGATCGCGCGTCTCGAGCCGCGGACGCAAGTCAGCGTAAACGGCAGGCGGTATTTTCGGGAAAAATCTTCAGCGTGATAAGTCGGTTACTATTGCTGCACTGCTTGAATCGCCGACGGCCGTACTTGCTCACGTTGAAGTTCGGAAGCATCCCATGAGCCCCCCAAAGCCTTTACCAGATAGACCGCGGTAGTCATCTGCTGACCTAGTAATTGCGTCGCGAGACGCTCATTTGTGAGCACCGTCGTCTGCGCGGTGATTACATCGAGATAGGTTGTGACGCCGCCGGTATAGCGGCCATTCGCAATATTGAGAGCTCGCCGTGAGTCTTCAACTGCCGCCTGCTGGGTCTTGATGGCTTGATCAAGTAATGCGAGTCCCGATAGGCCATCCTCAACCTGTTGAAATGCGACCAGAACTGATTCGCGATAGTTGGCGACCGATTCGTCGTAGGTGGCTCGATTGAGAGCCAGATTAGCGCGATTGCGGCCACCGTTGATGACGGGCTGCAGCAGGTCGCTACCGATTGACCAAAAAAGGCTGGGTGCGCTCGCGAGGCTTGCGATATCCCGACTTTGGAGTCCTCCGCTTCCGCCCAAAGTGATATGGGGATAAAACGCGGTCATAGCGATTCCGACTTGCGCATTCTCGTACGCCATCTGTCGTTCGCTCGCGGCCACGTCGGGCCGCCGCTCAAGAATCTCCGATGGCAGAGCCAAGGGAATCGCCGGCAGCTTAACTTCGAGCGGAGCTTCCGCAAAGTTGAAGGTCGAAGCCGGCTTTCCGAGAAGCACCGCAATGGCATGCTCATATTGCGCGCGCTGTCGCAGCACCAACTGCAATTGCGTCGCGGTCGCGTCAAGCACAGCCGCTTGCTGTGCGACCTCGAGTCCGTTGGCCACGCCGCCTTCGTGACGGCGATTCACCAAGTCCATGCCTTTTTGCTGGATCTCTACCGACTGCCTTACGACTCCAGCCTCGCGGTCGAGTTCGCGCAAGCTGTAGTAATCGGCTGCCAGCTCCGCTGTCAGTACGAGGCGTGAGTTTTCCAGCTCGGCAGCCGTCGCCTGAAGCGAAGCATTGGCAGCTTGTAGAGTCTTGCGAACCCGTCCGAATACATCGAGTTCGTAGTTCACCGAAAACGGAATGGAGTAAACATTCTGTGTCACCGGCAAGGTCGCAACCGAGCTGCCTGACAGCGGACGATCGCCTGAAAGACGCTGCCGTTGCGCGCTCGGATCTGTGCTAACACTGGGAAAAAACGCTGCCGACGCGATGCGAGCTTGTGCGCGCGCTTCAGACAAGCGATCACGCGCAGCCGTCAACGACTGGTTGGCATCGATCAGCTGTTGCTCAAGCTGATCAAGCGCCGGGTCGTGAAAAACTTGCCACCACGCGCCTTTGGGGATGGAGTCCTTGGGAGTCGCTGTTTGCCACGGACCTTCACCCTTCCAGGTATTCGGCATCTCTGCGGTAGGGCGTTTGTAAGCGGGACCCACAGTGCAGCAGAGGGTAGCGGACAGAATTCCTGTAAGCAGCAAGGGAGACAGGTTTACCTTTTTCGATTTGCCGACAGACCTCACGAATGCGAAGCTCCTTGCGCGGGCTTAGCTATGTTCACTTTCTGACCCGACTCAAGCGAGTCCGACGGATTGATGACAATCTGATCGTTAACATCGAGACCACCTAGAATTTCCAGCGTAGCTCCGAAATCTTGCCCGATGGTGATCGACCGCAATTGAATCTTATTGTCTTTATCTACAACTGCAACCTGCGCACCTTCGGCCCTGAAGAGCATCGCGTTCACGGGAATCGTGATGCGCGGAACCTGGCTGCCCGTGGCGAAGTGCACCTGTCCGAATGACCCTGGAAGAAGCTTGCCGTCTTTATTTGGGACATCGACTTCCGTGTTCAATGTGCGCGTTGCCGGATCGATCGCATCGGCAGTGCGGGCAATAATTCCGGTGAACTTCTGCCGCGGAAATTCCTGCAAGGTAATATCCGCCTTGTTCCCTACCTTCATCGCGGGCGCATACGCCTGCGGGACGCTGACGAAGACTCGCAGTGGGTCGACGCGGGCGAGATTGAATAGTTCTTTTCCGGCAGCACCGGCGCCCGAATTGATCAGCGCGCCCGGATCAACGTTGCGCCGCGTAATCACTCCAGAAAAAGGCGCATAAACATTCTTGAACGATTCGAGTTGTTCGAGACGCCGAACGTTCGCGTCCGCCGCCGCGAGATTCGCTTGTGCCTGCTGGTAGTTACTCGCTTGCTGATCCGCCTCTTGCTGCGATACCGAATCCGACTTACGTAAATTCGCCCAGCGCTCCGCGGAAATTTTGGCTAGCCCCAGCGCTGATTTGACTTGGTCGCGAGCGGCTTTAGTTTGCGAAAGCTCTTGATCGACTTCCGGAGCGTCGATCACGGCTAGCAATTCGCCTTTCCGAACCTTGCTGCCAATGTCCTTATTCCACCGGAGTAAGTAGCCATTTGTCCGCGCGAAAATGGGCGACTCTTCAAAGGCCTGGAGGTTCCCGGGTAGCGTTAACTCGTCGGTGGAGGCCTCAGATTTCGGCTTCACAACCGCTACGGTAGGCACTGCATCCGCAGTCGTCTCTTTGGCTAGAGCATCTGACTCGCTCTTGCGCTGGACCAAAGTGAAAACTCCAGCCAGAATGAGAACCAAAAGCGCAACCCCGATTAGAATCTTGGCGAACCCGGTCGAAGCGGGCTGGCGGTTAGAAGGGCCAGTGTACGAAGACGAGTTTGGCCTATCTCCAGATTGCAAACGCTCTGGCTGGTGCCGTTGCGTCTCGTTCTCCCGATTCACCTCTGCCTTCAGCGGCATATCATCAATCTCCGACTCAGATTCTTAACCGCGATATGTTATTTCGATCTCGTTCAGCAATCCACAGATTCTATTTCTGTTGCGCCTGCAGTCGCGCCTGCCGTCGCCCGTGAATGATGGTGAAAACGCTGGGCACAAAAAACAGCGTAGCTCCCGTGGCGAAAAGCAGGCCTCCTACGACGGCGCGGCCTAAAGGCGCATTCTGCTCTCCGCCCTCGCCCAATCCGAACGCCATCGGAAGCATGCCGATAATCATGGCAAGAGCAGTCATGATGACGGGACGCATACGCGTGTATCCCGCTTCCAGTGCTGCTTCCAGAGCGGGCACTCCCGTATCCATTCGATCGCGAGCGAATGACACCATCAAAATGGAGTTTGCCGTCGCCACACCCATGCACATGACCGCACCCGTAAGCGATGGGACGCTGAGCGTGGTGCGACTAATAAGGAGCATCCAGCAAATACCGGCCAACGCTCCCGGCAAAGCGGTAATGATGATGAACGGGTCGAGCCATGACTGAAAATTAACCACGATCAACAGGTAAATAAGTACAATCGCTCCGAGCAGTCCGACACCCAACCCAAAGAACGAAGATCGCATGGTCACGATCTGGCCGCGAACAACGATTTGCGTGCCGCGTGGATGGTGATCCTGAAAAGGCTTCAACACCTTCATAATATCCGCGGCAACTCCGCCTAAATCTCGTCCCTGCGTACTTGCGTAAACGTCAATCACCGGCTGAATGTTGTAGTGATTTACGACTGACGGCCGCTCGATAGGGCTCACCTGTGCGAGATTGCCAAGCACCTGCGAAGATCGGCCACCGGGGCTTGCGACCGGCGTATTCATCAGATCTTGCAAAGACGTCTCGCGATACTGCGGCGTTTGGATGGCAATTGGGTAAGTCACGCCATTTTTCGGATTAAGCCAGTAGTTCGGAGCGGTCTGAAAACTGCCGCTCAAACTGATCAGCACGCTCTGCGCAACGTCGCGCGCGTTCAAACCAACCTGGTTGATACGCGTTCGATCCATTTCGAGAAACAATGTGGGCTGAGTCAGCATTTGTTGCACATGCACATCGGCCGCGCCTGGAATAGTGCGGATCCGATTGGCAATGCGCTGCCCCAACTCGTAGTTGGAACGCATATCCGCGCCGATAATTTGAACGTCCACGGGCGCGGGCAATCCGAAATTCAGGATTTGCGAGACGATGTCAGCGGGCTGAAAGAAAAACTCAACTCCGGGGAAAAGCGTTGGAAGTTTCTGACGCAAGTGCCGAATATATCCGGCGGTCGGATGGTGATGTTTGGCATTCAGCGAAATCAAAATCTCGGCATCGCTCGTCCCGATAACTCCGGAGCTGCTGTACGAAAGATTGAGTCCAGAATAGGGAACGCCGATGTTGTCGATCATGGTCTCGAGCTCTGCCTTCGGAATCTCGCTGCGTAAAACCTTTTCCACTTCATCACATAGTCTAGCTGTCTCTTCTACGCGCAGTCCGGATGGAGCCCGGAAATGCAAACGGATCAAGCCCGCATCGACTTGCGGAAAGAAATCCTGTCCAAGAAAGAAGACGAGCCCGAGAGACAACACGCAGAAGGTCACGAAAGCGATCGAAAAAATCCCACGATGCTCAAGGGTGGTCTCAAGCAACCGCTGATAGCTGCCACGAAATCTTTCGAAGGAGCGTTCAAAGCCCCGCTGAAATTTCGCAAAAATGTTTTTTGGATTTTCTTCGCGATGCTCTTGCCCGCGCATGATGAACATCACCATGGTCGGAATCAGGGTTCGCGACAAGAGATAGGAAGCAAGCATGGCGAACGACACTGCTTCTGCCAGAGGAACAAAGAGAAACCTCGCAACGCCTGTTAGGAAGAACATCGGCACGAACACGATGCAGATGCACAGCGTGGAAACGAGCGCCGGCACCGCGATTTGCTGAGCGCCATCCAGAATCGCCTGTTTCATTTCCTTGCCCATCGCAAGATTGCGCTCGATGTTCTCGATCTCGACGGTAGCGTCGTCTACCAGAATTCCCACAGCGAGCGCGAGCCCTCCGAGGGTCATGATGTTTATCGTCTGACCGAGAGCCGCCAGCGCAAGGATCGAAACGAAAATGGACAGGGGAATGGAAACACTGATAATGACGGTTGGCCGCCAGTCTCCAAGAAATAGCAGGATCATGGCGGCAGTCAAACACGCCGCGATCAATCCCTCGCGGAGAACTCCCTGAATCGATGCCCGCACAAACAACGACTGATCGAAGAGCGCCTTGACGCTCATTTCCGGCGGAAGCGATTGCGCGGCCACCGGAACCATCGCCTTCACCGCGTCAACAACTGTAAGAGTAGAAGCTCCGCCCAACTTGAAGATCGACATCAAAACACCGCGAACACCATCCTGGCGGACAATGTTCGTTTGCGGCGCAAATCCATCGCGCACGTGAGCAACATCACGAAGATAAAGGGTGGTCGAACTAGAACTCTTCACCGGCAGGTCATTTAGTTCCGCGATCGTCTGCGGAGTGCCATTCATCTCAACCGTATATTCGGTAGGACCTATCTTTGTTGTTCCGGCTGGAAGGATAAGGTTTTGTGCGGCGACGGCATTAACAATATCCGCTGGCGCTAATCCGTAAGCTTGCAGCTTGGCTGTATCGAGATCAACCTGAATCTGCCGGGGCTTTCCACCATAGGGATAAGGAGTGCCCGCGCCTTGAACTGTCGTCAATTGCGTACGCAAAAAATTCTGGCCCAGATCGAACAACTGCTGCTCCGGAAGAGTCTTGCTGCTCAATCCGAGTTGGACAATTGGAGTTGACGACGCGGTGTAAGTGATAACCAGAGGAGGCGTCGTTCCTACAGGCAATGCGCGCAGCACGGTCTGGCAGATAGCTGTAACTTGGGTTACCGCCATCGAGATATTTACGGAAGGGCGGAAGAAAATCTTAATGACTGCGATGCCGTTTAACGACTGCGATTCTTGATGCTCAACATCATTGACAGTGACGGTAATGCCGCGTTCGGAGTTGGCCACAATGCGGTCC
>JAYVCW010000402.1:0-2011 GCA_043749775.1 Acidobacteriaceae bacterium | reverse complement strand
CACCCAACGCGGAATCCCGTAAGGCGTATGCGCGTCAGGCAAGTTGATGAAGTGAATTATTTCTGTGCCGCGTTGATTGGCGGGCAACCGCGAACCTTGGGCGAGCCATAGGCCAGTGTTCTTGTTGATATCGCGGGACGCGCCGAATTCCTTGAAATAGACGAGCGTGATTCCGTTGACGTCCTGAGTGAAGCGGCGCTCGCGCGTCATGACTTTGATTGATACCGGCTGGCCTTGCCTGATGACCGTCTTCGTGACCGGAACCGGATCGTCGAGCCGAACGATTCGCATCATCTTCGCATCAACGTGACGAATGAAAATAATTTCATCCTGAGGGTTTCTCAGGATTTCTAAATAAGCGTTGCCGACGCGCTCAAGATCGCGACGCACAAGCTTGCGCATCGTTCGGAAAGATATGCCCGGCCAAGGTTCGTTGAAAAAATCCTTGAGCACGTCCATATTGACGTCGTCGCCAGCATCTTCGACTTCGTCTTCGGCTTTGTCCTTGTTTTCGAATGTGTAACCCGTGCCGTCGATGTTCGTGACCATCGCTTCGATGCAAGGCGCGAGCGAATTGTTCTCTTGGCTCAACCTGTCGAGCGTCCGCAGATAGTAGGGCGGTTGAATGATCCCCTGATCGCGGGACGCGCCGATATAGAGATTCTGATATTCGTCTTCCGGCTCATAAATGTTCGAAATGATCGTGCCGGCTGGCGCAACGTCATTCGCTGAAGCCAAGCCGAATTTCTGCAAATGAAATTCGCCTTGCCCGTTCCGATTCGTTGGATTCGAAAGGTCATCCTTGCGGAGCGGATGCGCCTCTTGATCGCGATCAATGATATCTGCCACGGCTTGCGCCCCACGATTTGAAATTCAGCGCGGGACGCTAAACGCAAAGACTCAAAGTCGCAAGACGAGCCGGGCTTACTTAGGCCCGCGAGTCGTCGTCAACAAATTCGACCAAACCCATGCGCTGAGCAATTTGACCGGTCGAGAATTCGTCTTTGTGTCTATTCCAGAATCCGGCGCAGCACGCATCCTTGCTATGGTGACATATCCGAAACCCTTTGAAACCAACGTATTTGTCGCGAACGTTGTCTTCAAGCTTTTTGATGTTTGCAGGTGAATCCTTGCGATAGATACACGTTACGCACGCCACTCGTTGAACCTTGAACTTCATTGTATCCCTCACGCGGCCCATTTCAGTTTTGAAAGATGCGCGAGGTCAGGCCCGGCCTCAGCATCCGCAGGAAACCTAAGTTGCGGCGACCAATCAAGCTTCTCGAATGGCAAATTCGACATGATCGTGGTCAGGCGCTTCGCCCACATTGCAGCGTCTTCAATCGGGACGTAAGCAATCAAAGCGTCATGGATCATCGCCACGACTTCAAGATCAGGGTCGTCGCCGTATTCTTGTTCAATCAAAGCCAACGCCCAACAAAGCATATCTGTGAGAGTTGATTGGACAGGGCTGTTGATCGCTTGCCGCTCCGCCTTCGATTTGACTTCCCTATCCCATGAATCGATATGCGGAAGATGACGAGCGCGCCCGAGCGGCGAGCGCACCATTGAACTTGTGTGCACAAGCTTTTTCATGTCTTCATGGAAAATCGGAAGACCGGCGTAAAGCTCAAAGAATGCAGCGTGCATCGTCTCGCATTCTTCCTTCGAAAACTTCTTGCCGAACAGCGCCCATGCGTAACGCTGGAATCCGTCAACCGACATACCGTACAAAAGTCCAAAATTCATCGGCTTGGCGTTGCCTCGCAAAAGGTCGAAAATCGCCCGCTCAACCGGGTCTAGCGACGTCGCGTAGGCGAGGAAGATTTCGAGGTTGTATCCGCCGAGCTTCGCGCCCGTGACGGCGTGTAGGTCATGCCCGGCCTCGTATGCAGCAAGCATCGTCGGTTCGTTCGCGAGACATGCGACCACGCGAAGCTCGCCTTGTGAGAAGTCGAGATTAAGAACGCACTTTCCGAGCGGCGCAATGAACGCTGCGCGAAGTCGCTTC
>JAYVCW010000401.1:0-9705 GCA_043749775.1 Acidobacteriaceae bacterium | reverse complement strand
CGATTTGCGAGTGGTTGGCAATCTTGTGCCCATTGACCCACAAATCCGCTCGGTAGTTGATGCCTTCAAAAATAAGCGAGTAAACTTCGCGTCCAGCAGAGGCTGTAAAAGTAGTGCGGTACCACCAGTCTTGCTTCCAGAGATCGCTAGCCTTCGCTAGGTTCATTCCGAAATAAAGATCGGGATAGACTCCGTTGTCTTCCAGGACCCGCAGTACGGTGGCCGGCATGCGTTTAATCGGATACCACCTGGAAGCGTCATAACCGGGCTGCGACGGCGCCACGTCATCAGTGACGGTGCTGGCCGAAGTCATTTGCCAGCCTCGGTTGATCTCGACAATGTTGGGTGATTCTGCAGCGTTTGCGGGCATGACGAGAAATGCCAAGCTTAAAAAGAAGCCTAAGAAGATTAACGGCCGAATTAATATCATCTTGTGCGGACCTCCGCAGCGCTTCGATGTTGCTGATGCATCAATCAAGGCCGGTAGCCTCTCACTTGGCAATACTCAATACCGTGGGCCGTTTATCTGAGCTCAAAGCCATTTCGGCGGAATGAAAACTTCTCAAATTCGGACACTAGGCTCTGGAACAGATGGAACGTGAACATCCAAACTGGGATTGCTGCGCGATCCCTTCCTATTTGGCAGCAAAATCGCTGAAAGCTGCCGGAAAGCTCCGGACGTGCCACTCCGTCGGGCTTTTCCCGTGGTTTCGCTTCCTTGCGTATGCATACTTTTACTTTCTTAATGAAATCCTGTCAACCTTCGTGCAAAAGTCACGTTCTGATTTCTGCTAGACAAAAGCGACATGGCCGGGATACAACGATAAGGCAATACGTCATGACTGGTGTCTGGCACCTCGAACTACGTGTCGATCCGATTCCGAGATAAATTGTGTTAAATGAAGAACGCCGAAGGGCCATTCTTGAAAGTCTGAGCCGGGATGGTCGCGTCCTGGTGGGAGATCTTGCGAAAGAATTCGACACCTCTCAAGTGACGATTCGTAAAGACCTCGATATTTTACAGGCGCATGGACGTATCCATCGGACGCACGGCGGGGCACTTCCGATGAAGCAAGGTGCGCTGGAAGATCCCACCTTGCTGGAGAAAGAGAAACTCCACCGCAGAATCAAGCAAAAGATTGCCATGGCTGCGGCTCGCATGGTGCAAGAAGGCCAGGTACTTATTCTGGACTCTGGCACCACTACCACTGCCATCGCGCGTTCTCTTCGACACTTTCAAACCCTTACGATCATTACCAATGCCGTGAATATCGCAGTGGAGTTATCAGGTACTTCGATCGAAGTAATTTTGACGGGCGGAACATTGCGAAAAAACTCTTTCTCGCTGGTCGGACCCATCGCAGAGGAAACGTTGCACCGTCTCAACGCTGACATCCTATTTCTGGGAGTGGATGGCTTCGACGTGCATCATGGGCTTAGTACTCCAAACCTGCTGGAAGCGAAAGTAAACCACGCAATGATGGAAATTTCGAAGCGGACCGTTGCAGTATGCGATTCCAGCAAATTCGGGCGGCGTAGCTTATCTCTGATTGCGCCTCCGTCGGCAATTCAAGCCGTAATCACTGATCGCGATGCTCCTAAAGCGGACTTAAAGATTTTAAAGAAATCCGGGATTGAAGTAACTCTGGTTTAATTTCGCACACACGCGAATTTAGCTAAATCGCGTGGTCTCCAAGCGTGGATCACGTCTGCATTCACTGTTTCTCCGCAAAACGTTTCTTAGTCGAAGGCATGAAGCGAGTGTCCATTTTCCCGCTTACGTGGATGGATACTGGTTGTTCAAAGGGCAATCCGTCAATACCTTCCGCCAGCAAGTGCGCTGCGAATTGACCTGCATGGGTATATGCGTGGGTTACCACGGCTCCGTCGGCCTCTGTTCCATCGCCGAAATCCCAGTGATATTTCACCACCGGCACACCGGTCCCAGCTGTATCCGCCGAGAATTGAGCTGCCTTACCGACCTCGACCTCATCTGCACCGTGCACAATTACGGTGGACGCGGCCCTCGCGACGGACGTATCGATGATCTTAAGCACCTTCACGGAATGCGGTGGCAACTGGAATGCGATTGTATCCACGTTTTCGCGTGCGGCATCAGAACCGAACACATCCAGCACCTGGTTATGGCCGTGTAAGGGCAATCCAAAACTGCGCGCCAGATCGAAGCTGTGTTCAGTCGGTTTTTTCGTCCAGTTGAAAACTGTCAAAATTGCCTGGCGCTTGCTCTCTTGCAGGAAGAAGATGCTGGGCATGCTGTCTTGCTGCGTGTAACTCATCAGATCAAGCGGCACGGACGCCCGGCCCAGACGCGACATGTTCAGAAGGTCTTGATTTTTCACCAGAGCTACTCGATCCGGATCAGCACCGAGGGTGGGAAGATCATCTCCAATTTCGTACATTCCTCCTGCGATGGCGGCCAAAGCAATGGAAACCTTAGCTTCATCGAGCGTAAGCGGACGCTGGCCTCCATGCCACTCCTGCTCGGCGACAATTTGCCGCGAGACGGTGAAAGCATCAGGATCAGAGACAAAGAAATTTCGATTCATATAGTATCGGGCAGCAATGCCCGGGGCCGCTTCCTTGCTGGCCTCGAATGTATGACCGGTATCGACTGAAGTACGGCCGGTGTCCACAATGCCTACAGGATTCAGCATCGGGCTGCCGTCTTTATCGAGCAGAACATTATCGCCAACCGCGTCGCGAATAACCTGCAAGCCGATACGTTGTGCCTCGAGCGCTGTCGTATTCGGCCTGTAGTAAATGCCTTCAATGGCGCTGTCATCCATAAAATCCAGCTTGATGTAGCGGAAACCCCATTTCTCTGTCAGCGTCGTATAAGTTTTCCGAAGATAATCCTGAGCGCCGGGTTGGGTGCAGTCGAGGACATAAAGCGGATCCAGGCGCGGTTCCTCTCCGATAACCCAGCCTGCATGTATCGGCTGCCCGGCGGCATTGTGCACCAGCCAGTCCTTGTGGTTTTCGTAGACCCAGGAGCGCTCGGAGACTTCAAAGGGAGCAGTCCAGACTCCTGGGACGAGGCCAAGCGCGCGAACCTTGCTTGCCAGAGCGTTCATGCCGTTCGGGAACAGATTGGCATCCGGGGTCGCATAGTCGCCGCGAGCATACTGATAGCCCTCATCAATGTGGAAGAAGTTGAAGCCGATACTCTTCAGGTTCTCCGCAAGCCAGTTCGCGTTTGTCAAAGCCGTATCTTGGTTCAAGCCGAAGTAGTAGGCCGTCCAGCTCCACCATCCCGCAAAGCTGGGCGCATTTACGCGAGCGTGGTGCAGCTCGCGAATCAGGGCGCCATAGCTTTCCAGTTGCTGGTGATAGTCGGTTCCCGTGCTGATCAACAACCGTTCAGAAGAGAGCTCCGCTCCGGGCGCAACCGGCAGGCTCAATTCCATCTGATCTTCAGGTGAAGATTTCTCCAGCGAATTCTCTTTTTCCAACTCGGTAGTGCCGGTCGAATCGACTTCATACGAAGCAATATGGTCGTCATTAACGCGGAGGCGAAGGATGGTGAGAAATTTGTCGGAGGTTAGCGCACCAAGAAAAAGGCTCCGCTTTGAGTCGCCGTTATAAATTAACTGGCTGCCAACGGCGCGATGCATTCCATTCTTAGCGTCAGCGAGATCGTGGATGATGATGCCAGGGCGGTCTTCACTAAAGCTATCCGAGAGTATGCGATCAGAGGCATCAGGTGCACCGAGGCTGACGCTGTTAGGAGCGATCGTCTCCACAGTGCGGAGCGCTTGGACCTCAACCGCCTTCGAACCACTGTTTCGAACCGTGGCGGTTATAGATGCGAAATCAGGGTTTCCATGCAGCTCTAGGACATAAACGAGATCGGGTTCTCCGGGAAGCCCGCTATTAGAGACGGTGATTTTAGCCGGTGATCCAGGCTCGGCCGAGACGGAGTGTCGCGGATAATCGCCGGACTTTACCCAACGGTGACCAACTTCCGCCGCTACCAGGGAATGCAAAATCGGCTTTCTCGAACCTGGCTCGAAAATTGTGTAACTTCCGTCGGCAGGGTCAACTGAAATACCGATCGTTTTTTCCTGCGCGGTTTCGCGTGAAACTTTTCCGATTGCATTCTTCTGCCCGAACAGAACTCCCGGGAGCAGGAGAAAAAAGCAGACTAGCCAGCATAACTTGTGATTGCCTTCCATTGTCGGTCCTTTCGCCTTGCGCGCGATGATCTGCAGTCTACTCTTTGTCTAACCTTTCAAGATCTTCACAGCACTTTGACGCACAGTTCTAAGAAGCCCCAAAGTTATTCCCCGCCAAGCTGACTCGAAATGCGAAGATTTGATTTGAGCGACCTGATTCACTTCGACCAGGCGTTTATCATTAAACTTCTTGCAGCGTAGCCGGTCGGACAGTGACCGCCGGATGTGTGAGACATGACACTGGAAAAAACGACGGAAACAGGGGTGGATAGGCACTCACCGCCGTCGCCACCGGTCCTGAGCAATGCCGATATCGCAGATCGGCTCGCCAGCCTCGCGCAGTTGCTCTCGACGCAGAAAGAAAATCCCTACAAGGTGAAGGCCTACCAACGGGCGGCCGCGAAGATCCGGACACTATCCGACAGTGTTGACGAGCTCGTCCGCGGCGGCTCGGATCTGACAGCATACGCCGGAATCGGCGCCGCGATCAGCAGCGCGATTAGCGAGATCGTTCTAACCGGGACATTGGGAAAGCTGGAAAAACTGCGCGCCAGCGCCAGTCCCGAGATTGCGGCAATAAGCGCACATCCGCGACTAGACCCGAAGCGAGTTCTTCGGATTTACAAGAAACTAAAAATCTCTTCGGTCGAAGCCCTGCGTGAACAGCTCGAAAGCGGCGCGATCGAAAAGACACTCGGCCTCCGTATGGCTCAACACGTTCGCCAGGGCCTTACCGAAACTCATGCGATGCTGCTGTACAGGGCTGACGACCTGCGCGATGCGGTCGAGAAATTCCTCATCGACAAATGTCGCGTCAAAAAGATGGAAGCTGTCGGCGACTACCGGCGCCGTGTGGAGATTATCGAAGAACTCGCCTTTATCGTGGAGACCGACGATTTTTTCTCGCTCGTTTCGAAGTTGGAGCGGTACGGCGGAAGGACGCCTCTGGTAAGTTTGTCGAAGGATACGGCAGTGTTAGCGTTGTCGTCAGGGATTCTCCTCCGCATTCAGCGCGCCACCAAAAAAGATTGGGGCCTCTCGCTCGTCGAATGTACCGGCTCGAGGGCACATCTGCGGAAACTCACCGCTGTCACCGGCAGTTTGAAATCTTTGAAGACCAAAGGCACCTTTCCGACGGAAACCGCTTTGTATAAAAAGTTCGGGCTGGCCTTCATCGAACCCGAACTGCGCGAGGGTTACGACGAAGTGGGGCGAGCTAAAGAAGGCACCCTCCCCGTTCTGGTGAGGGTAGAAGACATTCGAGGCGAGCTTCACGCGCACTCCGCGTCAAGCGATGGCACGAACACTATCGAGCAAATGGCCGCGGCAGCGCGGCAAAAAGGATACGAGTACATCGGAATTACCGATCATTCGCAGAGTCTGAAGATTGCAGGCGGCGTTTCGGCCAAAGATCTCAGGCAGCAGATACGCTATATCGACAAGCTCAACAAGCGCACAGATGGCATTCGCATCCTCAAATCGTCCGAGGTGGATATTTTGGCGGACGGGACGCTTGATTACCCGGACGACCTATTACGGGAGCTTGACTATACGGTTTGTTCCATTCATTCCCGCTTCGCGCTCGGAAAAGAGCAGCAAACCGAACGGATCATGCGCGCGATGGATAACCGGTATTTCAATATTCTCGGGCACGCGACGGGCCGTCTCCTTCTCAAGCGGCCCGGCTATGAAATCGATATGGAACGTGTGATCGACCACGCCAAGCAGGCCGGGTGTTTCTTCGAGATCAATTCGAGTCCGGACCGCCTCGATCTTTCGGCGGAGAACGCTCGCCTTACGGCGTCGGCCGGGATAAGGATCGCAGTTTCGACAGACGCCCACAGCACGGGCGAATTCGGTACCGTCCAATATGGCATCAATCAGGCGCGGCGGGCCGGCCTAGATAAATCTTCCGTCCTTAATTGCCTACCCTGGGAAAAGCTGAAGCATCTTCTCAGGCGATGATCTCCAATCAGATCGCTCAATACCATTCGGCGCTTAACCTCCCAGAGTATTGGATGCCGAAGCGCCTTGATTCCAAGGGAGGCAAACTTTTCAAAAGAAGCCGGCGCCGGTGGCCGGTACGGTTGAGTTGCTCAAAATATTATTTGCCGACGCGGTTGATGGTGCACTCAACCCCGCCCCATAACTGAAGGCCCGGCGTGCCGGTGTACTAATGGTTGGTTCCCCACTTCCTCTCTCCTCTTATAGCTCGGCGACCTCTCGCAAACGCTGGGCAGCCGATTCCGGCGTAATATCGCGCTGCGGAGTGCCCAACATTTCGAAGCCAACCATGAACTTTTTGATACTCGCGGAGCGAAGTAGGGGCGGATAAAAATGTGCGTGCAAGTGCCATTCGGGATGACTTTCGCGCGTACAAGGTTGCTGGTGAAATCCCATAGAGTAAGGAAAAGATACACTGAACAAGCGGTCGTAAGCTCTCGTAAGCTTGTGCAGAATCTCCGCGAGTTCGTTTTTTTCGTCTTCTAAAAGACAGGAGATGTCCGCGATATGTCTGCGACTGACAATAAGAGTCTCAAACGGCCAGAGCGCCCAGAAGGGAACTACTACCGCAAATCCCTCGTTCATCAACACGGTGCGTTCTGACTGGGAGGCCTCGAGGCGGGTGTAGTCACAAAGCAAACAACTTCCCTTCTCCAGCAGATACTTTTGCATTGACCTTTGTTCTTTAGCGGGCTCATTCGGGAGCGATTGCGTCCCCCAAATTTGGCAATGAGGATGCGGGTTACTTGCGCCCATCATTGCACCGCGGTTCTCGAAGATCTGAACATACTGAATGAAATCCCGCGAACGCAGATCTTTGAATTGTTCAATCCACATTTCGATTACGAGCCGGGTATCCTCTATTGCCATACCAGCCAAAGTGAGATCATGACGGGGAGAAAAACAACCCACCCTGCAGATTCCCCGCTCCTGACTGGATACAAGCAAGTCTGATATTTCTATTTCGCTATCGATGGCAGTGGCTTGTAATGCGGGGAAATCGTTGTTGAAGACAAATGTAGACGTATACTTCTCATTCCTAACTCCACCGAACCGCGTATTTCCTGGGCATAAGTAGCAGGATGGATCATATTGCAGTTGAACATCAGCAGCCGAACCATGAATTTCGCCTTGCCATGGTCTTTGGGTACGATTAGGCGATACCAGGACCCATTCCCCGGTGAGCTGATTTAGCCGGCGATGAGATGAATCGATCGTGTCTGACATGATTCTCAGTAAGTAACTTAGGTTGGAGTTATAACGACGCGCTAGCTAGAAAAGCCGCATAGATTTGTTCTCATTCTAGCTGTGACTGTGGACTGAGGTTCGCAATTCCGGCCCCATCCGACGCCGAAGTGACGTAGATCTCAGGATCAATGTTTGTGGCTTGTTTATATTGTTTTGTAATAAGGGACTTGAAAACATCTACGGAGTCGCTTTCAACGAGGTTAATTGTGCAACCTCCGAATCCGCCTCCGGTCATTCGCGCGCCATGTAAACCCGGAAGCTTAGATGCAAGATCGACCATGATATTCAACTCAGGGCAGCTCACCTCGTAATCGTCTCTCAAGCTGACGTGAGAGGCCTGCATGAGTCTCCCAACCGTGGAGAGGTCGTTTTTTTGAAGGGCCTCAGCCGCGAGCAGCACCCGGGCATTCTCACTAATAACGTGTCTCGCTCGGCGTTGCAGGGTAGCCGGCAGCCCGCCACCGAACTCGTCTAAATCGCCTTGTGTGACGTCGCGCAGGGCTCTAACTCCATCAATTCGATCGGCAAAATATCGGACGCACTCCTCACACTCCGAACGCCGCTCGTTATATTTACCACTACTGATGGCATGCCTTACCATGGTATTGCAGATAACGAGACTCACGTTCCTCGGAATTGGAACGTATCGTATCTTCAAAGTTCGACAGTCAAGTAAAAGAGCATGGCCAGCGCGACCGAACACAGCTGAATACTGGTCCATGATGCCGCAATGCGCACCAACAAATTCGTTCTCAGCGCGCTGACACAGTTTGGCTATGTCGTCGGGTGCCAATCGAGCGTCCATAAGATCCAGCAGCGCGAACGCCACTGCAACCTCCAGAGCCGCCGACGAACTTAAACCTCCGCCGATGGGTACCCCGCCATCTACAAGTAAGTTCGCGCCCTTCACCAAGTATTTTAAGCGGCGAAACTGGAGTTCGACACCACGAATGTAATCGGTCCAATCACCTCGTGGCTGTGGAAGAGCTTCAGATAAGTCTAGGGCTGCGCTATCACCTTCCTGAATTGAATGCACTTTAAACTCAAATGTTTTACTGGGCCCGTATGCAACCGCGACATCGAAGCCGATCGCGGCGGGCAGAACGTATCCTTGATTGTAATCCGTATGCTCCCCGATCAAGTTCACCCGCCCGGGAGCACGGAATATTCGCGACGTTCCTCCAAAGCGTGTTTCAAATGCCCTTTTCAGTTCTTGATCTAATGCCACGGCGTCCGCTTCTTGACTAGTGTCATCTTGTCGAATGTTAATAGATTCGTCACAACGATACCTGAAAGCAAGCTTTGCAATCGGGGACTGCTAAGTATTGAACAACTAAGTATTGAACAACGCCGTCCAGAAGATTGGTGGCATATGGGCTCTTCCCCATTTTTGCCGAAGCGGTAGGTGGTGACTATCATCCTTCCACTCCCTACCGTATCTGGGCTGCGAGCGCACGGTTTCTATTCAGCCAACCAAGCGCGTTTGCGCTAATGATTGCACGCGACGTAAACCACTAAAAAGAATGGCTCCTCAGGTAGGACTCGAACCTGCTTGTAAACGTTAAACAAAGAACTTAACAGGCGCGGCTGGCAAATCTTCGTCCTTTTAAGTATTTGAAAAGCAAGAAAGTGATTTCTGGAATCACTTTTAAAGAGCGGGGTTGGCCAGGAGTGGTTAGTTTGTGGCAGCTGGTCGGATTTGAATTTGCAAAGAAGCACAATCGAACTGCCACTGATTCCGCAGAGGCGTGGAACATCAAGATCTATTAGCCTGAGCGGGTTTCTCGGGTGAGCCGGAGGTTGGGTGCGTGAACAAGAAAGCCCAGCGAAACTAGAGCTTGGCTGGGTTGATGCCTTTAGTTTTACTTAAAAATGAACGCTGAAGGTCGCTGGCCCCTTTTCTGGTTAGTGATGAGGGGAAAACCACGCATATACCGTCCCCGAGCCCCCTGGCCCCTTCCTAACGAGGCTGCGCCCGTATTAATGGAGTCTCCTAACCCAGAATTCCCGGCCAGGTTTCGCGTCACACGGGGTCGCTATTTTAGACGGTCGGAGTGGAGGTTGCGCAAAGATTCACAATCGAACCGCTTCTGATTCGGTGGAAGTATGAAACCTCATCCAATAACTGAAATGGAATCATCGGGGCGCAGGGACTGACGATAACCCAACGGCGAATTTGACGATGCACGTGAAGAGGAGTGAGCAATGACGAAATTTGTGTCGATGGATTTTTCCGGATCGATAACAGTAGACAAGG
>JAYVCW010000400.1:0-3054 GCA_043749775.1 Acidobacteriaceae bacterium | reverse complement strand
TAGGTGGGCCACGCTAAAAAGAAGGATAGGCTCCGTCATCTTCGTAATCGGCTTTGGGGCCTGCTTGTTCTGGAATATATACCTTGATATAAGTTATTCAATTCGAATGCCACACTTGCCTCAGCCAGAAAGTAGCCGAGTCTGGCCTGTCTTCGTAACCGGTCGAATCGCTATGTTACAAAGCTCGAGTATGGAATGACTCATAGCTGATCCAGCAGGAATACGAGCATGCAGAATGGAAAAGGCGATGCAGTACGCTGTAGTTTGTGCCTTGGTGGTTGCTTTGTCTTTCTTCTCAGCCTGCGGTATGTATAAACCCGCCCAAGCAAAGCTTGGACGGGGCACCCTCGAAGTTGGTTCCGATCGCTCGCCTGGGCCACCGCCCTCATCAACGTCGATAATCTGCGTCGATAATCGGCGTCCCCTATAATTAAGGTGTGGATTTCAAGCTTGTCAGCCCGTACAAACCCCAAGGCGATCAGAAGCAAGCGATAGAGGCCTTGACTCGCGGCGTATTTGACCGCGAGCAACATCAGGTTCTGCTTGGAGTGACGGGCTCCGGCAAGACCTACACGGCGGCGAAGATCATTGAGGCTGCGAATCGTCCGGCGCTGGTGATGGCGCACAATAAAACTTTGGCGGCGCAGCTTTATCACGAGTTCAAGAATTTCTTTCCGCACAATGCGGTCGAGTTCTTCGTCTCTTATTACGACTTCTATCAGCCGGAGGCGTACGTTCCGGCGGCCGATCTCTATATTGAAAAAGAATCCACGATCAACGATGAGCTGGATAAGCTGCGGCTTTCGGCTACCCGATCGCTTTTCGAGAGGCGCGACGTTTTAATTGTTTCGTCGGTGAGCTGTATTTATGGATTGGGATCTCCAAAGGCTTATTACGGGATGATGCTGTTCCTCGAGAAGGGGCAGAAGATCAAGCGTGGCGATATCACTCGCAAACTGGTCGACATACTTTACGAGAGGACGGAAGGCGATTTTCGGCGCGGGACGTTTCGGGTGCGCGGCGACGTGATCGAGGTCTTCCCTACTTACGACGATAACGCGTATCGCATTGAAATGTTCGGCGACGAAGTTGAGTCGCTTTCGCAGATCGATCCTTTATTCGGGACGCTGAAGCAGCGGTATATGCGGCTGCCGATTTATCCGAAGACGCATTATGTGATGAAGGAAGAGACGCGGGTTTCGGCGGTGGCATCGATCAAGGCTGAGCTGGCCTGGTGGGAGGTCGAACTTGAGAAACAGGGACGGATTGTCGAGTCGCAGCGCATCCATCAGCGGGTGATGTACGACCTTGAAATGATCAAGGCCATGGGATATTGCCACGGCATCGAAAATTATTCTCGCCATTTCACGGGACGCATGCCGGGCGAGCCGCCGCCTACGTTGCTCGATTATTTTCCGCGCGACTTTCTGATGTTCCTCGACGAGTCGCACCAGACGGTGCCACAGCTACACGGCATGTATCACGGCGATCGCTCACGCAAGCAGACGCTGGTGGAATATGGATTCCGCATGCCATCGGCGCTCGATAATCGTCCGCTAACGTTTGATGAGTTTGAGCACCGCACTAATCAGATCGTTTATGTCTCGGCGACGCCGGGGCCCTATGAGCTGACTAAGACCGCGGGAGTGGTTGTGGAACAGATCATTCGCCCGACGGGATTGATCGATCCTCCGGTAGAGATTCGGCCGGTGAAGGGGCAGATCGACGATTTGCTGCACATGATTCGCGATCGCGTATCGCGAAACGAGCGCGTGCTGGTAACGACGCTGACGAAACGGATGTCGGAGGACCTGGCGGAATACTACAGCGAGGTCGGGGTGAAGTGCCGGTACATGCATTCGGAGATCGAGACGCTGGAGCGAGTCAAGATCTTGCGCGATCTGCGCAAGGGCGAGTTTGATGTGCTGATCGGAATCAATTTGCTGCGTGAGGGGCTCGATCTTCCAGAGGTATCGCTGGTCGCAATTCTTGATGCCGACAAAGAGGGATTTCTGCGCTCCGCCGGTTCGCTGATTCAAACGATTGGCCGGTGCGCCCGCAATCTGAATGGGCGCGCGATTCTGTATGCGGACCGCATGACGGATTCGATGAAGAAGGCGCTCGACGAGACCAACCGTCGGCGGGCAATTCAGGAAGCCTATAACGTGGAGAACGGAATCACTCCGGAGTCGATTATTCGACCGCTGGACATGACGCTGGCGGCGATTGTGGGCGCCGACTATGCCGACCTGACGGACACCGCCGCGGAAGGCCTTCCGGACTTCAAATCGCAGGGAGATTTGGAGGTGTACATCGGAAAGCTGGAGAGTGACATGCGAGAGGCGGCCAAACGCTTCGAATTCGAGAAGGCGGCAAAGCTCCGGGACACGATTAAGGAACTGCGCACCAAGGAATTTCTGTTTGCATAGAGTGGGCCGCGTGGCTTGCGTATCTCGTTCGTAAATCCCCCGAAACTCTTCCGAAACTCTGCCGAAACTCTCGAAATAGATTTTTTGAGCGGGGCGGAAAACCGAACATTCTGAGTGTTCATAGGCCCTTGCGCCGGGCCGCGCTTGCTGCCAGCTTTCTTTCATAGCTGAGGAAAGCGTGGTTATGAATTTCAGATATTTTTCAAATGGAATGCGCTCGCTGATTTTCATGAGCTGTGTGACAACGGCGTGCGTGGCGGTTCCCAAGCCTCACGTCGTCAGTTTCGGAAAATGGACTTCTGCGAAGTGGTTGAGCGCATCGGGCGAGAAGCAGCTCGATCTCAAGGTGCGCGCTCTGTTCGTCGACACGAAGCTGAAGGAGTATACGATCGGAGCTCCGCACGAGATTACGGATCGCCTGTTCGCGGTGCGCAGAGCCTTTCGGGTGAACGACGCGCTGCCCATCGAAATGAAAGATTCATTCGTGACGCCGCGGTGGCAATGGCAACGGGGGCGGATGGCTGCTGGTGGATCGCCAAAGCGGCCGCGTGAGCCAGATCAACCTGCCTGAGTTCGACTCTTATTATTCGGCTGCCAGCTGGTATCGCGATTACATCGCTTATTG
>JAYVCW010000399.1:0-3462 GCA_043749775.1 Acidobacteriaceae bacterium | reverse complement strand
TCCTGACGATCTGGAAGCTGAAACTCTTAAGCGGTTGGAAAAAGAGAGTGGCACGTGCGGGCAAACTACTGTCGCATATTCTGTGCGGTGATCTGCAATTCAAGTTCCTCGATCTAGGGCGAGCCCCGCGTTTGGTTGGGTAGGATTTTCGCTTCGTTTTGGATGACGAAGTTGTTTTGATTCGAAGAGTGCATACCGGAATGATTTTATGCAGATGAATGATTACGATCTGGTGGTGATTGGAAGCGGTCCAGCAGGGCAGAAGGGCGCGATCTGCGCCGCCAAGATGCGTAAGAAGGTTGCGATCATCGACCGCCGCCTGACGATGGGCGGGACTTGCGTCCACACCGGGACGATCCCGAGCAAGGTGTTGCGCGAGGCGGTGCTGTATTTGAGCGGATTGCGGCAGCGGTCGTTCTATGGCCGCGGCTATGTGGTCAAAGACCGGATTCTGATGTCGGATCTGACCTTGCGGGCGACTGCGGTCATGACCCGCGAGGTGGAGGTTATCAAGGCTCAATTGCGCCGTAACTTTGTGACCGCTCTTGAGGGCGATGCGCATTTCACGGATCCGCACACGATAGAGATTGTCAGCGAAGACGGCATGCAGCAGGTGCGGGCGGAAAACATTCTTATCGCTTGCGGAGCCCGTCCCGCCCACATCGACGGAATTCCTGTCGATGGGCAGCGCATTTTCGACTCCGACCAGGTGCACAAACTGGACGAGATTCCGAGAGAGCTGATTGTTGTCGGCGGCGGAATTATAGGGCTCGAATACGCTTCGATGTTTACTGCGCTTGGGGTAAAGGTAACGCTCGTCGACCAACGTCCGACAATGCTCGATTTTGTCGATCGGGAGATCATCGAAAGTCTTTGCTATCAACTGCGGCAGTTGGGAACAGTTTTTCGTCTCGGCGAAAAGGTGGTGCAGGTTGGATTCGACGAAGAGCGAGACAAGGTCTTCGCCTTGCTTGAAAGTGGCAAGAAAATCCGCAGCCAGGCTTTGCTTTACACCATCGGACGGATAGCCAACAGTGACAGAATAAAGATTGAAGCAGCCGGACTGAAGGCGGATGAACGCGGCAAACTATCGGTTAACGAACAGTTTCAAACCACCGTGCCGCATATCTATGCCGCGGGAGATGTCATCGGCTTCCCCGCGCTGGCCAGCACATCGATGGAGCAGGGGCGGCTGGCGGGCTGCCACATGTTCGGTAAGCCCAGCCGGATGATGGCGAACCTCATCCCCTACGGCATTTATACAATTCCTGAAATATCGATGGTGGGCGCGACGGAAGAAGAGCTTACGCGAAATAAAACTCCCTATGAAAGCGGGCTGGCTCGCTATTCAGAACTCGCGAAGGGCCAGATGCTGGGCGATGACCAGGGACTGCTCAAGATCCTGTTTGATCCTGAATCTTTGAAATTGCTTGGTGTTCACATTATCGGAGAGCGAGCGGCGGAAATTATTCATATCGGACAGGTGGTTCTGGCGCTCGGGGCTACCATAGAATATTTTCGCGACACCGTGTTTAACTACCCGACTCTGGCGGAAGCCTACAAGGTCGCGGCCTTGGACGGACTCAATAAACTGTAAAAATTGGGAATTTTTCCTGGCTAATGTGGCCGCCGGCGATTTTCGCATGCGCGGACGGGCGAGTCGCCCGTCCCAACACGCTTGTCGCATTAAGCGAAGATGAGAACTGCTGCGGCGATGACCGTGGTCCAGAGTCCGCGTTTGTCGCCTACGGCAGACTGAGTTACGTTAGCGGTGCGAACGATCTTGTTGGAGATGCGGTAGATTTCTTTTTTCTCGTCCCACGAGCGGTCGGAGTCAAATTCGACATTCAAGGTGGTCGCCAACATCTCGGCCGCTAACTCTTCTGCATAATCTCCGGCGGCGTCTTCAGTTTCTCCGAACGAATGGTGCTCGCTCAAATATCCGTAAGTATTGCGGTCAGAAGGAATCGCTACGCCAATCGACGATGCCAGCAAACGGTGCGGCTCGTGTGTTGAATTTTCTGCGACCACTGAAAATACAACCTCTCCGGGCGAGAGAAATTTCAAGCCTTGTGACCGCGGAATCAGTTTGCAGTTGGGTGGAAAGATAGAAGAAACGCGAACCAGGTTTTGTGCGGCGATTCCGGCGTCGCGCAGCGCCAATTCAAATGACGTCAGGCGTTCCCGGTGTTTTCCCACCCCTTTGGTGAAGAAAATCTTCTTGGGGACCATGTCTTTTCCCAATTCGCGTCCTCCGATAAATAAATGAGTTAAGGCGCAAATCTAACACAGGAATTTGTGAAGATTATATGAAAAAGCTGGGAGGCGAAAGAATTTGTAAGGCACGACAGAATTTGTAAGAAAAAATGAGGGCGAGTCGACAAATATCAAGAGCGCGAAGACTTATGAAGCTTCTTCGGCGCGAAGGACTTGAACTGATTCCTGAACTTCGTTTGCCACAATTTTCATCTGCTGCCAATCGTAGGCGAACTCCTGCCCGCAATCGAGACACGTCACGTATGTGCCCGTTCGATGAGCAGCGGCGTTGCGCCGCTTGCCAGGCCTTACCGACATCGGAAAACTGTAGCGGGAATGCTTGCACCCAAAAACGGTATCGAACAACTTGGACAACATCGAACTACCTCCACAGAACTTTGAGCAAAGAGGATGGCGCACCCTCTCAGTATCCCAAAAGCATATCTACTTAGATCGCTGTAGTCCAAAGAAAGTTTCGTGACTGTAACCGGGATACGAAAGAGGACACGGGATCGGCGACGAGTCGCGAGATTAAGCAGGCGCCTGGACTTTACTCTTTGGACTCTTTGGGCTGGCCAGCTTTTTTATGGCTGGCGCACTTGGTCATGATGGCGGAGCGAAGACGAGTGCGGAGATCGTCGGGGAGCTCATAAAGCTCGGAATCGCGGTAAATCTCGATCGTTTTGCGGGTGGTGTCGCAGACGACATAGCAGTTGTGGCACCAGGCCAGGTGATCGTCGAGTTCGGTCTTAGTGCGGGCGTCCAGCACGCCGTCCAGGTAATTGGTTAACTCGTTTAAGAATTCAGCACACTTCACTGGTTGCCATCTCCACTCGCATTTTGATCAGAGTCGTCATCTACAGCCGCCTTTTTCTGAAAGAAGCGGTTGAGCCGTTCACGCAATTGCAAGCGTGCTCGCAGTAACCTCGACTTCACTGCGGGAATACTCAACTCCAGCGCCTGCGCCGTCTCTTCGGTCGAGAGGCCTTCCACATCTCTTAATACAAACACCGTCCTGAATCCAGACGGCAAACCTTGAATCGTGCGAGTAAGAATATCCCGCAACTCCTCTTGGTTGTACATCTGCTCCGGGTTGGGGCTCCAATCGGCAACCTCGCGGGGTAGCGAGTCATCTTCAGTTTTTACATCTTCGTCCAGGGAAACCGTCCGCTCCGGTTTCCTCCGGCGCAACTTCATCAGCGCTTC
>JAYVCW010000398.1:0-15534 GCA_043749775.1 Acidobacteriaceae bacterium | reverse complement strand
ATCCTTTGAGACAGATAAGCAGTCTGCTTGAGGCACGTCAGCTGAGACACTTGCCGCTCGTTGAGACGCATCTGAGACACTTACTGAGACAGTTCGGACCGCCTTCTTCCTAGGTACGTCCAGCATCTCGAACTCGGTCGCACGGCCCTGCTGGAGGGTTCTCACTTTGCCGCATTCCACCAGCGCCGCGAGCAGACGATAGAATCCGGCGCGGGAAACGCCGAGTTGGATAAGCAAATCTTTTTTCACATTGACGGTAAAGCGATGATGCCCATTGGCGACCGCTAGTAGTTGCTGCAAAAATCCACGCGACTTGCCAAGATGGACGTGCGCAGCCCACCACTCGACACTCATCGCCCGGTATCCCGGCGTTGGCCCGTCGCTTGACAAGAAGCTGTACGCCGTCCGCTTGTTCCAAGTCACCCGCTCCAAAAGACCGCTGGCTACGGCACGGTCGATGATTGCAGCGGCCTCGGGTACTCTACTCTCGCGGATGATGGTATCGATTGATGGCCACGCCTTTCCGACGCGCACGTTAATGTGGTTTGCGATTACGCAGATGACATTCACGACGTCGTTGCCGCAGAACGTCTTGGTTCCGAGCTTGGCGGCGTGGCTGATCACGTTGTTCGGAAGGGTGAAATAAGAAGAAACAAGCTGCGAGGTTTCGAAATCGTTGATTAAATTTCTGGACGCCATTGCCAAAACTCCTATTGACAACGGCCGGCATTTCTTACTAGCATTGAATCGCTAGCCTTGCCGTTGTCTTGGTGGACTCGGTTCGGTTATTGTTTTGGGGGCGGCGTTGACGCGTCGCCCCTTAATGTTTTAGTCCTTCATTGTCTTCACTCCACTCGGTCTTCACTCTCACTCGCGTTCCTTTCAAAATTGCTCCACCGATGGGCACGCTCTTTATGCTTGACTGAAATTCGCCATTGTCTAGCTATACATCGACATTGAAGTTACTCACGTGGCAAAGTGCTCTCGAATGGTTTGTTCTCCCACGGCAAAATATTTTTCACAGAGAAAGGTTTGATTTTGGTTGGCGGAATCGTCGCGGCGGGTAAGCTAGTTAAGTAGCCGTCGCAATCGGCTTCGAGCCACACAAGGCTCAAACTTGGCGACCTTTTGCAAGGGGGGTCGCCAAAGTTTCTTGCTTCCATAACTTTGCACCTCTTCCCCAATATTTTGCGAAGAAATTCGACCTGACAAGTTAAAAAAAATCAAGTTACAAAAATCGCCGAAATTATTAGCGGAAAAACATATTGTTGATCTCCCACCGGGTTGCGCAGCGCAAGAGTAGGTTTTGATAGGCGGCGATTAAGCTCGGGGAATTCCCGTACGTGCTTCGCGCTTGAAGTTCTTCGGAATCCACGCCAGCGTAGGTGAATGGCCCGTACGTTAGTTGGGCTTTTTCAAGTCGTCCTTTTTTCTGGCCAACGCCTGTTCCTCCTCTTCTTCGTCTTCGGTTCTGGTCATTATTACGTTAACTTGCGTATATTGCCGCCGATCTTTCGCTACCCCAAGCGTGAGCCTTTCTAGTTTGGAACCTTCAACCAGCAAATGATTCGCTTCGGCGGCACTGATGTTTAGCGGCAGTTTCTGCTCAGCCTTGGCCCGCAGTTCGAGTAAAGCCGTGACCGCGACTTCCTGCATCAGCATCGCAACTTGGAGATGTCTTTTGTGCATTGCCACACGATCCCGCGCAGCCTGCTTTTGTTGGAGTTGATCCTGGTGTACATCCCACGCCCAAGCCCGTTCCTTCCAGCCGTGCAGCGAACTCCAGCGTGCAACGTTTGGCGTGCTGCACATTAACTGTGCCGCGACGTCGGTTAACGATCTCTTCTTGGAATCGCGAAACAAGCAGAAGGCGTCGTAGGCTCGCTGGGACTCGGTTTTGAGTCGACTCCATGTATGCTGATCGTCTGTCAATTGAATGGTTCCCGATGATTCGATATCGATGATGTCCGCCATAAAAGTTTCCACCTAGCAGGCATTGCTGCCCAGAAAAACTGAATGTTAATCCTAGTTTCTCACCGGAGTTTCCCTTCGAGGCCTGGCTCGCTTGGTTCTGAAGGATTTGGCAGAAAGATGTCTGTGGTGATCACTAGGTCCCCCATCACGCGCCCAGCGCGACCCGCGTCGCCTGTTGCTTTCCATTTTGCGCATATGCACTGGGGATGGCATGACTAAGACTGGTTTGTAGTCAAAAGACGCGGCCAAAAGTACAGATGCAAATATGATGGGCCGCTCCTCTCCTGTTCACACTTAGGTGGGTGGCGCTAAGACACAAATTTTTCTTCGCAAGCCGTCGGCCTACGCAACTGGTGGAATTGGCTCTCCAGCACCACAAGAAGGACGTTATACGTCCACGGCTGTGGGAAAACTCTTTCGGCCCCTTTACCATCGCCCTTCCGCTTATGAAGGGTCTTCAATTGGGGTTAGACTAACGCAATGGCACCCGAATGTAGCCGATGCGCAGAGCTTTCCGCAGCCGCAGATGAGATCTTAGAGAAACTTAACACCCTTACCCGGGATCAATTCAAGCGTTCCGTAGACACGACGATTCCACCTTCATGCGGCTCGACAAAGCACTGGAGCTTACGATTGGGCTAAAGGAACGAACTATCGGAGCATTGCGCGAGCATCGCCGCGAACATGGGGATCAATCCCAATCGAAGGCTTTTTGAATTGAGCATCAGAGCGAGAATAGAAACGATATGCCCACGCTGCTAACCACCACAAAAGGGTCTCGGTACACTAGCGGTGCCGTATCGCCTTTATTGATTAGAACTAACGCGGATTTGGAACTCTGGGCAACCAAAAGGGATCTAGCTGGAACTAAGGGCAATGCCAAAGCGCAGCCTGAGAGTTCTGCAATGGGTCGGCACCACGCCCGCCATTGCGGTCTGCGAAGGTTGCAGCAAACAATTCAAAGTGCCGTTAAGCGCCCCTACGAGAACTACCGATGCTCAGGCGAGCCTGCAACAACAGTTCGACTGGCACGAGTGCAAAAATGAAGATCCGGAGAGATCCGCTGCCTAGCTTTTTTACTTTCTAAATAAGCTCCGGCGAAATGGTTTTGTCGACGAAGGCAGCGCCCATCCAGCAAAATCCCCAAACGACGGCCCAAGCCATCGCCATTAGCAGCGAGATTGCCAAGAGCTTCACGTTCTTGCCCCCAAAAAATTCTGACATGGTCCAAAAGCAACTTTGTCGGAAATCCAATCGGTTATTTCAGTGATTTTTGGTACACGCAACGGTACACATAGGCAGAGCCAGCGAGCGTAAGTTATTGAATCTGTTAGCTACGTTTGAAGATTGAGAATCTTCCGTCCTAACCCCTAGACGATAGCGCCATTTGCTGAGATTTTATCATTAAAGAGCGGCTCGTCATTGTCTGGGCTCCTGGTTCCCGGCGCCAACTTTTTGACGTCTTATGCTCAGTAGTTCAAAAAAGCGCTTTCTGTGGTACGCAAGGTTGTACACGAGAACTTGCAATTTGCAGGTCACTGCATGGCGTCGGTCGCCGCCTTGGAAAGCAAAGAAAGCCCGAAGGCTGATTGACGAAATGGAGAAATCGTTTAAACGCTGGAAAGGACTACAGCCGCTCCTATCGCGGTCGATGTCTTTTTCGTTTGCGATTTTTAGTTGCTTTCTCGAGTTTCAGAAAGTGGGGATGCGCCTGCTGAAACGGGCAAGCGCTCCCCGATCTTGCTATCGCGTTTGACGGGTATACCAGACATCGCCTGGGGTCGAATAGTTATATCCTTCTCCCCATGCGGCCTGGGTGTGGTTTTGACCGTCAATCGTCATGGTGAAGTAATCGCCGAAGGGATAACGAAAACCATTGCTGAATATGTAGTTATATCCGGCAACATAGCTGTTGAGAATAGATTCTCCTGACCAGCTTGCGCCTCCATTGGTCGAAGAGCGGTAATAGAGATTCCAGTTGGGGGAATTGCGAGCATCCATCCATGCGATGCGAACGTCGCCCGGCGCTCCGGCAATGATCGCCGGAAAAGCGTGGTCAACCCCGGTGGCCGCGAACGAGACATCCGTTTTTAGCGACCAGGTTTGGCCTCTATCTTTCGAGGTTGAATAGAAGACACGCTCCGGACCTTTGTCCACGGTTCCCGAGTTCCAGAGAATATAGAGCTGCCCGGCGGCATCATTACTCATAGCGGTACCCGGGCCGAGATATGCCCATCCGCATGAGAAGGCAGAGCAATCGGGAGGTGCGCCGGAGACATCAAGCAATGTCGAAGTCCAGGTGAGGCCGCCATCCGCAGATTTCGTGACATAAATGTTCACCGGACCTTTTGCCCCTCCATTTTGGGTATAGCCTTCCCAGCCAAAGTACACATTCCCTGCGTCGTCAATCGCACCACCGCCGGCCAGCGACCATCCGAAATTAGCGTTCGCGTTCACCTTTACTGAGGTAAATGTCTGGCCGCCGTCATGCGACGACGATGCCCACACCGTTTGGGCGTGGTTGTACGCCACATAAACATCGTTCCCATGTACCACCAAAATGTCTTTGTCGGTACCGGCCATCGTGGAATTGGCAACGACGGCGCTCCAAGTGTTTCCAAAATCGATCGACTTAAGGACGAGAATCTGGCTCTTGTTGTTTTGCAACCAAGCTGCGTACACCGTTTTGCCGTCCACCGGATCGACTTTCACCTGCACGTCAATTTGTCCTGAGCCAGCCGGATAAATCAGACGAGGTGCAGACCAATTTGTGCCGCCATCGCTACTGGTCACCAAATACACAAGCGAGTTCGGGCAGCCTTTGCAGGTGGGTGGGTAATCAGGAATCAAGGCGTAGACGTGGCCATGCACATCGGCGGCAATTGCAGGTTCCCATGTGTCACCGGGCAAGCTAGCGCCAAGTCTCGTTTGAGGTTGGAAGGCAGTGGATTGCGCCGGTGAATGCGTCACGGTAACGGCCAGGAAGAATAGAACAAAGCAAAGCATGCAGGGAGTGCGATGGTTGGCAACAGTCATGAGACCTCCTGTTGTTGAAATGCTGTTGAAATGCAACTTGCTGGGGGAAGCGAGAACTTGCAAGTGGACCCGCGGTGGGAACTATATAGGGCGGCAGGTACATTCGCAACAGGCTTGTTTTTTAGAGGAGGGAGGTGGGTATCCGCTCCTCTTCACGAAGAGAGTCGAAGTAGTAATCATGATCGCAGTAAGTGATCGAAGAGATGCATGGGTCGGACCGTGTTCCTGACCTGAAACTTGCTTGCGAGCGGGCCTCGGTTGGCGTGGCATATCTTTCAACTAAAGCGAAATGGCGCTCTCCTTCGAGCCCTCACCGTAGTGCCCTCAAAAAGTGTATGACAACGCCGACATTGTTAGAGACGCGATGTTTCACCAATTGACGCAGCCGGTTTTCATTCTTGCTGAGTTTTTTGCGGAGCGGGGCGCTTTGCCTTCCATTCCTCCGCTTCCTTATTTGCTTTCACAATTTCTTCCGGGGTCATCTTTGGGTGAAGGAAGTTACGTCCATCAACTTGGTTCCCTCCAGCTACGGCTAGCGTGAACCACTTGTACGCGGCCACGTAATTCTGCGTTATTCCACCTGGGCCATCTCGATACCATTGGCCTAGCATGAACTGCGCAACGGGTTGGCCCTGCTCGGCTGCCAAGGCAAACCATTTGCCTGCTTCCGTCTCGTCCTTTGGGACACCACGTCCCATGGCGTAAAACGAACCCAGATTCAACTGTTCATCGGCATGGCCCAACTTCGCTAGGCGTCTAGTCAACCGCGCAGTCTCCACATCATCTGGCTTAAGGCAAGTCCCGCGTTCGTAAATCCCCAACAAATTCTGGATGGCAGAAACGCGGTTCTGCTCTGCTGCCTTTGAGTACCATTTGGCAGCTTCGGCGCAGCTTGCCTCGACGCCTTCCCCGTTTTCATACATCACGGCCAAGTCATACTGGGCGTCGGCATAGCCGTTATCCGCTGCCTTCTTAAACCATTTCAGCGCCGCAGGAAGGCTTTTGGGTACTCCACTGCCGTTGAGATACATCAGACCTGCAAGATGCTGACTTGAAACTTCTCCCGCATTGGCCTTTTCGAGAACTGCCGATGACTCTGCTTTATTCGTTGGAAATTGTTTCGGTGCAGCCTTACTTGCATCGTCTTGTGCGATGGAAAGTCCCAAAAATGCGATTAGTACAAGCAGCGAATAAGCAAGTGATTTCACGATGACCTCGCGATACCAAATTCGTCCATTTTAGGAGCAAATGCAAACGTAGGAACAGCGTAGTGGAAAATTGTTGGGGAGGAACTCACGCTCGCGGATTTCTTGCGGCAGTTTTCCACAGACACGGGAGAAAGTGTTGCCTGTGTTTAGTTTAGGTGGCCTCAATTTGCCCGACTATTTTATTGACAATCCCAAGCTCGAAAAGCATACTGCTCTTGGCGAACAAAAGGCGAAACTCGAAACGCGTTGAATTTGAAGTCTTTGTTCTCAGGGAAATACGAGCGTATGTCTGCCTCTCCGGTTTTTTCATCGGCGGCCACCAGCCGCCATTTTATTTTTCCTCCCGTGCCCGCGCTGGATGTCCCGGAGAGATTTGGCGAGGAGCCTCCAAAAAAGCCGGCGGCTAAAGCGGCTCAAATGCTGGCGGCGGTTGCTGGTGCTCCAAAACTGGCGGGGATTGTTGCCGCCTCGCGGCTTGATGTACGCCCCGCGCCGGAGATGGTTTCGAGTGGAATCGCGCAACTGGATGGGTTAACCGGAGGCCTCGCTCGCGGGTGCCTTACGGAGATTTGTGGCGCGGAATCTTCGGGCCGAACGAGCATTCTGCTGAGCGCGCTCGCCCAGGCAACCGAGCGTGGAGAAGTCTGCGCGCTGGTCGATGCGAGCGACGCCTTTCATCCCGCCTCGGCCGCCGATGCGGGAATCGAACTGAGCCGTCTGCTCTGGGTGCGCTGCGGAGAGAAATCAAGACAGCGCAAGCAACCTATATTTGCCGGAAGCGAAGGCGATTCGCGGCGCGATATACACGCAGGTCTGCGACTCGCCTCAGGCATGCCGAAAGCGGCGAAAAATGGACGCGGCTTTAGTCGCTGGGAATCGCCGCTCGGCCAACTTCTGAAGGTCACCGATCTCTTGCTGCAAAGCAACGGCTTCGGAATGATCGTGCTTGATCTCGGCGACGTTCCGCCGGAGAGCGCGCGACGAATTCCGCTGGCGTCATGGTTCCGTTTTCGGCGCGCGGTCGAGCGCACGCCGACTGCGCTTCTGGTTATAGAGCAGCGACCCATCGCTGGAAGTTGTTCCTCTGTAATTCTGAACATATCAGCGGCGCACGCGCAGAAAACTCGAGGGATGCGGCCGAAGCTAGCGCACGCCGAATTGCTGGATCAATTCGTGATTACTGCCCAGGTATTAGGCTCGCGCCTGGAAAGACAAGCGCAACGAAAGCCTATGCAATCGACGGCCAGCTTTAAAAGCCGTGCGGCGTGGGCGGGATAAGCGTTTCGTTTTCCGCTTGCTTCGAGCGGGTAGCTTTGAAGCGGAAAGCTCGCAGCGGAAACTTCGAAACGGATAGACAAGAGTGGAAATAAATGTTTGCCTGCATCTTCATTCCCGACTTCCCTGCTCAGGCCATCATCCGCTTTGAGCCTGGGCTGCGTGACCGTCCTGTGGCAGTGCTTAGCGGGCGCGCTCCGCTGCAAAAAGTGATGGCGCTCAACGAGCACGCGCGTGCGGCTGGAGTTGATGTCGGGACCTCAAAATCACAATTGGAGGCTTGGGGAAATCTGGAGCTGCGTCCGCGTTCGGAGGCGCTGGAAATCTCGGCCCATGCGGCGGTGCTCGATTGCGCGCAATCGTTTTCTCCGGAGATAGAAGACACCGCGCCCGGCATTGCACTTTTAAATCTTGCCGGGCTCACGCCTTTGCTGGGGCCGCTGCAGAAAATTGCGGGTGGCATGGCGGAGCGTATTTTGCAGATGGGTTTGGAGGCGCATATTGCGGTGGCTTCGAATCCGGATGCCGCTTTGCTCGCAGCTCGGGGCTTTCGGGGCACGACGTTAATTTCTAAAGGACGCGAAGCCGAGCGGCTCGGCGATTTGCCGGTCGATATTTTGCTGGAGAGTTTTGCTTCCGACGCCGAGCAAGGTACGCGCTGGGTAGAGACATTTGATCGCTGGGGCATTCGCAAGCTGCGGGCGCTGGCTGCGCTGCCGGAAGTTCCGGTGATTGAGCGTTTGGGGCAACACGGGCTGCGTCTGCAAAAGCTGGCGCGGGGCGCGGCATCTCGCGATCTGCGTTTATTTGAACCGGGCCTGACGTTCGCCGAGAGCGTTGACCTGGAGCACCCCATCGTTTTTCTCGAGCCGCTGTCGTTTTTGCTGAACCGCATGTTAGAGCAGTTATGCGCGCGACTCAGTGCGCGGGCTTTAGCGTTGCAGGAGCTACGGCTTGATCTGGAACTGGCATCCGTTGCACCGAATGATTTCGATTCGACTTCGACCATGGCTGAGCATGACCGGGAACAAATTTCGGATGGAAGCTCACGTCGTACATCCACTCGAACGCTCACCCGAACGTTTTCTCGAACGTTGAAGCTGCCGGTTCCGATGCTGGATGCGAAAGTGTTTCTTAAGCTATTGCAGCTTGATTTGCAGGCGCATCCGCCTGAAGCGCCAATCGTGAAGATCCATTTGACGGGGGAGCCGGCGCGCCCTCGCTCTTTGCAGGGAGGATTATTTCAGCCGGTGTTTCCCGAGCCTGAGAAATTGGAACTCACGCTGGCGCGCATAGAAGGAATCGTCGGCGAAGGGCGGGTAGGGTCGGTGGAATTGCTGGACACGCATCGCGAAGATGCGTTTGCAGTGCGGCATTTTGCCCCGATGGAGGGAGCGTCAACGCTCATGAGCACACTCAAATCAGAAAACATTCGGGAGCGTGAGCGAGGTGGCGAAAACGAATTCAAAAATGCGCAGGAGTTGATGAGTGCGGTCATCGCGCTGCGATTGTTTCGTCCTCCTCTGGTTGCGAGCGTTGCCATGCAGGCAACGAAGCCGGTGCGGCTGCGCTGTATAGAGCGCGAAGACATTGACGGCGAAATCGTTTGGACGGCGGGCCCGTGGCGCTCTTCGGGCGACTGGTCAGAGCAGGGTTGGTCACGCGATGAGTGGGATATCGCGGTCTCGTCCAGCTCTGGGTTGGTGCTGTATCGCTTGGTACAAGACAAGCTGAATGGACATTGGTTTGTGGAGGGTGCGTATGACTGACCCCACTGGGCTTCGATCCCGACCCATACACGAGCGTTAGTCATATACGTTGCACATATACGTTGAGCATGTAGGTTGAATATGTACGTTGAACTCCATTCCCGCTCCGCCTTCAGTTTTCTCGAAGGCGCGTCCATTCCAGAAGAAATAATTGGAACCGGCGCGAATCTTGGAATGCCAGCGATGGCATTGCTCGATCGCGATGGACTATACGGTGCGCCGCGCTTTCATCTGGCCGCGCAAAAAACCGGGATCAAGGCGCACATTGGAACTGAGCTCACGTGTGCTCCGTTTTCGCCGGTCGAATATTCAGGCTTTCGCCTTCCGCTGCTGGTCGCTTCGCGCACGGGATACCGCAATCTCTGCGGCCTGATCACGCAGATGAAATTGCGGGTCGGGCGAAAAGAAGGGGCGGTCGCATCCGAGCCGGATCTTATTGAGCATGCCGAGGGCTTGATCTGCCTGACCGGCGGAGAAGAAGGACCGCTTGCCGCATCCCTTGCCGAGGGTGGTCCCGGCGCCGCGTTCGAAACCGTGCAACGGCTGACAGAAATGTTTGGGCGGCAGAATGTGTATGTTGAGTTGCAGCGCCATTTTCGCCGCGACGAAGAATACCGTAATCGGGTTGCAATGGAAATTGCGCAGGCTCTACATCTGCCGTTACTCGCGACCAACGGCATAAATTATGCCCGTGCGCATCAGCGCGAGTTGGCGGATGCATTCACGGCGCTGCAGCATCATCACACGCTGGCCACGGCCGGAAGGCTGCTGGCGCGGAATGCCGAGTGTTACATCAAGTCTGCCGCGGATATGCGCTCCCTATTTGCGGATGTTCCGCGGGCGATTGCGAACACGGTTGAACTTTCTTCGCGCCTTGAATTCACGCTCAACGATCTCGGGTACGAATTCCCGCGCTATCCCGTGCCTGAAGGCGAGACCATGATGTCGTTTATGCGCGAGCGCACTCGCGAAGGCTGGCAGAGCCGTTACGGCCGCGCCGATGCGGAGATAAAACGGCGGGCGCGCCGGCAAATCGAGCGCGAACTGAAGCTGATCGAGCACCTGAATCTGGCAGGATATTTTTTAATCGTCTGGGACCTGGTTCGCTTCTGCCGCGAGCAGAACATTCTGGCGCAAGGCCGGGGATCGGCCGCCAATAGCGTGGTTTGCTATTCACTCGGCATTACCGCCGTCGACCCTATCGGGATGGAATTATTGTTTGAGCGATTTCTCTCTGAAGAACGCGGGGAGTGGCCTGACATCGATCTCGACTTGCCGAGCGGCGATGAACGCGAGCGCGTCATTCAATACGTCTACCAGCGCTATGGCCAGCGCGGAGCGGCCATGACGGCGAATGTCGTCACCTATCGAAACCGCATGGCGGCGCGCGAAATGGGTAAGGCTATGGGCTTTGACGCAGAGACTCTGAAACGGATTTCGGCGGCAGTAGCAACGTGGGAATTTAGAGACGAGCATGATGCGCTTGACCGCCGTCTATGCGATGCCGGACTCGATCTTACGCATCCGCGGATCCGCAAATATTTTGAGTTGTGTCTGGCCGCGCAAGATTTACCCCGGCATTTAGGGCAGCACTCGGGCGGCATGGTGATTTGTGAAGGCCGCCTCGATTCGGTCGTGCCGCTTGAACCGGCATCGATGCCCGGCCGGGTGGTGGTGCAGTGGGATAAAGAAGATTGTGCCGACATGGGCATTATCAAAGTCGATCTGCTTGGGCTCGGCATGATGGCGGTGCTGAAGGATTCGATCGAATTAATTCGCGATCATTATCAGGAAGAAGTCGACCTGGCGCATCTTCCACCCGATGATCCCGTGGTTTATTCGACGCTGCAAAAGGCGGACACGGTCGGCATGTTTCAGGTGGAAAGCCGCGCCCAGATGGCCTGTCTGCCGCGGCTTAAGCCGGTTCGCTTTTACGACATCGTGGTGCAGGTGGCAATCATTCGTCCCGGCCCGATCGTCGGAAACATGGTCAACCCGTTTCTCAAGCGAAGACAAGGGCGAGAGGAGGTCTCGTACCCGCATCCATCGCTCGAAACGGTACTCGGACGAACGCTTGGCGTACCGCTCTTTCAAGAGCAACTACTACGGATGGCCATGATCACCGCCAATTTCACGGGTGGAGAAGCGGAAGAATTGCGGCGCGCTATGGGCTTCAAACGCTCCGAAACAAAGATGAAAGCGATTGGAGAAAAACTGCGCGCGGGAATGGCGCGCAACGGAATCACAGGAGAAACGCAAGAGCAAATCATTCAATCGATCACATCATTCGCGCTATATGGATTTCCCGAATCGCACGCTGCCAGCTTTGCCCTGATCGCATACGCCAGCGCTTATTTGAAATGCCACTACCTGGCCGCGTTTTTAGCAGGCCTGCTGAACAATCAGCCGATGGGCTTTTATCATCCTTCAACTCTGGTTCAAGATGCACAACGCCACGGGCTGAAGTTTCTGCCGATGGATGTGACCAAATCAGACTGGAAGTGCACGTTAGAACCTATTTCTGACTCTGTCGTTCCCGATAAAACAAGCACGGGGAGAAAAAAGGAATTCGCCGTCCGCCTGGGCTTGAACTATGCTCGTGGTTTGCGCGAACCGGCAGCCCAAGCGCTGGTGCGAGAGCGAAGCTTCGCTGCATTTACTTCTATTCAAGATCTGGCGCGGCGCGTGCCAGAATTGCGCACCGATGAATTAACGACTCTCGCAGAAATTGGAGCACTCAATAGAGTGGCGCGCGATCGTCAAACTGAAGATCGTCAAAGCGAAGATCGTCGAAGCGAAGATCGTCAAACGGGCGGCGAATATCGAACTCTCAAGCTGCATCGCCGCGATGCGCTCTGGCAAGTGGAGCGCGCAGTGCGCTGGTCGGGCCCATTATTAAATGATCTGCCTGAAAGGGACGAGCGATCACCGCTTGCGGCGATGAATGCCGAAGAACGTCTGGTAGCAGATTTCCGATCGACCGGACTAACCGTTGGCCCGCATCCGATGCAATATCGCCGCGAAGCCATGAAGAAGATGGGGATATTCAGAGCGTCTGAGCTTGCCAAATGTAAGACTGGACGCAGATTGCGAATCGGCGGATCTGTGATTACGCGTCAGCGTCCGGGCACGGCAAAAGGAATGATGTTCATCAGCCTGGAGGATGAAACCGGAATCGCGAACGCGATCATCAATCCCGATCTGCTGCAGAAAAACCGGGTGCTTTTAATTTCAGAGAGATTCCTGATGATTGAAGGAATTCTACAGAATCAGGACAACGTGATTCACATCAGAGCCGAGAAGGTCTCCCCGCTCAACGTGACGGAAGCCCCGATGGTTTCGCACGACTTCCACTAATGCCGCAGCCGGGGAAACCGAGCTTACCCGGTCTCAACTTACCCGGTCTCAACATCAAGAGTCTCCACAACAGCCTAAGCGGTGGAAAGTTTTCTGGCGTTGTGACGCAGGGATCTGCCTTCGGTGAGGCCATACAATTCTTCGGCCAGGTTTTTGGAGTGATCCCCGATACGTTCGAGGGCTTGCGCCGCAAGCACGATATCAAAATTCTTTTGTCCATTTGGAGTATTCGGCTCCGCCAAATGGCGTTGAAAAAGAGCGTGGCACAGACGATCTACCGCGGGATCCGATTGCAGCACGCTCTGGGCATAGGAAACATCGCGCTTCACAAATCCCTGATGAATCTGCTCGAGCATAGTGTGCAGCAGCGTGGCCATCTCGATCAATTGCCGGGAATCGGCCGTGGGCAACTTTTCGCGCCGGGATTGCAGATGCATCACAGCGCTATAAGCAAGATCGCCAATGCGCTCAAGATCGGTGATGAACTTGAGGCAGGCAAGCAATTCGCGCGCCTCTGCTTCTCCCACGCGGGTGATCGCTTCCGGAAGTTGTTCGTCAATCTTGCGCTCGATCTGGTCAAGTTCCTTTTCGCAATCTTTGATTGCCAGCAAAGCGAGACGCGATCCGTCGGCTAAAAAATCTTTTACGTTGAAGACGGCGTCGCGTGCGATCAGGCATCCGCGCAATACCTGGGCGGTAAGCTCCTCGTCTTCCGCGTTATCGGGGCTTAACCCGCTGACACGAGGCTGGACGGCGAGCGAACGCTTCGAGGATGAGGGCGACGATCGCGTGGGTCGTCTTTCGGCAGGTCGCGCTGCGGGAATTCGAGCTTTGCGTGGCATGGTGCTAACGGCATTAGCGCGGAATCAAGCCTTGCAACTGATCGAGCATACAAAGGATACATGAAAGGAATGTGAACGATTTTTAGGGTGGCGTCTGAAAACTGCGGACGACGGGAGTCAGGTTCTGACCACTGCGCGGCGCATTTTATTTCTGCGATGCCGCGGCTGCCTCGGCACGTTTGGCGTCTTCTTCGCGGCCTAGTCCGCGGTAAGCCCGCGCCAACAGGCGATTGGCGGCTGCGTTCCTGGAATCGGATTTCACCAGCAACTCCAAGTCGGGCAATGCCGCGGCGAAATCCGATTGCTGTATCTGAGCTTCTGCGAGGCCGAGGCGTCCCTCTGTATTCGTGGCATCTACGAGGAGGGCCGCTTCATATTGATCCGCGGCATTTTTCGCATCTTTCAACTGCAGATAAACACGGGCGAGCAGCAAGCGGGCCGGCATCTGGCTGGGCGACAACTTCAGGCTTGATTCCAGCGCGTCGCGAGCTCCGGACCAGTTTTGAGCTTTAGCCATAGCTTCGCCGAGCTCGAAGGCGGCTGTCGAATCATCAGGCCGCAACTCGCTAGCTTTTTTCAAATGAGACGCTGCATTTGAGAAATCTCCGGCGGAATATTCCAGCTCTCCTAGCTGCCGAAGCGCGGTGGGTGATGCGGGATCGAGCTGTAACGCCCGTTCAAGATATTGCCGGGCGTCGTTCGATCGGTTGTCATCGCCGGCCAGCATAGCGTTGTGTAGCAAGTTCTGGACTTGAACTTTATCTTTCGGGTCAGGCAGATTCTCGCCTTTTGCGGCCTTCGTTGCTTCGGGCAGCCTGGCTTTCCATACTGCCATTTGTGTCTGCATGCTCTTCAGGCGGGTCGCATCCGCGGCGTACAAATTCTTTTGTTCTTTAGGATCGTTTTGCAGATCATACAATTCCGGCCGCGGAGCATCGATCAATTTAGAATTTGCGGTTCGCAAGGCGCGCAACGGAGCCCAGCCCCAACGCAAGGGATAATCGGTTTCGCTGAAGAGTTCCCGAGTCAGCGAAGATACAGATGAAGATGAGGATGAAGATGGAGATGACGACGCAGGCGCTCCCGTTCCCGTCATCAGCGGCTTTAGCGACTCGCCATTTAATTCAGCAGGAACGGCGACGCCAGCGATCGAGAGAATCGTCGGCAGAATGTCGGTTGTACGCACTTCTGAATCGACAACAGCTAAAGCCTTGCCCGGAGCGGCTTTTGGCGTCTTCACAATCAGGGGAATATGAAGAGTGGAATCGTAAAGGAAGAGGCCGTGAGTGTCTTCGCCATGCTCACCCAAGCCCTCACCGTGGTCTCCGGTGATGACGATCAACGCATTTTGATAAGCGCCTGATTTTTTTAGAAACGCGATCCAGCGGGCCAACGCCGAGTCGGCATAGGCAATCTCACCGTCATACAGGTGGTCTTTATATTTTTCGGCGAAGGGAGACGGAGGCTCATAGGGATCGTGCGGATCGTACAAATGCAGCCAAACAAAGTGAGGCCCTGCGCGGTGCTTTTCATACCAAGCCTCGGCGTGCGTGACCACATCCATACCGCGGCGCTCGACTCTGCCCCAGCGCGGCTTGGTTCTGCCGTCTGGCTGCTTGTCATCTTCTTTAGGAAAGTTGTCATAAAAATCAAAGCCGCGGTCGAGGCCGGGAGCGAGGGAGTTGCTGTCAAGGATCACGGCTCCGATGAAAGCGGCCGTTTGATAACCATGTTTCTTTAACAATTCCGCCGCCGTGAGGTGCTGCGGAGATAACGGGATGCCGAAATCGGTAACGCCATGCACGCTCGGCAAAAGTCCGGTCAGAATCGTGATGTGTGAAGTGTTCGTGATCGGGCTGTGGGTGAACGCTTGCGTAAAACGAACACCATCAGCGGCGAGGCCATCAAGCGCGGGCGTTGACACCTGCTTGTATCCGTAGCAGCCAACGTGGTCGGCTCGAAGAGTGTCGATGGTAATCAGAAAAATGTCGGGAGACGAACTGCGTGGGGCCGAGCTCTTCGCGGGCTCTTGGGCTCGCGGACGTTTAGATACCTGACCTGTCGCAATTGCAC
>JAYVCW010000397.1:0-10580 GCA_043749775.1 Acidobacteriaceae bacterium | reverse complement strand
CACTTGCGAACAAGCGCGCCAGTTGATGCCCGCTCGACTTCGACGATCGCCCCTCTTCCAATTGCGCGACCCCCTCGTTCAGCCAGGTAGGGCACCGGTTCCCTGACATTTCGGCGATGAAAGAGTGCGTCAATTCGTGCTTCAGCACCCGACGGAGCGCCGGAGTGACAGTGCCGACGCCGCTTACCGGAACACGAAGCTTGCCATCGTTCACGGCGCTCGTCCATGCGGGAGCGCGGGTCACGTCGAAGAAGGCCTGTTGCGTGTAGAGCGTGACCGCGATCATATTGCGTGGCTCGTAGCCCAGGTCCCGCACCAGTTCATCGTAGTCAGAGTCGAGCGCCGACAGCAGATCCCGGCGAAAATTTTCGGAGGTTTGCTTGCCTTCAAAATGAAGGTTGAAGTGCGTGCTCTCACGCTGCGAGAAATCGGATTCAACCCTGGATTCGCGCTCCGCCCGGGCAAGATATTCCTTCACCGTCGGATCGGGGCGCAGGGCCAACGATTTTTTCCAGGAGCGAATCGCATCCGGAGTGTGGTCGCTGGCAAATTGTACGAAGCCGAGCATTCCGAGGGCATCGGCCGAAGCTGGTGCGACGCTGGCGGCATGTTGTGCGTAAGGCAACGCTTCAGCGGAGTGCCCGGTCCGCATAAGGGTGGCGCAATAATAAATAAGCAAGGTGGAATTGTCAGGCTGTAAGCGAAGCGCCGCTTCGAAGTAGCGTTTGGCCAGTGGAAGATTCCCTTGATCCGATTCCTGCTTCCCGGCAAGAAAGTATGCGGTGGTTGCAACATCCGGGTTTGCAGAACGGGCGAGACTGGCGAGAGCGTCGGTATCGACCTTGCCATCGCGGATGACCTTGGTGGCCACATCCGACTCGTTCGCGAACGACGGCTCGGCGGCAGCGATATCGGGAGCCGACGGGTTCGAAGCGCTCGCCCCGGCGTGTGCCGGCGCGGAGCCTCCCGTCTCGATATGGTCGACCGACGAACGTGAGATCGAATAGGTGTCATCGCCAAGCTCATACTGCACACGATCCTTCGTCTGTCGAACTTCGTCGGCCCAAATGGTGCGCCCGTTCTTGAGATGAATGACGTCCGCAGCCGCTCGCAGGGCGGGCCAGAACGCAATGGCCAAAATGATAGTAAGGGCTCGCACTCGGCTGATTTTAGCAACCGCAGAGCCCCACGGTAAGGTGACCAAGGTGTTGTTGCTGAGACCGTAACCAGGTTCCCATAGAAAAATCCAAACCGGTCAATCGCCCGCTTGCCGCAAGTAACTTTTCTACCCTTCGCCTCAAAAGCGCGCATTAAACCCGCATCAAATAAGAGTAGAGTGTTGACCAAGATGGACGACCTTATGCGCGCGGTGTGGGCTGCCCTTTTTCTGCTTCTGGCGACCCCGTCATTCGCCGCCGCCAGCGATTCGCATTGTCCGCAGACGACCTCCGCACTCTACTCCCGCATTCGATCCGTCGGCCTCGACTCGCAACGGGTCTATCAAGTTCGAGAAGCGTCGATCGACCGACCGAATCTGCACCTCGATTTTGAGGACGGTACCCTGGCCTTCACCGAAGATATCTGTGGCCGCACCACGGGAGCATTCTTCGAGGGCGAAGGTGAGATCCGTTTGCGCCCTCCGAACCGCAGGGAGCGTGGGTCACTAGCCCTGTTCACTGGAATGGCGATTCTGGTCGAGCACTTCTCTTCCGGATATTTGCGTTTCAACGATGACACGGCTGCCGCCCTCAAGCCCTTTCTCTCCACCCTTCCCGAAGAGTCGGACTTTCTCAAGCGTTCGGACGGAGTGGCTCGCGAGCTGGCCGAGTTCGATGCGCTCAGATTGTTGCTCGACTTTAGCCACTTTCTTCCTTCGACAAGCGCCGAAGCGACCGAGCCGAAGTTTGCGTCGTTGCTGCACGCGCACCTCATCGGCACAAAGCTCGGCGCATTCGAAGTCTTCTGGGATGCCGCCACCTCCGAGCCCCTATGGGCTGGCCAGCCCCGGGCAAGGGATGGCACGTTGTTCTTTGATATTTGGACATCGTTTTCTCCTAATGCGCCTTCCGTAGCAAAGCCATCGATCGACACAACCATCACCAGCTTCAAGGTTCGCGCTTCGGTCGAGCCTCCGACCATGCTGCGCGCTTCTACGGAGTTGAGCGTGCGCGCCCGCAAGGGAGGCGAACGCACGTTGTTATTCGAGCTCTCCCGCTACCTGAAAGTGAACGCGGTCGAAAGCGAAGGGCATGCGCTTGACTTCATTCAAAATCCAGCCAGGGAAGGAACCCAACTGCAACGCCGGGGCAACGACCTGATCGCGGTCGTGTTTCCCCAGGGAATAAAGCCCGACTCCGAGATAAAGTTGAATTTCGTCTATGCGGGCGAGGTTCTCTCAGACGCCGGTAATGGGCTGCTGCTGGTCGGCGAGCGAGGCACCTGGTATCCGAATTTCGGCTTGAGCCCGGCCCGCTTCGATTTGGAGTTCCGCTACCCTCCGGAATGGACTCTCATTGCCACCGGAAAGGCGGTGTCCCCGGAACGCGCCGCTAAAGCGGATGTGGAGGTGAGCGGCGCGACTCCCGCAAGCTCTCCGCATCCGGCGAATGCCCCACCCGGCAAGGTATCGCGATGGATTTCCGAGCGGCCCCTTCCGGTCGCCGGATTCAACCTTGGCAAGTACGTTCGGGCGCAAGCCAACCCGTCCGGCGTATTGGTCGAGGCATTCGCGAATCGCTCGGTCGAAAAATCCTTCCCCAAAGCGCTTCCTCAGATCACGGAGACTGGTCCTGAAATTCAGACGCGCTCCTTCCCGCGCTCCACGAAGCCGGCGCTTGTACTGCCGCCTCCTCCCTCTCCCGCTCGCAACGCGCAGGCCGTCGCGGACCAGGCCGCAAAGGCGATCACCAATTTCTCGCGCTGGTTTGGACCCTACCCCTACGGCTCACTGGCCCTGACGCAAATGCCCGGAAATTTCAGCCAGGGATGGCCGGGCCTTGTGTTTCTTTCCAGCTACGCCTTCCTCAGCCCGCGAGAGCGACTCGACCTGCACATGGATTCGCTCCGCAGCATCCTCGACAATCAGGTACTGGTCCACGAGACCGCACACCAATGGTGGGGAGACCTGGTGCTCTGGACGACCTACCGCGATCAGTGGATCGCCGAGGGGCTTTCAAACTACTCGGCTCTCTTGTTACTGGAGCAACAGAACCCGTTGCAATTCGATCAAGTACTGGAGGGCTATCGCCGCGATCTCGCCAGCACTGACAAGGAAGGGGCGCGTTTGCGCGATGCGGGCCCCGTAACCCTGGGCCAGAGGCTGCAGTCGTCGCACTTTCCCGGTGGCTATGAAGCCATCAGTTATGAGAGAGGGACGTGGCTCTTTCACATGCTGCGGTGCATGCTGCGTGACTCCGGCGCGCACAATTCCCAGGCCCTCAGCCGATCGCGAGTTGAGCGCAAAGGGAGCGTGACCAATGCTGACGAACCTTTCTTTCGAGTGTTGCGAAAGGTGCGCGACCATTACGCCGGCAAGAGCATCAGCACAGAAGAACTGCTGCGGGCGTTCGAGGAGGACTTGCCTCGCCCGCTTTGGTACGAACGGCGTCCTAAATTGGACTGGTTTCTCGAAGGTTGGATCAACGGAACCGCGATTCCCAAGATCGAAGCGAGCAATGTTCACATAGACGAGAAGAATGGCGTGACTACCGTCACTGGTTCAATCGTTCAAAAGGACGTACCTGAAGACCTTGTAACCGCCGTACCGGTGTACGGCATGAACGCCGCGGGAGCCCTCATCTTTTTAGGCGAAGTGTTGGCAGATGGCGCGGAGAGCGGCTTCCGGATGACCTCTTCGATCGCGGTTCACAAAATCGTGCTCGATCCCAGACACACAATTCTCTCCGCCAAATAATTTCGGGAGAATTGAGCAAGCCTTCTCCACTCCACATCCACCCGCGTGGTCCACCTCTCATCACCCCGAGGCGACGTGATTGCTAGAAGAAGATCAACGGGAAGGCAAACGTGGTGATACTGTGAAATTTCAAAGAAACTACACTCTCGGCAAGCCGCGACGAAAAATTCTTTTGGTCGAGGATCAAGTGCAAGTGCGGCAGTCAACCACGCTCGTCCTTGAGAACGCGGGCTTCGATGTTTTCGCGGCAGAGTATGCCTCGGAAGCGATGAAAATCTTCCGTGAAACTCCTGGCATAGAACTGGTCATGAGCGACCTCGAACTTGCCGGTGCGAGCGGGCTGCAATTGCGAGAAACCCTGCGAGAGGAAGCGCCGTGGATGAGGGTTCTGCTTACCACCGGTCAGCTTTGCGAAGATGACCTCGAGTGTCCCGAATCGCAGACTTACTTTCTGGCGAAACCCTACGGGACGCGCGCTCTGGTCGCGAAAATTGAAGAGGCATTGACGCCTTTTGTACGGGCGAAGGCCGCGGCGCAAGCGGGATAGCGCAAGCGGGACAGGGTAAGTAGGACAGATGGAGTCTCGAAGCGAAAGCTGCAATTACCGCCGTGAATTGTGGCCCTCGCGATCGGTGGCCCTTGCGATCCGTCGCCCTAATGAGCAGTGACGAAACTGGATGACCCGACCTCGCGGAGAATACGACTTGCGATATCAGTGAGCGGCACCATTTCACTCAAGACGCCGCGATCGTGGCAAGCGCGTGGCATTCCGTAGACCACGCAGCTGGCTCGGTCCTGCCCCAGCGTATAGCCGCCGTGGCGAAAGATTGCCTGCATCCCATCGGCGCCGTCGTCACCCATGCCGGAAAGAATGATTCCCATCGTGGCCGATTGAAAAACCTGCGCCGCCGACATCATCATGACGTTGATGGAAGGAATGTGCGCAAGATCTCCGGGCAACGGAGACAGGTGAATAATCACCTCGCGTTGGTTGAGCCGTAGAAACGTAAGGTGCCTGCCGGTGGGAGCGAGATATGCGTGTCCCGGTTGGAGATGTTCACCCTCTCTCGCTTCGTGAACTTCGAGCCTGCTTAACAGATTCAGACGTGCCGCAAGAGGCTCAATAAAACCCGTGGGCATGTGCTGCACGATAACGATTGGCACTGGCAAACTTTCGGGCATAACAGACAGAATGGTCTGCAGCGCTTTCGGGCCGCCTGTCGAAGTTCCGATCGCAATAATCGATGGGCTTACGGCAGCGGCGCGTTTACCCGTGCCGTGAACTTGCCGAGACAAAGATGAAGTTCGAGAGTGACCTGTTGCCGCTGCAGCTATCGCAGGAACTGTCGCAAGGACTGTCGTAGGAACTATCGCGGCATCCCAGCGAGCGCCCGCCGCCGCTGCCGCTTTGATCTTGCTGACAAGCTCTTCCTGCACCTTCATGACATCTTCCGTCCCGTAATTCAAGCTCTTCGCCACGCAATCGAAGGCTCCGAGATCGAGCGCCTCGAGCGTAGCTTTAGCTCCACCCCGGGCAATCGAACTCACAATGATGATCGGACGCGGCAAGTCAGACATGACTCGCTTCAGAATCTCGAAGCCATCCATACCCGGCATGTCAATATCGAGCGTGACGACGTCGGGACACAGCGAATTGATCTTCGCCAGCGCCTCGAGTCCGTTGTCCGCCGTCCCGATGACACGGAGCTCATCGTCTGATTCGATCATTCGCTTCAGGGAAGCACGCATGAATGCGCTGTCGTCCGCAATGAGCACCGTCGTCTTCGGATCGATAGCGGAAGCACACATCCTGCTATCAATATCGGCGTCGCACAATCTCCCTTTAACAAGTCACACAAACGCAAGCTTTACCAGCTCCCCGGGCGGCCGCGCTCCAGTCGATCTGCGCGCCCCCAACTTTGTCGGTTGGGACGCCAACAGCATGTGTCTGCGACCGCTCCCGGCGGTTATAATCCTCGATTCCCTTCAAAGAATTTAAAAACTCACAGCAAGTACCAAGGAGCAAGGAGCAAGAATGAAATTGGAAGGAAAAGTTGCGCTAATCACAGGGGCGTCGCAAGGGATCGGCCATGCGTGCGCACTCGCACTGGCGCGGCATGGAGCCCAAGTCGCGGTCGCCGCGCGCAATCGCGAGAAGCTTGACTCACTCGTAGCAGAAATCACGACGGCAGGCGGCAAAGCCTCCGCCTACGTCATTGACGTGGGCGACGAAGAGCAAATCAAGTCGGGAATAAAGTCGGCCATCGGGGACCTGGGCAAAATCGATATTCTCGTCAATAACGCCGGAATTACGCGCGACCAGCTTGTCATGCGCATGAAACGTCCCGATTGGGATGCGGTTCTCTCCACCAACTTGACCTCCGCCTATCTCTGCATTCAGCAAGTCATCGGATCCATGCTTAAGCAGCGCTGGGGCAGAATCATCAACGTCACCAGTGTCTTCGGGCAGATGGGCCAGGCCGGGCAAGCGAACTACGCCGCCTCCAAGGCCGGACTGATTGGCCTGACCATGGCCATGGCGCGCGAAGTAGCGTCGCGCAACATCACTTGCAATGCAGTCGCTCCCGGATTCATCGAGACCAGCATGACCGCCGCACTGAGCGAAGAGTTCCGGCAAACTGCGGTTAAGTCAATCCCGTTAGGCCGAGTGGGAGCGCCCGAAGATGTCGCGAGCGCGGTAAGTTTTCTCGCCTCTGACGACGCCTCCTACATCACCGGCCATGTGCTAAACGTCAACGGCGGGCTGCTAATGGGATAAATATGCGCGGGCGGATTTAGCAGGGCAGGCGACTTTAATCGCGCAGCAAGCAATGAAAGATGAAAGATGATCGCGCTTCACCGCCTGAGGCGTGCGGCTCGCGCCCGAACGAAAGAGGTCTTACGAAAACTATCCAAGCCGGTATGAAACAAAATCTCTGGCGAGCGCTGATCGAAGTCGCCTTCATCATCTTTCTTTTTTACGCCAACCTTCTCATGGGAGTATACGAACGCTCCTCACTCGGTCATCAAAAGGGATTAGCGTGGGCCATCTTAGAAATCTTCACTGCGGCAAACTTCGGCATTGCTCTGGTGGCGGCAGTGATTGGCTATGTGGTATTTGAGTTTCTGCGGAAGAGATTGTAAAGCGACAGCGAGTTCAATTCTTGTCTCGCTCACGGCGTGACTGTTTCTTCAAGAGCGATGTAAAAAGAAATGTAAGACGGATGTAATGAGGCTTTCGCTTACCGCACGTCCCGAACTAACAGAATCATGCCCGGACGAAGCACCGCTACGTCTCGATTGTCGCGCTTGAGAGCTGTGACCGAGGTGTTGTACGAGCTCGCGATGGAGTACAGCGTTTCGCCCGCTTTCACCTTGTGATGCAGAACAGCGCTAGCCGAAGTCTCCGAGGTCGCAGCTTGCTTGCCTGCGGCTGAGTGACTTGCACTTCGAGCTTTTCGCTTTGACGATTTACTGGAATGGTCGCTCGCTACCTGCGTATCCACGCTCGGCGCGGTGATCGGCAGATGAAGATACAGAACCCGGCGTCCGGCCAGGTTGTCGCCTTTCAGGCGGTTCCAAACGCGCAGCATTTTTACCGATACGCCGAAGTTCTCTGCGATCGATTCGACCGTGTCGCCGTGGCGAATCTTGTAATGCGTGGTGGCGTGAGCGTAGGTTGAAGTGTCGCTCTGCTTGCTCGCAGCCACGGGGATAATGAGGCGCGTATCGGGCGAGAGGAATCCGTTGGTTGTCTGGTCGCCGAGATCGTTCGCTTCGGCGATGGATTTCGAAGTGGCGTGGTAGATGCGGGCAATCGAGGCCAGCGTCTCTGTTCCCTGCACGCGGTGGTAACGCCACCAGACCCGCTTGTCGGCGGGAATGGCAGCGACCGCGGTTTCAAACTTTTCGGCGGTGCCGACGGGCAGGTGCAGATCGAAGGAATGGTTCTTTGGCGTCGTCAGCCGTAACAGGCTTGGATTCAGATCCAGCAGATCGCTGGCGGAGGCGTCCACGCACTCGGCAGCCAGACGCAGATCGATTGGATAATTGATTTTTACCGTGTCGTACACCATCGGTTTTTCCTTCACCACAGAATCCAACCCGTACTGCGCTGGATTTTTCGCCATGATGGTGACGGCTACGATGATGGGAACGTAATTGCGAGTTTCTTTCGGCAGCACGTTGCGGTTGTAAAGCTCCCAGAAGTCCGCGTATCCAGTACGCTTGACGGCAGACTGCACCGTGCCTGGGCCGGAGTTATAGGCGGCCATAGCCAGGTACCAGTCCCCAAACTGGTGGTAGAGGTCTTTGAGATGATGCGCCGCCGCACGCGTCGCTTTCTCGGGATCCTGTCGATCGTCGACCCACCAGTTCCGCTCAAGCCCGTAACCCTTGGCGCGGCTTCCCATGAACTGCCACATGCCGCGAGCGCCCACGCGCGAAACCGCCAGAGGATGGAATCCGGATTCGGCCTGAGCGAGGTAGATGAGCTCCTCGGGAACTCCCTCTTCGCGCAGAATCCGGCGAATCATTTCTTCGTAGCGTCCGGAGCGGGCAAGACCTTGCTGAAGCGTGCCCCGTCCGCGTCCTGAAAAGTGATTGATGAAGCCAGCAACCTGATCGGTCATCACCAGAGGCAAATCGGAGTGAGTGATTTTGAGCTCGGCTTCGGCCTTCGCCTTCACATTCGCGTCGGCAGTTGGATTCAGTTCGTTCGCTTCATCGATCGGCGCGGGCTCAGACTTCTGCTCTTCGGTGCCATCGCCTTGCGGCAGGCTCGCCAGCTTGACTCCGCTGATACCTTCAAGGACGCGGTCGAGTTCGTGCTGCAGGCGCTCATCCCCATGGATGTCGAATCCACTCTGCATCAGTTTGTTGAAGGCCGCGTCGTAATCCTGTTTCGCGGCGTCGAGGTTGCCGGCCTGGTAACTCTCTTCACCCGACTGACGAAGCGTCTCAGCAGCGGCAATTAACTCGGTGACCGGATCAGCTGCTGCCTGCACTGGCGCAACCGGCTGTGCGGCAGGCGCGACCGCCGCTTGAGCAGCGAAAGGGTTGACTGGTTGTGAATTTTGCTCGTTAGTCTTATTTGGAGCGCCACTCTTTGCGACGCCACTCTTTGGCGCGCCAGGGACGGTTTGAGTCGTGGGTTTTGAGGCCGCGATGGCTGGGGCCTGGGCGCGCGCCGGAGGTTTGGCGCTTGCTGTCTTCGGCGCGCCGCCACAACCTGCGGTCGTAAGCAAAGCCGCCGCCACTGGGGCGGAGAGAACAATCGCTAAATACGGGTGGGAAGTAAACCTCATATTCTCAACGTTTGCCGCGACCACTTTGGACGCGAAATCAGCGTCCCCTCTGCCAAGTCAGCTTCTAGTGTTGAGATGTTACTATCGCAAAAATCGTTGGGTCAACGCTAGTCAACACTAGACATTTGAAGTTACCTTAGGCACAAGCCGACCATGTTACCTCAGCGCTGCCACTCCCGTGGCGGCGTAAATGTCACGCCCCAACCACCACGCTAACGAAACGCGGACGCCTGGAAAATCGCGAGTCGATGAGTCCTACACCAGTTGTTCTTCATCGAAGCGAAGATGAAAGCAATTCAGATACAGCGAACGGGCGGCCCCGAGGTCATGGAACTGACGGAATTACCGGTTCCTCAACCAAAATCCAACGAAGTAGTAGTCAAAATCAAAGCCGCGGGCGTCAATTTTATCGACGTTTACAATCGCGAAGGCCGGTATAAAGCTCCACTGCCGCTCATCATCGGGCAAGAAGGAGCGGGCACAGTAATCGCGATCGGTTCCGATGCCGGATCAGCCAACCAGGCCACGAAAGACGCCGTAAAGTTTTCTATCGGCGATCCCGTCGCTTACGCCGGAGTGCTCGGAAGTTACGCCGAATATGCGTTAGTGCCCGCTGATCGTCTGGTGAAAATACCTGCGGGAGTCAGCGAGCGCGACGCCGCCGCGGCGATGTTGCAGGGCATGACGGCACACTATCTCTCACACGATACTTATCCGTTAAAACGGGGCGAGACGGCCCTCATTCATGCTGCCGCGGGAGGCGTCGGATTGCTGCTGGTGCAGATGGCGCGCAACATTGGGGCGCGAGTGATCGCCACGGTTTCGACAGAAGAAAAGGCCAAGCTGGCGCGCGAAGCCGGAGCTGACGAGATTATCTACTACATGCAATCGGATTTCGAAGCAGACACGAAACGCCTGACGGACGGTAAAGGAGTAGACGTGGTGTACGACTCGGTTGGCAAGACTACGTTTGAAAAAGGCCTGAATGTGCTGCGCCCGCGAGGCATGATGGCGCTCTTCGGAGGCTCAAGCGGCGCCGTGGCTCCGATCGATCCGATCGTGCTGACTGAAAAAGGATCGCTGTTTCTAACGCGGCCTTCGCTCGGTAGCTACGTCATGACTTCGCAAGAGTTGCAAGCACGCGCGGAAGCCGTCTTCGGTATGATTCGCCACGGGAAACTTAGGCTGCGAGTCGCGCATACCTATCCGCTGGCCGACGCCCAGCAGGCCCATCGCGATCTCGAAGGCCGCAAGACGACCGGCAAATTACTGTTGCTAACGTAGCCCGGGGCGGACTACCCGCCCTGCACTTACTAGCTTTTTTTGTGGCGCGCGTAATTTTTTAGATAGGCTGGGTAATC
>JAYVCW010000396.1:0-9924 GCA_043749775.1 Acidobacteriaceae bacterium | reverse complement strand
CGACGGCCTCGTTCCGCAGTCGGAAGCTACCTTTCAATCGGCCCTGTCTGCTTACCAATCGAACAAACAAGACTTCGAGAGCTTGCTTTCCGGGTTCCTCGATGTGTTGAACCTGGATCTGGAATACCGAAATGAGCTGGTGGAGCACGAATCGGCGCTGGCTGAACTAGAACGCCTGACCGGGGTGGATCTGCCATGAACGAGCGCAACTTAAGAACGAATGCAAATGAGGGATCAGACATGCTCCGTACAGAAAACAATAATTATCGCCGGGCATTTTGGATTGCACTGACCACAACTGTTGTGCTTGCGATTGTCGCTTCAGTTTTGTGGTGGCGTTTAAGCCATGCCGAAACTGCGTTGCGGCCTGGCGCCACTTCCGCAAGCGAGTCCATGGAGGCGATGGCACAAACTTCATCCGCCAACGCTTCGGGTTCCGAGCCCGGAGCGCAAGGTGACCCTCAGACCGGCAACATGCAGGAGGCTCCTCTTGCCCCCTTCCAGCTCACGCCCCAGCGGATGCAGAGCATAGGCATGGTGCTGGGGAAGGTTGAATCCAAGCCGGTCAACACCGAGCTTCGTTTCTACGGCAATGTACAAGTCGATGAGCGGCGGCAGGCCTACGTGCAGACGCGATTCGCTGGATGGATTCGCAAAGTCTATGCCGACGCTACAGGCAATTTTATTGGCAAAGGTCAGCCCTTATTCACCATCTACAGTCCGGACCTGGTCTCGACCGAGCACGAATACTTGCTGGCAAAGAAGAACTCCGAGTCTTTGCAGCAGAGCAAAGTGAGCGGGGTGGCTTCAGGTGCGTCTTCTCTCTTCAGTGCTGCCAAAGAGCGACTTCTGCAATGGGAAGTGTCTCCTGCCGAAATCGAAAAGCTGGATCAAGGCGGAAAGGCGATTACGGATCTGACAGTCAATTCTCCCGTTTCGGGTTACATCACCCAGAAAAACGCGCTGCCCAATATGTACGTCCAGCCCGAAACCATGCTGTATACCGTGGCTGACCTTTCCGACGTTTGGGTGCTTGCCCAGGTATTCCAAAGCGATGCGGGCAAGATCAAACCCGGTGATCCCGCGGAAGTCACGGTCGACGCGTATCCCGGGCGAGTCTTCAGCGGGCGCGTGGATTACATCCTTCCGCAACTGGACATGAACACGCGCACATTGCCGGTGCGGTTGGTGTTTTCAAATCCTGGTCTGAAGTTGAGGCCCGGAATGTACGTGAATGTTCGCGCCAAGCTCCCGATGGGACGGCAGTTGGTAGTCCCGGCCAGCGCGGCCTTTCACTCCGGAACCAAGAACTTGCTATTCGTCTATGGCGGCGCAGGCAACATTGAACCGCGCGAAGTCGAATTGGGACCTCAAGTTGGCGATGAACTGGTTGTCACCAAGGGCATTAAGGCTCAAGAACAAATCGTCACTTCGGCAAACTTCCTGATCGATTCCGAAGCCCAATTACAGGCGGCCACGGGCGCGTTTGTTCCCCCTCCTCCCGGCGCTGGTCAAGCGGCTTCGATGAATGCTCCAGCGGAACAACAAGCGAATGTGGAATTGACGACCGATCCCGATCCTCCGCATAAGGGCAGCAACATCGTTCACGTGAAGCTCACAGGCCAGGACGGGAAACCGATCACGGGAGCAAACGTGACCGTGACCTTCTTCATGGCCGCAATGCCGGCGATGGGAATGGCCTCAATGAAAACCGTCATCAATGCCGGCGACAAGGGTGGCGGAGCGTATGAAGGCAAGGGCGATCTCGGCTCCGGTGGCACCTGGCAGGTCACCGTCAGGGCGCAACAAAACGGACAGACGATTGCCAACAAGCAGCTCACGCTCAACGCCACAGGAGGTATGTAACCGTGATCTCCCGAATCATCGAGTGGTGCGCACACAATCGATTCCTGGTCTTCACCGGGGTGCTTCTGCTTACGCTGGCTGGAATCTGGTCCATGGGCCACGTTCCGCTGGACGCCTTGCCGGATATTTCCGACGTGCAGGTGATCATTCACACCAACTGGGAAGGCGAGCCACCCAGCATCATCGAGGACCAAGTTACCTACCCGATCGTCACTGCACTCTTGGCTGCGCCGAAGGTGAAAGCGGTACGCGCGCAGACGATGTTCAATGACTCTTACGTGTTCGTTGTCTTCGAAGACGGGACCGATATTTATTGGGCCCGTTCACGGGTCGTGGAGTATCTGCAGACAATTGCCGGCCGCCTTCCGGCCAATGTGCATCCTGCCATCGGTCCGGACGCGACCGGTGCGGGTTGGGTCTATGAATATGTGCTCGTCGATCACAGTCACAAGCAGAGCCTCGCCGATCTTCGAAGCATTCAGGACTGGCACCTGCGCTACCAGTTGGCGACCGTTCCCGGCGTGGCCGAAGTGGCGAGCATCGGTGGGTTCGTGCGGCAGTACCAGGTCAATGTCGATCCCAACAAGTTGCTGGCATATGGCATTCCGTTGTCGACAGTGATCGACCGCGTGAAGTCGAGTACGAACGAAGTCGGAGGCCGCGTACTGGAATTGAGCGGTACGCGATACATGATTCGAGGACTGGGGTACCTCAAATCGCTGGACGATCTGAGGAACGTGCCCGTGATGGCGAAGAACGGGACACCCGTACTCATCAAGGATCTGGGTACGGTTTCGTTCGGCCCGGACATGCGGGAAGGCGTAGCGGAGTGGAATGGCGAAGGCGAGACCGTGGGCGGCATCGTGGTCATGCGGTATGGGCTCAATGCTCTCAACGTGATCAATGGCGTCAAGAAGAAGCTGGCTGAGATCAAAGGGTCATTGCCTCCGGGAGTCGAAGTTGTGTCCGGCTATGACCGCGGGGCACTGATCAGCGAATCAATCAACACTTTGAAACATAGCCTGATTGAGGAAGCGATCATTGTTTCCCTGGTCATCATTGTGTTCTTGTTCCACTTCCGCTCGGCGTTGATCCCGATTCTCACCCTACCGATCGCGCTCGCGTTGTCTTTCATTCCCATGTATTACCTAAACGTCAGCTCCAACATTATGTCGCTGGGTGGGTTGGCATTGGCGATTGGTGTTTTGGTGGACGCCGCCATCGTCATGGTGGAAAACGGCTATCGGCATCTTTCCGAGCGCCCGGCATCCAGTGGAGAACCATTGGGAGAGATCGATTCCTCGAATGGGCCAGTCGTCCACAAAGAGACGGGCGCGAGCGCAGGTAAGTCCGCGAAGAAGGCGGTTGAACGAGAGCGAGTGCGCATTCTCATCGACTCGGCCAAGCAGGTGGGCCCTGCGCTGTTCTTTTCCCTCCTTATTATCGTGGTCTCGTTCCTCCCGGTATTCCTACTGGAAGCACAGGAAGGACGCATGTTCCGTCCACTGGCATGGACCAAAACTCTGGCCGTGGGCTTCTCGTCCTTGCTGGCCATCACCTTGGTTCCCATCCTAATGGTCATTTTCATTCGCGGGAAGCTGCGGCCCGAATCAGAAAATCCGATTTCAAGAATTACGCAGGCACTCTATTTGCCGGTGTTACGACTCTGCCTGAAATACCGCAAGACGACGTTGCTACTGAATCTGGCCTTCCTGGTGGTGACGTTCCCCTTGATGTTCAAGATGGGCAGTCAATTTATGCCGCCCCTGTTTGAAGGCTCATCGCTCTACATGCCCACGGCACTTCCTGGCATTTCGATCACACAGGCTACGCAGCTCTTGCAGGAACAGGACCGGATTCTCCGGTCTTTCCCGGAAGTTGAGTCCGTCTTCGGTGCGGTCGGACGATCCGACAGCGCTACCGACAACGCGCCACTCGATATGTACGACACGACCGTGATGCTCAAACCCCGAGAGAAATGGCCTCCAGGGATGACCTATGAAAAGCTCATCCACGCGATGGACGAGAAGCTCCAATTTCCTGGACTGACGAATACCTGGACCATGCCAGTGCAAAACCGCCTCGACATGGCGCTCACGGGAATCAAGACACCCGTAGGAATGAAGATTCAGGGCACAAATCTGGAGCAAATCCAGCAGCTCGGGGCACAGGTACAGAAGATTCTCTCGGGGTTACCGCAGGTACGTTCCGTTTTTGCCGAGCGGGTTTCCCAGGGCTTTTACATCAATGTAGTGGTCAATCGTCCAGAGGCTGCGAAATACGGTTTGACTATTGCCGACGTGCAACAGGCTGTGGAGTCTGGCATTGGAGGCATGAACGTCGCCGAAAACGTCGAAGGCCGCAGCCGCTATCCGATCAATGTCCGCTACCAGCGTGATTTTCGGGACAACGTGGGAGAGCTCAGCAGAGTGCTGATTGCTACACCTTCCGGCGCACAGATACCGATTGGCGAAGTAGCCAAGATTTCGTTTTCACGCGGCCCGGCGATGATCCGCGATGAAGATGGCCAGCTTACGGGATATGTCTACATTGATCTCAACTCCACCGACTACGGCAGCTTCGTAGAACAGGCCAGCAAGATGCTTCGGCAGAAGTTGCAATTGCCCGCGGGATACACCTATCAGTGGTCGGGCGAATATGAATTCCAGCTTCGAGCGAAGGAACGGATGAAGATCATTTTGCCCGTGGTGTTCTTCGTAATCTTCCTGCTCCTGTACATGGTCTTCCACAACCTAACGGAGGCCATGGTCCTGATCTTCCCCACGTTCTATGCGATGACCGGCGGGCTGATTTTGCAGTGGCTGCTTGGCTACAACTTCAGCGTCGCCGTCTGGGTCGGGTATATCGCGCTTTTTGGCATTGCCGTGGAGACGGGCGTCGTCATGGTCGTCTATCTGCACGAATCGCTGGATTACAAGTTGGCCTCGGGAGTTCAACTCACTAACGCGGACATCGAAGCAGCGGCAATAGAGGGTGCTGTGCAGCGGCTCCGGCCAAAGTTGATGACGGTGTGCGCGGTTCTCGCCAGCCTGATTCCGATCCTCTGGGCGAGTGGTATCGGCTCTGACGTGATGAAGCCGATTGCCGCTCCAATGGTTGGCGGAATGATTACGTCCACGATTCACGTACTGATTCTGGTTCCGGTGTTCTTCGTGTTGATGAAGGAACGAGCCCTGCGGAGGGGCACGTTGCGACCGGAACCGGAGGAGTAACGGAGATAAAGGAACCGGTGCGGATCAGAGAGAGGGGAGTTCAGACCACTGATTGTGACAGGAGCAGTACAACTTCAACCAAACCAAAAAGGGGAGTACTAATGAAGACAACACGAACACTCGTAAACACCGTTTCGTTTCTCACATTGTCCACGATTCTCATGGCGGCTCAAATGCAAATGCCAGCGAGCACACCTGGGAAGGGCAACCCAGCTGAGGCTTCTGCAGCGTCCAAAACGCTAACCGGAACTGTCAGCGACGCCATGTGCGGCGCTCACCACATGGAAAAGGGCAAGAGCGCGGCTGAGTGCACCCGAGACTGCGTCAAGAAAGGCACGAAGTACGCGCTGGTGGTGGGGAAGAAAGTTTATACTCTAGACGGGCACGAGGCTGAACTGGATAAGCTCGCTGGTGCGAGGGCGACAGTGAAGGGCAGCGTGATGGGGGTGATGGTGATGGTTGAGTCGGTTGCCGCTGCGAAGAAGGCAGCCAAGTAACCGGTGGCCGGGGGAACAAACGGCCCGATTGTCTCGGAGTTGTTCCCCATTTCCCCCTAGATCGGGTGAATTGCGGCAAGCGTCACGACATTCGCAGCCACGAATATCGATGATTTGTTTCTGCTCGTTGTTTTTTGTGCCAGGCGAGTACCAATGCGTCGGGTCATGGCAGGTCAATTTCTTGGATTCGCTGGCATTGTGGCGATTAGCTTGATAGGTCTTTGGGCGGCCGCGCTCACGATTCCACGTGCTTGGTTCCGAGTTCTAGGTTTTCTGCCGCTGGCCGTGGGAATCAAGCACCTGCTTCACTTCCACAAGAATGGAGAACAACCGGCGAGCAAGTTCAATGTGCTCTCCATCGCAGGAATCACGTTAGCAAACGGCGCAGATAATGTAGGGATTTACGTCCCATTCTTTGCTATTAGCCGCTCCTATCTCTGGATGATTCTGAGCATGTATGCTGTGTTATTGCCGGGTTGGTGCTTTGGCGGGAAATGGCTTGGAGAACGCCCCATCGCTTTGCGGTTTATCGATCATCATGGTCACTGGGTCGTCCCGTTTGTATTCATCGGGCTTGGAATGTACATCCTGATTTGGCAATGACCGCGTGATTTGCGTGACAGGGATGGTGAAATGCCTGGCGAAATTCCCATAGCTTGCACTCTTCGAATGCAGATTCCCGCAAGCGGGAAGCAACGCTTCTCGCAGGGTCCAAGTCAGGTCTGATTGCCACGGAAGAACTTGAGAACGGCTATGGATTTCGCATCCCGGGTGACCGAGAGTGGCTAACAATCGTGGCAGAACTGATATCGGCGGAGCGCGAATGCTGCCCCTTCTTGAAATTCGAGCTAACCGCAAAGTAAAATATGGGGCCGCTCATGTTGCGGATGACTGGGCCGGCTGGTACGAAGGAATTCCTTAAATCAATCCTGGTAGGTTGATGCAAGGATTTCGTTCATTCGACCCTGCAGAAGCAATAAAGAAACTGCTGGATCGTGTCGAACGGTGTGCGATGCAGTTCTTTGGAGCTCCCCAACAAGCGGAAACGAACAATGCGCCAATCAAGGCCAGTGCCAGTGGGACTACCCCACTAGCTCCAAGCCCGGTTACCAGACGCCAGACAATTAGCTGAGACGCACTGTGGGCCGTAGCGGTGAGACCGCTGAGCAAGACAAACGCGAAAAGAGAAGCGAGCATGATGCGTCTGCGACCGATCCAGTCTGAGAGCTGGCCATAGAACAGCGTCGAGATGCCGTATGGGATGAGATAAGCGGGGACGATCAGCCCTATGACCCGAGGGGACACACCGAAGACAGCTGACAACTTCGGAATCATTGGCGCGACCACATAGGCCTGAAAGAAAATCAGGAAGGTGGTCACGGCCAACAATCGAAGTAGTCTTTCGCGCTGGCGCGCAAAATCGTCGGACAGACGCTCTTGTACCATTGTATTCCCGAGGTCACAAAAGATGAGGGCAAAAATACACTTAGGACCGCGAACCGCACAACCTTTATGGCTGTGCGGTTCGATATCATTAGAACGTGACCACAGGGAGCCTCATCTCCTAGCTCCGAAATTGGGCCATGATTTCGTATCCGCCCGAAAGACGAGGTTTATTGAAGAGCAGCAAGCAATATATGCTCTTCGGGGCCACGCCCAGCACAACACGAAGCAAGTTTGCCGTCAATCACAACGGCGGGTACGCTGCGAACGCCGTAGTTCTTGGCCTTGCTAGCTGTCTCAGACTTTTGCATGTCGTGGACCACGACTTCGTGCGACGAGCCAGCAAGCCGCTTAACCAGTTCAATGGTTTCGTTGCAGGTTGAGCAGCCTGCGCTGAAGACTTCGATTTTCTTCTTTGTGTTCATTGTGTTCTCCTAAGACTTGAGTTTGACTTCAATTGACTCTTTCTGATTCGCAGTGATCGCAGATCTCCGCTTGGCTGGATACTCCGTGAATCGGCCACGCATTCCACAACGAGGCGATGACCAACAGCCCGACTGCACCGTACATGGTCGGACTTGATTCCCATCTAAACTTTCCCAAAAGGACAGCAGCCGCCGCAAGCAATCCGAGCAGAAACGGGCGATACCCATGACGGCTGTTCGCTTTGAATGCCATCGCTCCCAATGCAATCAGTAGGAACCCAGCGGTCAGAGGAAGCAGGTAGGCAGCCGATAGGAGAAAGCCAAGGCCAACCGAACTGAGCAAACCCGCGTAGGCAGGCCAGCATAAGGGACAGGCTAGTTTCGGAAGCAGCGAAACGCCAACACCTGGTAGTGACAGTAAGCCCTGCTTCCACCGACTCATACGCCCTCCCCGTCAAGGCTCTCAAGAATGGGGCATTCCGTAATCGGGCCACATCCGGTGCAGGATTTCGTTAGCTTCAGAAGCGTCTTTTCCATGGATTCAAGGCTTCTGATCTTGCTTCGAATATCGGCGATCTTCGCCTTAGCCTTCGCCCGTATCCCTGCACTCGTCGTTGTTGGCGACACTCGCAGCGATAACAATTCCCCGATTTCTTTAAGAGAAAAACCCAGTTCCTTCGCCCGCTGAATAAACCTCAGCCGCTGCGTAGCTTCAAGCGGGAACAGGCGATAGCCGGATGCGCTACGCGGTGGTTTGGGCAGCAGGCCACGCCGTTCGTAGTAGCGGACGGTTTCCAGGTTCATCCCGGCTTCCCTCGCCAGATGTCCAATGGTCAGTGAATTCATATCGCGTTTCCTAACTCGATGACCCTAGTGTAAACCCCGTACTACGCTACAGGGTCAAGCACAATTTATCGGGGGAAACTGATGGCGCTTCGCCTCGGGAGAAACCGCGCATCTTGAAGCGGTGAGTTTATTCTCGGCAACGCGCGTGGGTATGATAGCAACCGACTAAATCCGCCACAGGAGATAAAATCCGAGCAGCAGAAGTGAACCTCCGATGATCGGATCCATTAAACGTCCGTAGCGGCTGCAATCGAATCTTTTGAGGAGACCTCCTGCGGCCGTGCCCACAAGCACCAACGGCAAACCTGTGCCCAAACCGTAAAGGAATAGCAGCAGCCCGCCATAGATGAAGTTTTGCTTGTACGCAGCAAGTGCAAGTTCCACGATGCTCATTGCGACGGAAAGTTCGTGCATAAGTTTCCTATTGGTCCAAAGCAAATGCCGCCAGGGCAGCCTGACCCAAGCTGATTCCACCATCGTTTGGCGGGACGGAATGGTTCGTCCAAATTTCGATAGGCTCGGCTGCTAACAGCGACTTCAAATCCACCAGTAACAATTCGTTCTGAAAGACACCTCCCGACAGGACCACGATATTAAGGTTTTGGGCCTCGCATATCTCGAGTACTGCATCGCATAGGCCCTTAGCTATGCCGCGCTTTGACACCTCAGCTTTGAACGAAGCGGCGGAGGGATCGATGATCACTTTGGCATTCTGTTGTGGGCCGATAAAGTCGACAAGATCGTCTGCGTACTCGGCATCCGTCTTTTGACGCATCTCTACGAGCGAGTCCCAGTAATATTCGCGGGTCACCCAAAACTGTCGGCCATCGTCATATATATCAAGAAAGACCATGGGATTGGTCGTACCATAATCGATCGCGATGATCCGCTGTTGATGGCCGCCTGGAAGCCGAAGGCATTGCGGCTCATCATCTAGGTCGTACACAAGGGCGTCGGACCAGGAGTCCTTGTAGATGGCACCTTCAGCGATGACCCACAGTCCTTGGATAAATCTCTGGTAAAAGAATCCTGAGTACAGCCGCTTTTGTGTCTCGATGAATTCTGATGTGAGATTCGGATTGTCCGTCATGGTGAAATGCTGTGACCATAGGATGTTATTAGCTTTTAGCTCTAGATTATCGAGGTAATCCGCCTTCAACCAATGGTAGGGGCTGTCCGGGTTAGTGGTGGCATAGAGCCGGGCTCCTTCTGGCGACATGCGACTGAGCAGCATTTGAAAGAAGCTCCGCGGCATGAGACTGATTTCATCGCAGATCGCCACCCCAACCGTTAATCCGCGAATATATCGTTCCGACCCTTCGTCCTTTGCCCCGATCACAAGCCATTTGCTGTTACAGAGATTGAGATCTCCAGTATTTCGGTTGTAACTGTAGTTGCGTGTGCCGACAATGTTGAAGAGGTCGGTTAAGACATTGTTGTAAATACTTTGCTTCGAGACCCCGGTAAGTACCTTTCGACCCTCAACGCTATATTGGCAACAATAGAGTGCCTTCGGATGAAGGCACCAGGTTTTTCCGCTGCGGACCGCTCCCTCCAGAATATTGATGGGCCGACCCTTCTCAGGCGGCCGCATGGCGAAAGATTCGGCTCGGG
>JAYVCW010000395.1:0-4349 GCA_043749775.1 Acidobacteriaceae bacterium | reverse complement strand
CTCTCTTCATAGATTCCTCCATTGGAATGATCTCTCCGCCCGATCTGGGTTCTACCTTAAATGATTCACGGAGGAGAAAAAGGTTACCGGTTTAGCGGCCGTTTGCGATTTGGGAGCGGCGAAGCTCGTCCTGTTGCTCACGTTGGTTTACGGGCGAGGTCATGGACAGTCAGTGTGCCATGAACGGCTCGCATGCAGAGATGCTGAAGAAGGAAGGCATGGGCGACAAAGACCCAAACGATGCCATGGCCAAGAAGATGTGCACGGAAAACTGCCTGAAGATGGGCGGCAAGTATGTGCTGTACGATTCTGCGACGAAGAAAGTCTATAAGCTGGATGATCAGACGAAACCCCAGCAGTTCGCGGGCCAGAACGTGAAGGTCACGGGCGAACTCGACAAGTCCACCGAGACAATTCGCGTCACGAATATCGAACCCGGTTCGTAAGCGTCGTGCTTAGGAGAGAGGGCTGACTAGCAGGTCGGCTCTCTCTGTCCCGTCTGTCCCGCTTTGCTACCGAAAACCACGGTCCTCCCTTGAGGAGATACCCGGATGAAAAGGCTAGTGCTTGTCGGGGTTGGCATGCTCATAGTCGTAGCCGTGATCACAGTCGCTGCGACGTCCCAGTTTATGCTGAGCGCACTGCCGGAACCGGGAAAAATGGAAACGTACTTGGCGATCAAAGTGAAGCATTACCTCGTTCACCGAGGCAGCCGCGAAGGCATTCCGCGTGCTCCCATTGGCCTGCAGGCGAGCATCAAGGAAGGCGACAGACTCTTCGGTACGGATTGCGGCGAATGCCATGGGGCGAGTGGGCACAACCCCACGGATGCCGGGCGGTGGATGTATCCGCGAGTTGCAGATCTGACCTCCGCCGACGTTCAGTCTTATTCCGATCGGGAAATCTTCTGGATCGTCAAGAATGGAATCCGGCTGAGTGCATGCCTGCCTTTGGTAAAGTTGAATCGGATGATCATATCTGGGATCTCGCCCTCTTTATTCGATCGCTTGGGCAGCCAAGTTCCAGACGAGAGTAGCCTGCAACTTTTTCTAGCTTCTCTGTATCGGTTTAATGAGGAGATCTCGAACGACACTTGTGCCCGCAGAATCGAGCGCGCAGCTTTCCGAAAAGGAAATAATTGCGTGCGTACTTGCAGGGCAGCGCGAGTACTTCCACGAATTGGTGCGTCCGTACGAGCGCGCCATGTACCTCGCTGCATTTGCCATCCTGCGCAATCAAGCCGACGCGGAGGAAGCAGCGCAGGAAACCGTGGTCAAGGCCATGACTCACCTCGATCAGCTTTCAGATTCCACGAAATTCAAGGGGTGGCTGCTGCAAATCGCTACCAACGAAGCTCGTCTAAAGCGGCGCTCCCGGCATGATGCGCTCTACGACTCGCTCGACCAGATGCAACAGGGCTCAGACGACGGATTCATGCCGCATGATTTTGCAGATTGGCGTGACATTCCTTCGGAAACATTGGAGCGCAAAGAGATCCGGCAGGCCGTGGCTGGGGCACTTCACAAATTGCCAGAAATCTATCGTGAAATCTTCATCCTGCGTGACGTTGAAGAATTGAGCATCTCGGAATGCTGCGGAATACTCGGAATCTCTCAGGAAGCCGTCAAAGCCCGTTCACATCGGGCCAGGCTGCGCATCCGTGAGGAACTAACGCCAGTTTTCAAAGCCAATTGGTTCAGCCGAGTTTTATCATTCAAAGGGAAAAAGCTATGGTGAACTGCGAGACGGTTTTACAGGAGCTGTCCAATTTCATCGATCGTGAGATCGATCCCGTCCTTCGTGCCGAGATTGAAGCGCACCTGAAGACATGCCACCGGTGTTCCGTCCTGCACGACTCGCTGAAAAAGGTCGTAGTCCTCATCGCGGACGAGCGCACCTTCGAGATTCCTGCCGGGTACAGCGAGCGCCTGCATGCCTTCATTGATCGGCATCTGTGACTGCCATGAAGGGGCCGGACCTGATCGTCCGGCCCGCGGGTTTTTGAATCGCTAGTCCATCTCGCTTAACGCGCTACCAGGCCGCTAGCCGACGACGGAATACCGGGCGCCTGCGCCAGCGGAGTGAGAGAGCCATCCAGCGAGATTTCAAATTCCTGAATGTTGCCGGTTCCCGGCGCCAGGACTAGTAGAAATCGACCGTCATTACTGATGGCAGCGTCGACGGGACCGCTGCCCGTGCCGGTATTCGCTGTTTGACCGTCGGCATTCAACAGTCGTAGCGCGCCGTTAAACGCCACACTATACCCGGAAACGGTTCCGCTACCGGTGTTGGTCGTGTACGCGAAGTGCCCGTCATTCGTAAGCACAACCCAGCATGGCGCACTTTGCTTATCGGCAGCCGCCGCACTAACTGTTCTCAACGTGCCACCATTCGAGACATACGACGACACAGCCCCGGCATTTGCCGCTCCACCAAACGCGTCGGAAACGAACACTTCATTGTGCTTGCCGAAAGCAAAGCCAAAGGGGGTTTGTCCTGCTGAAGGAACCACAGTCGGTCCGACTGCGACTCCGTCGTCATCTACGGAGAAGATATCAATATTGTTGGTCGTCTTCTCGGTAACCAGCAGAAGATCACCGTCAACGTTGAATCCGATCTGTGGCGGTGCCACCGATGAAGCGCTTAAAGGCAGCCCGCTGACGATCAGCTTTAAGTGGCCGTTTGCGCCCACGGCAAAACCCGCAATAGTGTCGCTGCCACCCACAGCTCCGCCGTTGTTGAGGACGTACAGAACCTTACGGCTAATGGTTAGACTGGTCGGGCGCTTACCTCCGGAAGGAACCAGATCAACAAGACGAAGACCGTTCGCGCCAATCCTAAACACTGAGATGTTGTCGCTGCCGGCGTTCACAGCGAACAGAAAGTTATTGGCTGCGTCCATGGCCAGCGCGCCTTGACTGCCCAATCCCGCTCCTGGGCCGTTTCCGCCGGTGGCAAAGCTTCCAGTCGAGGAGATATTGCCGTCCGCCGAGCGACTGAATACCAATACTGCATTTCCGCTGCTCGAATTGTTGAGGGTGTAGATCGCTCCATCCGCTGCTAAGGAGGGGAGGCTGCTGAGTGCGACCACGGTGCCCAAGAGTAGCGCAAAACTAAGCTTCAATTTCATCGCCTTTATCCTTTCAAGGTTGTGTTACGTTCAGATTCGGGGTTGAGCAAGCGTCGCGTTGAGATGATCCGAGGACTGTTCGACCAGACACCTGCCTGCTTCTGATAAATATGTCGGACTTGCGCAGAAAATCCCCCTCACGATTCTGGGATCGAGCTTTGAGGACTGCTGCCTTCTTGTCTGGGAGAACTGTGCAATTTAGGATGGTCGTGATCGCTGCCGTCGTTTTCTTTGACGGTTGCTCTGTGGAAACATCCCACGCGCAGTTCTACGCCGGCGTGCTGGGAGGAATCTCAACTCTTTCGGGAGACGCGCGCTCTTTGCTCAGCCCAGGGTTTACCGCGTTCTCTTCCTATGATCCGAAAAACGGTGCCGTTGTTGAGGCTCTCGTCGGGAAACATGTGTCAGACTACTTCGCAATACAAGCCAACTACATTTGGAACCGCAACAGTCTGACCTTGACCTCCGGAACATTCAGCGGAACACAACAGGGATACCAGGAAAGAAGGCGCAGCTCACAGCAGAGCACGATCGCAGACTTTCTCGTCTATTTTCGTCCGCGGGACAGTCGGCTGCGACCATACCTTTCTGTCGGGACCGGCCTCGTGCATTTCGACAGTTCCCAGGAACAGATCGAGCAATCCTTTGGAAACGCTGCTCTGCCCCCGCAACACTTCAGCTCCAACCTGATCGTTCTGCACGTTCCGGTGGGAATGGACGTGACCCTTGGAAAAGGTTGGGCATTTCGCTACACCTTCAGCGAAACGCTCAGCAAGAATCCATTCAGCGATCGCGTGTCGCCGCCGGGACAGCACAGCTTGAAGAATTTTCAAAGCTTATTCGGATTCATCCGGCGATTTTGAACTTACTCCCCATATACCCTCAGGTGTTTTTCAATGCGACATAGGGGCATCCTCCCCAATAGATCGGCGCATTTTCAACATTCTCCGCCAGCACTCGTGCATGACAGGCACGGCAGAAATTTAGGGATTTCGCGGCTTCACCCACTGGAGCAATCCGTACCAACTTTTCGAACACGCAAAGGTCTTGCCCACAGGCCTCAGTTTCGGTCAGGCTCATCAGTGGGCCGCTCTCTGCTTGCCGCAACATCAGCGCGGAATAGACCTTCGCCTTAAGACGCGCAGGTGCCACCTCGGACTGAATCAGCTCGACGCCGTCCGCGATCCGCTCCATGAATTCCTCATCAGGAAGATTTGAC
>JAYVCW010000394.1:0-2075 GCA_043749775.1 Acidobacteriaceae bacterium | reverse complement strand
AAGTCGTAACGGAATTGAAACCGAGGAACGCAGCGCCCGCGATGGCGCCAAGTATCGCCAAGGCGATAACAATCTCGACTAAAGTGAACGCGGAAGCCGTCCGACGGTTCGTCACCGTCGAAAAAGCAAACCGAGTCCGCTGGCAAGTAAGCGTCTCCATTTTCGGAATTTCCATAGTTTCCAGAGCATGCGGCGTGCCGGAACTCGGATCCCGGCGCCCACCCCTCTCGATAAGCAGACGGGATACCAACCGAAGGACGGATGTTTATAGAAGGCCGGCGCGCTTTTTTGCCTGATCGACGAGCGTCTTTTCTTCCGGCAAAAGCTTAGCCGAATCGGCCAAGGCGAGGAACTCCGGGGCGCGCGCATCGCCCGCTCCCGCCAAGAACACACCGTAATACGTTGCTACCTCCGGCTTTCGCAGACGGTCCTCCCCCAGTGTGTCCATCACCGCAACCGCTTTCGCCGCATCGCCGCGCGAGAACAGCGAAAACGCGTAGGTCGAAGCGTAAGCGGCATTCGTCGGCTCTTTCTGGTAAATGTTTGTCGCGATTTTCCGCGCCCGATCGGTGTCCACGCCCACGAGCAAAGAAATTTGCGCCAGGTTATTCTGCAGGGTCAAATCCTCCGGCTCGATCTCGGCCAGTCGCGCAGTGACTCGATACAAACCCTGCGAATCAAGTTCCTTGTTGAAATGGCGATACAACGCCTGGAGCGCTTCCCGCTGTTTCTCGGAGAACTTTGTTAACGTCCAGAGAAGATCGACCGCGTCCTTTTTCCATCCCCAGTCACTCACCGTCTTGATGAGAGTGGACAGCGTCTCAGGCTGGGCCGAGGCCTCTTTGACCGCGGCGCCCCATTCATGCTCGGCCGCGACATCTATTCTCATCTCGCGGTAGGCACGGGCCAGATAAGCGCGCCGCAGAAAGTTGTAACGGTTCCATTCTTCGCCCTTCGTTAATTTTTCGAGACCGTTCCAATTGGAGAGATGAGTATAGGATTCCGCGAGCGCGAGCGGGACCGGCCATTTCTTGAGATCATCGGGCGGAAGACTGCGCGAATAATCCAGTGCCAGGGCGGAGAGCCCGGCGCCGTTCATCCACGAAAGGAGAGTCGAGAGATCTTTGGCGTTGGAGGCAGCATCGGCTTCGATCGCGGTGAGGTAGGAAGTGAATTCCGTGTCGTGCATCTGCCGCAAGAGATCGAGCAACAACAAACGATCCGTGAAGGCATGCTCCGGGTAGGCCTGCAATTCCTTGGCGAGCACGCGAATTTTGTCTGTCCGCTCATGATTCGTAACGCCATCCGCGATCAGGGCACGCGTGGCGGCGGCACGGAATTGTTCGTCACCCCGCAAACCTTGGAGGTCAGCCCGCGCCGCATCGCGGGTAGGAGGCTCCTCGGCATGTAACCGCGCCAGCGCGAATTGAAGCTGATAGGATTTGTCCGCGGGTGCTAAAGAGACCGCCCTGCGCCAGTGTTCCTGCGCTTCGCCGTAATTCTTTTTCGCATCCGCCAATCGAGCTGCGGCAGCATGGTAACCTGCCGTTTCCCGCAGACCTTCCGGCACATTTTTCAGGGCCCGCTCGCCCGTTGCGGCATCGTTGAACTGAAGCGCGGTCGCCGCCAGCGCCACCTGATCTTCACCGGAATTAGGCACGAGCTGCACCACCTTTTGCCGCCAATCGATCGCCGTCCGATCCGCCGTCCGCTCACCGATCTGCGCCATAATGCGCGAGGCTTCCACGCTCGGGCTCATCTGCAGGGCGCGGCGCGCACAAAGCGCGGCCTCTTTATAGTTATTCCCGCCTAGGAAACCGACCGCGCGCCGCACAAGATGCCGCTGCTCAAACGCGGTGTATCCCCGACAACCGCCCCAGCAGAGCGCGATGAACAGAATGAGCCCGACCAGGATCCCAAGTGAGATCTTGATCATCGACCGCTCGGTTTTGGCGTGTACGACTTCCAACGGGAGAGAGTTTCCAGCGCAAACGAAGCAAGAGTCAAACCAGACAGCCGCACTGCACTTGCATTCAGACCGCCGTTTGGCGAATAATAGCACCAACCCAGCCCAT
>JAYVCW010000393.1:0-6808 GCA_043749775.1 Acidobacteriaceae bacterium | reverse complement strand
GAAAGCGGTGTCTCTAATCAGAACAGATTAGTCGGTCGAGAATAAGCGGGATGAATTGTAACGTGATGCCGAGCGGGTCGCAGCATTGCCGCCTAGACGTTGCTCTGCTAGCCTGATTAGTTTGCTCTTTAGCGGTATTGACTTCTTGGAGTGAGACTTTATGCCAGCCATCAAATTTCGCGGAGTCGATTTCATTGACTTCGACAGTTTACTTAACGACGACGAACGCCTGGTACGGGACACGGCGCGCAAGTTTATCGAAGAAAACCTGATTCCGATCATTGAAGAGTGCAACCGTGCAGGCCGTTTTCCACAGGAACTGGTGAAACCCATGGCCGATCTCGGATTTTTCGGCGCTTCACTCAGTGGCTACGGCTGCGCCGGCATGTCCAATGTTGAATACGGCCTGGTCACCCAGGAACTGGAGCGCGGAGATTCCGGAGTGCGCTCGTTTGTCAGCGTGCAATCGGCGCTGGTCATGTATCCAATCTATGCCTTCGGCAGCGACGAACAAAAACTGAAATGGCTCCCCGCCATGCAAACGGGCGAAAAACTAGGCTGCTTCGGTTTGACCGAGCCGGGCTTCGGATCGAACCCCGGCGGCATGAGAACTCGCGCTCGCAAAGTTGGCAACGAATACGTCCTGAACGGCGAGAAAATGTGGATCACCTCCGGCACCATCGCCGACGTCGCCGTGATCTGGGCCAAGGTCGAAAATGAAAACGATAAGGTTCGCGGCTTTCTAGTGGAGACGGACCGGCCCGGATTTAAAGCTGACGACATTCACGGCAAGTGGTCGTTGCGGGCGTCGGTAACATCGGGGCTTTCATTGCAGGACGTACACATCCCTGAGGCAAACCTTTTGCCAAAGTCGGGCGGGTTAAAATCTCCGCTGATGTGTCTGAACCAGGCGCGCTACGGGATTTCCTGGGGAGCGATCGGCGCGGCGATGGCTTGCTATGACTGCGCCTTGCAATATTCGATTCTGCGAAAACAGTTTCGCGATCAGCCGATCGCCTCACACCAACTCGTGCAAGAAAAACTCGCTTGGATGATCAGCGAAATTACCAAGGCTCAATTGCTCGTGCTGCAAGTAGGACGACTGAAAGACGCCGACAAAGTCCAACATCAACACATCTCGATGGCAAAACGAAACAACGTCTGGATGGCACTCGAGTGCGCCCGCCTCTCGCGCGATATTCTTGGCGCAAACGGCGTGGCGGATGATTACCCCATCATGCGACACCTCATGAATCTAGAAAGCGTGAAAACCTATGAGGGCACGCACGACATTCACACGCTGATTATTGGTGCGAGCGTTACCGGGATTGACGCATTCTAGACGAACCGGGGTGGATAAAATTGTTGCTCACGCGGCTGGAAACTGAACGCCTGATCCTGCGCCCGCTCGAGATTTCTGACATCGCAGCGCTCGTGCCGCTCATCGGCGCGCGCGAAGTTGCGGCGACCACGCTGCGAATTCCGCATCCTTATACCGAAGCTGACGCCCGTGACTACATAGCTTCGTCACACGAAAGTTTTTCAAGTGGAGAAGAAGTGCGTCTCGCTATCGTGATGCGAGAGCACAATTCGTTGTGCGGGGGCGTGGGGCTGCGGATCGAGAACGAGCATCGCCGCGCCGAACTTGGCTACTGGATCGGACTCCCTTACTGGAATCGAGGAATTGCCACGGAAGCGGCGATGGCTGTGGTGAATTACGGGTTCGAATCTTTGAAATTGAATCGAATCTTCGCGGGCTTCGTGGCGGGTAATTCTGCGTCCGAAAGAGTCCTCAAAAAGATTGGTATGCAGCGCGAAGGTTGTCAGCGCGGACACGACCAGAAGTGGGGAAAGTTTCTCGATCTGGAACTTTACGGGATCCTGGCTTCGGACCCTCGCGCGCCCGCAGCGCCTGGCAAATGAATCTCAGCCTGAGTACAGTTCGCTTAACAATTCATAGGCGCGCCGCAAGTGTGGAACCACGATGCTTCCGCCGACGACCAGCGCCACATTGATCGCCTCTTCCTGTTCCGCGCGGGTCACGCCCAACCGGTAGGACTGGATTACGTGGTAGTTAATGCAATCGTCGCAACGCAAACTTGCCGAAGCAACCAGCCCCATCAGTTCCTTGTACTTCGCCGGCAGAGCGCCTTCCAGATAGGTGTTGTGGTCAATATTGTAGAAGCGCTTCACCAGAAAGTTATCGGCTCTATCGACGTTTTCATTCAGGCGAGTGCGAGCGTCGAGAAAGCAGCGGGCGATTTCACTCTTTTCCGCCACCTGTCTATCGCTGAATACATAGTGAGGTTCTTTGCGGTCGGTCGGCATGGGTGAAGATTAGCAGAGAAGTTTGCGGCGAATAAACCACGCGACCAACCATTTTGAAAGGCGTAGCGCTTGCCATTCATTCACGGCCTCCCCAGCAGCGGCAGAGCGTCGTTTCTTCACCGGAACTCAGCGAAGGCGAGTGACCATCGTTGCGCAGGATAGGCGATCACCTCCTGCTACAATCCCTACCTTCATGATTCAACGGAACTTCCGGTCCCACACAAACGTATCGCCTTTGTGCTGTTAAAGTTGATCCGCCGTTTGCATCCGCGTGGAGCGGCCGCGTGGATGGCCAAATTGAAGGCCTTAGGTATCACCGAAGTGTCAGGATTATAAGCAGCGCAGTGCGAAAGCCCTCCTTCAGTCGCAGGAGTTCCGGAGTCGGTTTTGGAAGAAGCCCAGGTCGTAGGATTGCTCGTCCGTCGCTGCGTTGGTGGCGATGCTGCGGCTTGGGAGGAGATCGTCCAGCGCTACCACCGTCGCATCTATAGCGTCTGCTATCGGTTTGCCGGAGACTCTGAGAACGCCCAGGACCTCACGCAAGAGGTCTTCATCAAGATGTACCGCACCCTGAACAGCTATGACGCGGCCAAAGGTGCGTTTATGACCTGGGTCACGACCATTACCCGCAACCTGCTGGTGGATCATTTTCGCAAGTCGAAGGGCGACCGCCTCACCGACTCTCTCGACACTACTTCATCGGAACATGAAGACGCGCAACCACTTAGCGACCTAATCGCGGATCATGGCATGGCTCCCGACCAGGCCGTGCAAGGGCGGGAGGCGCGCGAAATGGTGCATATTGCCCTGCAGAAGTTGTCTCCCGAGCTTCGGGAGGCCGTCATTCTTCGGGATTTACAGGATATGGACTACCGGGAAATTGCTACGGCTCTGAGGGTTCCGGAAGGAACCGTCAAGTCACGAATTAACCGCGGGCGAGCGGAACTTGCGCGCCTGCTACAACGTACCTATAAACAGGTGATCTGATGCCAGGTGAAACAAAACACGGAATCGAGTGCTCCGAGTTCGATGCACTGCTCGTAGAGGCCCTCGATGACGGGGGATTGAGCGGGACTCGAAAGGAAGCCTTCGAAGCACATCGCCGAGTTTGCCCGGTCTGCGGACCGATGTTCACTGAAGTGCAAGCTGGAAAACAATGGCTGCGGACACTTGCTCTCGAAACGATTGAGCCGCCGCTCCATTTGGTGCACAACATTCTGGCGGCAACGAGCGGCGTGCCCAGCTCGCGGCCTCTTAACGTAACGGCGCGAGGCGCAACTCCGGTCGGTGAGCGGATGCGAGAGTGGTGGGATTCTTTCTTCTCCCCAACCGCAGCCTTCGTTCGCCAGCCGCGCTTTGTGATGTCGTTCGGTATGATCTTCTTCACCTTCTCGCTGGCGCTCAACTTCGCCGGAGTGAAGGCCAGCGACATGGCAAAAGTCGATCTGCGGCCCACGGCAGTGCGGCACGCGTTTTATGACGCCCAGATCAAGGTGGTGAAGTACTACGACAACATTCGATTTGTGTACGAGATCGAATCGAAAGTAAGAGAGCTGAAAAAAGCGAACGCTCCCGATGAATCCAATCCCCCGCAGCAGAAAGACAACCGCAAGAACGATACGAGCGGCCAACCGGAACAGAAACAGGATCGAAACTATTCTCGGGAGGACAACGAGACTGTGGTAGCCGGATTGACGCAACAGACGGAGCAGTCGGATGAAGTCTCCCTGCGGCAGGCCGCGCGTCGTGAGTTGCCAGGCGCAAGCGCGCAGATTGCGGGTGCCGCAAATCAAATCGATCGCGGCCCGGTCGCAAAAAAACTTTTTGCCGTTAGCTCAGAGACAACAAATCGGAGGTTCGTATGAACTGCGCCAATCATGCTGAGGCTCCGGCGGTCGCTTATTGCCGCACTTGCGGAAAGCCACTGTGTGCGAATTGCACGCGTCCTGTGAAGGGCGTGATTTATTGCGAGGACTGCCTGGGCGCGAAGATGCAAGGCACAGTGCCTCCGCCTGCCCCCGGATTCGTGCCCGGTAGCTACGCATCTCCGGCGATTTCCGCCGTTACACCGGCAACGCCCGCTGCTAGCGGTGGCCCCAATCCCGCACTGGCTGGAGTGCTCGCCGGATTTTTCCCATTCGGGGTGGGCGCCGTATACACCGGCCAATATGCCAAAGGTCTTGCCCACCTTGCCATCTTTGTTTTGCTCATCGCGGGGGCGAACGCCGCCGGCGAAGACAACTCCACCGCACTTGGAGTTTTTTGTGGACTGGGCATTGCTTTCTTTTATGTCTACCAGATCATCGACGCGGTGCGAACTGCAAAGGCGATTCAAACGGCACAGCCGGTTCCGGATCCCTTCGGTTTAGCCTCAACCTTCGGTGCCGGAGAAAAAATCGAGGCCAGCAAAATTCCAACCGGCGCAATCGTGCTTATCCTGATCGGCGTGATTTTTCTTTTGCACACGCTTGGCTTGGCCGCCTTTGGAATCGATCGCTTCTGGCCCATCATTTTGATCATGCTGGGAATTTGGTTATTCGCGCGCAATTTGGGAGTGCTCGGCCAGCATTGTCGCGGATGCCAGTGCGCGCGCTGTCGTACGCGAGGCCTGATGGGTCCGGCGATGCTTCTCACCATCGGGATTTTATTCTTGCTTGAGAACCTGCACGCCCTGGGTTTCGGTCGCACGTGGCCAGTGATCTTGTTGGTGGTTGGTGCAGTTAAATTGCTCCAAGGCAACGCTTCCGCTGCGGGTCACGTCTCGATGGGTCCCCAGTACGCGCAAGGAGGGCCGGCTTCCCCTCCCACGCCGCCTGTCCCAGATGCGATGCCGGTTACTCCCGCGACTCCAGTAACTCCCCCGCCCCACAATGACGAGGTGAGCCGTGGTTAGCCCTTACGTGACACCTCCCAATGCCGCAGCGCCTCAGATGCCGCCGCCGCGCCCAGCGCCACGTTCGCTGGCTGGTCCGATTGTTTTAATTCTGCTTGGAATTTTATTTCTTCTCGGAACGATGGGCGTGCTGGAGATTCACAGCCTGGGCCGGTACTACGCCCGCTTCTGGCCCGCGCTCCTGATTTTATGGGGGGCACTGAAGTTATTTGAGCACGAGCAGGCGAAACACGCGGGACAATCGCCCCGCGGCATCGGAGTAGGCGGCGTTTTCCTGATGCTCTTTTTGATCATCTCCGGCTTGATTGCGACGCAGGCCGCGCACCTGAACTGGAAAAACCTCGCAGAGCATATCCAGATCGGCGACGACCGCGGACTCGACGAAATTTTCGGTGGTTCGACCTTCAGTTACAGCGACGAGTTGACGCAGGACATTCCCGCAGGCAGCGCGCTGCATATCAACGACGAGCACGGCACCCTTACTATCAACGTGGCCGAAGGCAAGACGATGCGCGTGTCGGTGCGCAAGAAGGTGCGCGCAGAAAAAGAACAGGACGCGGACGCTTACAACGTCAAGACAAAGCCGCAGATCATCGTCGGAGATAAAGTTGTCACCCTCAACGCAAACACGCAGGGAGCGGGCGACAAGAGCGTCACCTCAGACATGGATATTTATGTTCCCGTGAATACCGCGCTCATGATCACTTCAGCGCGAGGTGATCTTACGATCGCGGATTTTACCTCCAACATCGAAGTGACGCACCGCCACGGCGATGTCAACATTAACGATCACACGGGTTCGATTCAGTTGAATCTCAACGGCAGTTCAACTCATCTTTCCCACGTGAAAGGCGAGGTTTCTTTACAGGGAAAGTCTAACGAAGTTTCGATGGAAGACATCGACGGCGCCGTGCATCTTGAGGGCGAGTATCACGAGAGCGTGCGACTGGTACGGGTGAGCAAGCCGGTCACCTTCCACTCCTCGCGCACCGACATGGAATTTTCGCGGCTCGATGGCAGGCTCGATCTCGATTCCGGCGATCTGCGCGCCGATTCGCTCTCCGGCCCGATCCGACTGATGACGCATTCGAAAGATATTTCTCTGGAAGGTCTCTCAGGCGATCTACACCTCGAAGACTCGAACGGAACTGTCGAAGTTTCGTTGCACCAGCCCGGCAACATTCAGATTGACAATCATAAGGGAGATATACAAGTTTCGATTCCACCAAACACTCCCATGAAGGTTGAGGCTCGCACACATCAGGGCGAAATCGAAAGCGAGTTTTCGGAAATTTCGGTGAGCAATCACGAAAAGGACTCAAGCGCTACCGGATCGATCGGAACGAATGGTCCACGGCTGGTGCTGAATTGCGATAAAGGAACGATCGAGATCCGCAAGGGCAGCGGAGAGTTCGTGCCTCCGACTCCACCCACACCACCGACTCCGCCCGCGGTGAAATCGGGCAAACCAGCGAAGGCGTTGCCTGCTCCCAAGGCGGCGCCGGTCGAGAGCGAGAACTAGAGTGCAGTTGGAAAGTTGCCGCGATTAGCTTTTCGTATGGCTGATCAGCGATGAGAATTTGGCAC
>JAYVCW010000392.1:0-24555 GCA_043749775.1 Acidobacteriaceae bacterium | reverse complement strand
GAAGGCGGCGTCTTACCATTTCTCAACTCTTCCCGAATGCGCTCAAAGATCAGCACGTTGGAATCGACGCCCATACCGACCGTAAGAATCACGCCAGCGATTCCCGGCAAAGTCAGTACAGCACCGAAATAGCCCATGAAGCCGAGCAAGATGACGAGATTCAGGATCAGCGCAATATCAGCATTCACGCCCGCCCAGCGATAGTAGATGAGCATAAAGATGAGGACGGCCAGCATCCCGACCATAGCCGCCCGAACGCCGGAACGAATCGAGTCTGCACCGAGCGATGGCCCGACGGTGCGTTCTTCCAGATACTTGATGCCCGCCGGCAGGGCGCCCGACCGAAGAGTCATCGAGAGATCCTGGGTCGCCTGTTGCGTGAACCGTCCGTTGATCGTGCCGGTGTCGCGGATCGCTTCCTTGATCACCGCAACTTCCTGCACCCGATTGTCGAGAACGACGGCGAGGTTGTCGCCGACATGTCCGCTGGTAAAGGTGTAGAACTTCCGGCCGCCTTCGCTCGTCAGGATGAATCTGACCGCTGGCTGCCCGTTTTCATCGGTCGTCGGCTCAGCGGTGCGCAAGTCACGACCCGTCACCGCCGATGCGCGAGAGATCAAAAACCATTCCTCGCCGCTTTCGCCGCTGCGGGATCCGATGCTCTTGCCCTGCATCAGTACGGCATCGGGAGGCAGCACTCCACCCTTCTCCTGCAGCGCAGCCTGTTCGCTCGCGTAGGGTCCGCCCAAAGACTGCTTGATTTCCAGCATGGCAGTCGATTGCATGATCTCTTTGACGCGAGCCGGATCGTCGACGCCTGGGAGTTGTACCAGAATTTGATACTGCCCGAGGCCGTGCTCCTGGATGACTGGCTCGCTGACGCCGAGCGCGTCGATGCGATTGCGGATGGTCTCAATCGCCTGCGCGACGGCGCGGTTCTTCAGGTCGGCGAGATTCTGTCCCTTCATCGACACGGTGAAAGAGTTCTCCGTCCCGGAACTCGGCGAATAATCCGGCAGCCGGTCGGCCACGATGTTCTTGAAGTCGGCAGACTGGTCGGGCGTAATACCCTTCACCACGATCATGTCAGGATGATTCACGGGATCGGGTTTCGTGATGTCCGCGTAGTTGATCTTGCGCGTCCGCATGTCTTCCTTCAGCCGCGCGATGGCGTTGTCGGAATCCACATTCACCGCATCGTTGACCTGTACTTGCAGGATGAGGTGAGTTCCGCCGCGAAGATCAAGCCCCAAGTGAATGCGGTCGGTGATCGCCGCAATGATCCCCCTGCCCGACCAATCCTTCGGAACGCCGAAGATGCCGAACAGAAAAACGAGCAGAATCGCGACGATGACGATTAACTTCCAGCCTAGATTTTTATTCATGAATGACTGCACCAAAGACGCTTTGTAGAGCTACCGCTTACGAGCTCGAACCGAACTTAGGATTTCAATTCGTCCGCCGTCGTCACCGATACAACCGATGCGCGGCTGACTTCCATTTTCAAGTTATCCGGCGGGACGCGCAAGACCAGCGCATCCTCCTTGAGGCTGATGATCGTGCCCCGCAAGCCGCCGCTCGTGACGATCTTGTCGCCGTTCTTCAATTCGCTGAGCATCGCCTGCCATTTCTTCTGTTTTTTCTGCTGCGGCATGATCAGTAAAAAATAAAAAATAGCGAAAATAAAGAGCAAAGGAGCCAGACTAAGCAGGCTTGACCCACCCGGAAATTGCAGCCACAGCCCTAAACCTCGCCCCATCCCCCACATCGGTTCTGCCACTATCATTTCCAGTCTCAATCCTGCCTATGTGAGCAACTTAGAAACAAGCCTGTTTTGCGAGTCCGCAAGCGAGACGGCGCAATTTCGCTTCATCTCCCGCACAAATCTGCCTGTCATCAGGCTAGCTTTTAATTTTCTTCCAGTTGCGGGATTTGTCTTCTCAAGCCGGAGGTTCCTAACTTTCTTCCACGTTAGAACCGGCGATGCCGCGCCTCAGCTACGACTGGGACACAGAAAGAAACGCACGTTATCCCCAAGCTCAATAGAATGCCGGACGGTTCGCAAGGTGTCAAGGCGGCGGGCGTGCTTTTACGGAGGAATTTACATTTGTGTAGCCACGATCCTGGAAGTCTGCCCCGCCCGAATCCAGGCCCGCACCGTGCGCATAGTGGCCAGATAATAATACAGATTGTGGACGGTATTCAAAACCTGCGCCAGCAACTCGTTTGCGGCATAAAGGTGCCGCAGATACGCCCGCGAATATCGCTGGCAAACCCGGCAGTCGCACGCGGGATCTAGAGGGCCCTCATCCTGCGCATAGCGCATCTGCTTGATCGAAACTTTGCCTTCGGAAGTGAACAGCAATCCATGCCGCGCCGCCCGCGTTGGCAGCACGCAATCCATCATGTCGACGCCAGACTGCGCGTATTGCGAGATCTCATCCGGTGTCCCGACGCCCATCAGATAGCGGGGCTGATTCGAAGGCAGATGCTCGAGGGTCGATTCAACTACCTCCCGCGTCAAATTGCGGGGCTCGCCAACGCTCAACCCGCCAATCGCATATCCGGGAAATCCAATATCGATTGTCCGGCTGGCCGACTCGCGACGCAGATCTAAATCCATCCCGCCCTGCACGATGCCGAACAAAGCCTGCGTAGAGCCGCCCGCCGAAGCGCTATCACGTTTGCCGTCCTGCGACGAGCGAGGGAACTGCTTTCCCCGCCCCCGTGATATGCCGCTGCCCCAGGGCACCTCACTCTTATGCTCCTCAAAATATTTCTTGCTGCGCTCCGCCCAACGCAAAGTCATCTCCATCGACGCCCGCACTCGCCCCGCGTCAGCCGGATACTCCGTGCACTCGTCAAACGCCATGATGATGTCGGCACCAAGCGCAATCTGGATTTCCATCGCCTTTTCGGGAGACAAAAAATGCGACGAGCCATCCAGATGTGAACGAAATGCCGCCCCCTCTTCCGTGACCTTGCGAAGCTCGTTAAGACTAAAGACCTGAAAACCGCCGGAGTCCGTCAGGATCGCACGGTCCCAGGACATGAAGCGATGAAGGCCGCCCATCCGGCGCACCGTCTCAACCCCCGGTCGCAAGTAGAGGTGATACGTATTGCCAAGAAGAATTTCGACGCCCAACTCTTCAAGCTGATCCTGCGAGATGCCTTTCACTGATCCGAGCGTCCCCACCGGCATAAAGACTGGCGTCTCAACCTCGCCATGAGGAGTGATGAGTTTTCCGGCCCGAGCTGCGCCGCGCGTGGCTTCGATCTGGAGTTGGAAAGACACCGTGGGATTGTATCGCGACTAGTGTCGCCCTCCCGGCGGCTGCGTGGCGGGCGAAATGTCTTCGCATCCACTCGCCTTAAATCCCGCAAAACAAAAAGGACGGGCGCTGTCGCCCGTCCCCATTGAGAATACTTCGATTCACTTACCCGAATTATTGCCCGCTCAAACATCCCTTTTGACCGGAATTGTTTGGATAACCAGTCCCTGCGTTGTAGGCTTTGTTCGACCACTCGCCCTGGATCTTCCACTGCGAGCCGTTCGAGAACTTGACGGAGGGGACGTTGAATGTCCAGGCGCATTTGTCGCCGTTCTCAGCGCCCGACGAGTCATACCATCCGCCATTTCGCGGATCGGTGCGAGCTTCTGACAGCTCATGACCACTGACGTTCGCGATCGCAGCTAACCCCTGCGATTCTCCGGCCACCGTCGATTGCGGATCGCAACCGGCGTCCCCATCCAACTTCCAGAAGAAGGCAAACTGAACCGGAGTCGACCCACAGGTACCGTAGCTGTGATACGCGCAGTATCCCGAGTGGCCGCGCGGAATGTCTGTATAGACCGCGTAATAACCGTTGGCGACCGGCTTCGGAATTACCTTGCAAACCTCCGCTAAGATTGCCGAGGTCTTCGAGCCGCCGCTTGCCGTGGTCGTGTCAACGAAGTGGCCGCCATAGGTTACGGAGGACGTCACTTGCCCGTTCGTGCCCGTATATTCGTCGGAGGTGCCCGCATAGTGCGAGCCGCCAAAGCCGCTATACCAGGTGTCCATCCCGGAGATCTTATCGCCAGGGCTGGTGCCCCAGCTTGATCCCCAAAAAATGGCCTGAGCGGTCGTCGTGGTCATGATGGCTCCGTTATGCCACAACATGTTGGCGCTCCCTCCGTTACGGGCATGCTTGGCGCCTTTTGCCCAGTGAATCCCTCGCTTCGGCGGCTCTTTCAGTTTGTTAACATCTTGAGCATTTGCGGTGAATGTCGCGAGCAGAGCAATCGCCGACATCGTTAAGAGAGATTTTTTCATGGGTACAGCCTCCTGAATTTTCTTGGCGATAATTGATCGATTTCCTCGAAGGAATCGTCCGAACCGCTTTAGGGGCGGGGGCCACCAAGGATTGCATTGAAACGACCATGCCACGAAATCAAAAATATTGAAAGACTTTTTTGCGGATTTTACTCTTCTATTTTGGGAATCTCGCTGGCAACCACGCACGGGAACTGCGACAAATAATATTTAAAAGATTACAAGAATACAGTTGGCCACCGGCTTGCCCTGTATCTGATACTCCCTGCAAGACTTTATGGGCCTATTGAGCGGAAAAGAAACAGGAAATCCCGGCGGCGTACACGCCATCGCCGGATTATTCGGGCTGTGCTCGGCATATCTCGCCGTAACAGGACTAGCCATGCTGATTAGGCCGGGAACAATATCTATCTCCGCAGGCGCACCTTTGTTATTTGGACTGGAACTGGCCGGGCCTTACATGTTCCTGCTGGTCTCTGCAGTTGGGTCGGGTGTCGCCTGGGGGCTTTATAGGTTGATCAACATTGCCCGGCGCGGCGCCGTGCTTATCGCTATTGCGGGAGTGGTGATGCTGGTGCCCATAGTGTCTGCGGCAACCATTATGGTGCAGCCAAAAATGCTTGCCATGGGAGGGTTGGGAATTATCGTGCGCGTCATGGTCGCGTGGTATTTATGGCGCGAGGATGTGGTCGAGCAGTTTGCCCGCCGCCCTTAGAACTCACCGCGGTTAGAAACCCGCGCATGCCGGTCATTGCTCACTGCCCTCTTCGCGGTTACTAATGCGCTCCCCTTCGTTATCATTGCCCGCAAGTGCTTACTTTCTGACCGTCGATTCTTCTCCGACTCGGTCGCTGGCCTTGAACGTCATCTTGCCCGCTTTTTTGTCGGCATCGACGATCAGATGATCACCGTGCAGCACCGCGCCATCGAGAATCTTCATAGCCAGCGGGTCCTGCACCAGCTTCTGGATGGCGCGCTTCAGCGGACGCGCTCCGAAGTTTGGATCGTAGCCTTCGGTGAACAGCAGCTCTTTCGCGGCATCGGTCAACTCAAGCGAAATTTTGCGATCCGCCAACAAGCGGCGTAAGTCTTCGAGCCTCAGGTCGACGATCTTCACAAGTTGCTCTTTGCCCAGCGGATGGAAGATGACGATGTCATCAACGCGATTTAGAAACTCGGGCTTGAAATGTCCGTGCAGAGTCTCGAGCACCCGCTTCGAAGCCTGATCTAAGCCGTCGGCGTTGCGAATGTTTTCCGACTGCAAGTACGACGACCCCAAATTCGAAGTCATGATGATGACAGTGTTCTTGAAATCTACTTTGCGGCCCTTGCCATCGGTGAGACGGCCGTCATCCATGATCTGCAGCATGATGTTGAAGACATCGGGATGCGCCTTCTCGATTTCATCAAATAAAATCACCGCATAGGGATGCCGCCGCACCTGCTCGGTGAGCTGCCCGCCCTCGTCATAACCGACATATCCAGGAGGCGCGCCAATCAGCCGAGACACGGCATGCTTCTCCATGTATTCGGACATATCAATGCGGATCATGGCGCGCTCGTCGTCGAAGAGAAATTCAGCCAGAGCGCGAGCTAGTTCGGTCTTGCCCACTCCAGTCGGCCCCAGAAAAATGAATGAGCCGATCGGCCGCTTAGGATCGCTAAGTCCCGCGCGCGATCGCCGGATGGCATTGGCCACCCGCTCTAACGCTTCATCCTGCCCAACTACACGCAGGCGCAGCCGATCTTCCATATTGACCAGCTTCTTGACTTCGCCCTCGAGCATCTTCGAAACAGGGATGCCCGTCCACCGGGAAACAATACCCGCCACGTCTTCTTCGTCCACTTCTTCCTTCAACATGCGGGTGGAGCGGACACTCTTGTCCGCTCCGCGGTCAATCTGAGCAGTGACCTTGGCAAGCTCCTCTTCGGTCTGACGAATCAGCCCATAACGAATTTGCGCCACGCGCTCCAGGTTTCCTTTGCGCTCTTCGGCTGCCTCTTCAATCTTGAGCTGCTCCAGCTTTTCTTTCAGCGTGCGGGCTTTCGCGATGACGTCCTTCTCCTGCTTCCACTTCGCCTTCAACGCATTTGATTTCTCGCGAATCCCCGCCAACTCTTTTTCCACATTCGCCAGCCGCTCTTTGGAGTTGCGATCGTCTTCTTTCTTCAGGGCCTGCCGTTCGATCTCAAGCTGCGTGATTCGGCGCTCCAGTTGGTCGATCTCCGTCGGCATGGAGTCGATCTGAATACGCAGCGAAGCCGCCGCCTCATCGATCAGGTCGATAGCCTTATCGGGCAAAAAGCGGTCAGAAATGTAACGGTGCGAAAGCGCCGCGGCGGCCACGATCGCTGAATCCTTAATGCGCACGCCATGATGCACCTCGTACTTTTCCTTCAGGCCGCGAAGGATAGCGATGGTGTCTTCCACGTTCGGCTCGCCAACGAAAACAATCTGGAAGCGGCGTTCGAGCGCAGCGTCCTTTTCGATGTACTTGCGATATTCGTTCAGCGTGGTCGCGCCAATCGCGCGCAGCTCTCCACGAGCCAGGGCTGGCTTCAGCATGTTGGAGGCGTCAATCGATCCTTCAGCCGCGCCCGCTCCAACGAGAGTGTGCAATTCGTCGATGAAGAGAATGATCTTGCCCTGCGAATCTTCAATCTCTTTCAAGACGGCCTTCAGCCGGTCTTCAAATTCGCCGCGATATTTTGCTCCAGCGAGCATGGCGCCTAAATCGAGCGCAACCACACGTTTGTTCTTCAACGCTTCTGGAACATCACCCGAAATAATGCGCTGGGCAAGGCCTTCTACAATTGCGGTCTTGCCGACTCCGGGCTCTCCAATGAGAACTGGGTTGTTTTTCGTGCGGCGCGAGAGCACCTGCACGACGCGCCGCACCTCTTCATCGCGCCCGATCACCGGGTCGAGTTTGCCGCGTCTCGCCTGCTCGGTGAGGTCGCGAGCGTAACGCTCCAGCGCTTGATACTTGCCTTCCGGATTCTGATCGGTGATGCGCTGCGATCCGCGCACCGCGGTCAGAGCATGCAAGATAGCGTCGTGCGTGGCGCCGAGACGCGCCAGGAGTTGCTGCGCCGGATCGCGCTTCAACCCGGTCAACGCAAGCAACAAATGCTCAGTCGACACGTACTCATCTTTAAAGTTGTCCGCTTCCTTCAACGACTTGTCCAGCACTTCATTGATCTGAGAGGACATCGACGGCTGATTCACGCCGCTGTTTCCAGAAACCTTTGGCAACTTGTCAATTTCTTTGTATAAATCGCTCAGCACGGCTTGCGGACCGATACCAATCTTCTCGAGCACGGGCGCGACGATGCCCTCGCGATCCTCAACCAGCGCCGCCAACAGGTGCAGCGGCATGATTTCAGGATTGCCATGCTCGGAGGCGAGTTCACTCGCCCGCTGCATCGCCTCTTGCGCTTTTACTGTGAATTTGTCCCAACGGATCGCCATATTTTTCCTTCTTCTAAACAGTCGTTATTCTGGGCGCAGGGGAGAACCTACGCAACGTTTAAGACGCGGTAAGTTAGGAGCTGCGGCAATTCCAGACGTTGGTCCGTCGCTCCGCTCCAGCGTGACAAAGTTTTGCATCGCAAATGAAACGGGAGGCGCATTTTCCCGCCTCCCGCAGAGTTTACAACTGCCGGGCTATCCCCGGCGGACGGGTGAGTCGCCCGCCCTCACACTTTTCAAGTCACACTTCTTTTACGCGGCCAGGCCCACTCTCTTTGACTCTCTTTCTTTGTCTCTGTCTTTGTCCCTGCCCTCGAGCGTCTTCTGGCCGCCGACGCTTACTTTGATCTGCCGAGGCTTGGCTTCTGCCTTCTTCGCCAACTTTACCTTCAGAACGCCCTTGTCGTAGTCGGCCTGAATGTTGTCATGATCGACGGTCGTCGGCAATGTAAAGGTGCGGGTGAAGCTGCCGTATTGGCTTTCCACGCGCCGGAAGTTCTCCTCTTTCTCTTCCTTCTTCTCGAACCTGCGCTCGCCGTGCACGGTCAAAGTGTTGTTTTCGACGCGAATATCAATATCTTTCTCGTCGATTCCCGGCACCTCAATCTTCAACGTCACCTGGTGCTCGTCTTCGTACACATCGACCGGAGGCGCAAATGCCGTCGTGGTCAAGGTTTCTTGCCCGTCTGGTCCCTGCGAATCGCGAAACACCCGATTCATGCGGGTTTGAAGATTGGCGTACTCGCGGAATGGATCAAATTGTCGAATCGAAGTCATGTTTTAAACCCCTCCTGCTGAAAGTTCTTAGAGCCCGGTGGAGCCCTGCGCTCATGTATTAGCGTAAGCATATAATAAAATATGAGTGTTTTATTGTCAATGCCGAATATAGACCGCATTATCAATCGCTTGCAGACAGTATCAAGCATTGCAAATATCGCGTTTCTGGTACATTCAGCAACACCGGATGATCTTTCGCCGCCCCCCGGTTCTCGATCACTCGCATCGATTTGTGGGCGTCTTGCGCCGCGTCCGCCACGACTTTTATAAAGTCTGCCGGGCTGACGTGGAAGGAACAGGAGCAGGTAATCAGAATTCCTCCCGGACGCAGCATCTTCATGGCGCGCAGATTGAGTTCTTTGTACCCGGCAAAAGCTTTCTCCAGATCGCGCTTGCTTTTAGCAAAGGCGGGAGGATCGAGAACGATGGTGTCGAAGCGGCGGTTTGCCGCGGAATAATCACGGAGAAGGTCGAAGGCATTGGCCTCGAGCCACTCCAGTTCGCGACCATTGAGCGCCGCGTTCTTGTCGGCCATTTCGAGCGCTGAACGCGAGCTATCGACACCAACCACACTCGAACAACGATTGTCTGGCTGCAATGCGAGATGGAGGGCGAACGCGCCCTGATAGCAAAAGGCGTCGAGCGAGTCTCCGTGGGCGTAGCGGGCGGCGGCGGCGTAATTCTCTCGCTGGTCGAGAAACGCTCCGGTCTTCTGGCCCTCGAGACCGTCGTAAACGAATTTGACGCCGTTCATTTCGACTTCGGTGCCGGTCTTATCCCCCCAGAGCAATCCCGATTGCCGCGGGGGCAATTGCTCCAGTTCGCGAATGCGGGGCTCGACTCGCTCGACGATCCCGGAAGGCTGCAACTCCGCCTTCAGCGTTTCGATGATCGCCTTCCGAACCGGAGGCGCGTCCATAGCCTGCGTCAGAATCTGGACGGAGACGACGTCGTTATAGCGGTCGATAATCAGTCCGGGCAGGAAATCGGCTTCGCTGAAGACGAGGCGATAGGCATTCGTTTCGCGCACAATGTCTTTGCGATACGCGATGCTCGCGCGAATGCGGTCGGCGATGAGTGTTGGCAAATCCTCTACCGGCCCGTGCGAAATCATTCGAATCGCAATTTGCGAGGACGAACTATAGAGCGCCGAGCCAAGAAATTTTCCGCGCGGGTCTTGTACCCGCACGACCGAACCCGGCGCCAGATCGTTGGCAGCGCCGGCATCGACATCCGAGCGGTAAACCCACGGATGACGGGCTAGCAATCGCTGGGCCCCGCGCACAGTGAGCTTTACGGTGGCCGCAACCGACTTTGAGGCGGCAGTTCTTTTAGTCATGCAGAGATGGTATAGGCAAACCCTTGCCACGGTAGTGAAGTAGGGGAAACACTCTCACAAAGCGCTGGCCAACAAAGCGGACGGGAGGCTCTCCGCCCGACACCGGGTAAAATATTTCCGAGGGCCCGGTGAATTCCAAAGATCTGCGCAGTCTGTTCGAACAAGTGCAAAGCAAGAAACTAAGCCCGGATGATGCGGTTGAGCGGTTGCGCCACCTTCCATTCGAAGACCTCGGCTTCGCCAAGGTCGATCATCATCGCGCTCTGCGCCAAGGCATGCCAGAGGTAATTTTCGCGCAAGGCAAAACACCCGGCCAGGTGGCGCAGATTTTCGGCAAACTGGCCAGCCACGGCCGCAACGTGCTGGCCACTCGAGCCAGTGAGGAGCAGTACGCGGCTGTGATTGCCCAGTCAGACCTCGACGCGGTTCGGATTAAATACAAACCAGAATATTTTCCGCTGGCCCGGGCGATCGCTTTAAAACGCGACCGTAAAATTTACGGTAAAGGTGTCGTAGTGGTGATCTCCGCGGGAACCAGCGATATTCCGGTTGCAGAAGAGGCGGTCATCACGGCGGAGCTGATGGGGAATCGAGTCCAACATATTTACGACGTCGGAGTCGCCGGGATTCACCGCCTCTTTGCGCATCGCGCAGAATTAACGAAAGCTCGTGTGGTGGTGGTCTGCGCCGGTATGGAAGGCGCGTTGCCGAGTGTGGTCGGAGGCTTAGTGGGAGTGCCGGTGATTGCCGTTCCGACGAGCATTGGCTACGGGGCAGCATTTAAAGGCCTTGCAGCGTTACTCGGAATGTTGAATTCGTGCGCGTCCAATGTCAGCGTCGTAAATATCGATAACGGATTCGGCGCCGGCTACGTCGCCTCGCTCATCAATCGAAGATAAGCGAACGAAGATAAGCCAGAGAACATAAGAAGATGAGCCAGAGAAGATGAGCGAGAGATGACGAGAGGGAGACGATAAATGGCCGGCGGAAATCGAGAAGTGATTTGTCGACGTCGCCGGGCGTTCACGTCCGCTCCAGGCTTTGTGGCAAAGTATTAGAGAATGCCCACCGCTAGAGACCCGCGCCTTGCCGGGCGAGTCGCCTTCACGTATCCCAATTTCGTCTCTTATTCACTGGCGCGATTTTTTGTCGTGCTGGCGCTCGAGATGCAGTCGGTTGCCGTGGCCTGGCAAGTCTACGAGGTGACGCAACGGCCCATCGATCTTGGCTATGTTGGCCTGGCGCAATTCGCCCCGGGCTTCGTCTTGTTTCTTTTCGCCGGACATGCCGCCGACATATTCGATCGCCGCAAGCTGCTTATGACTTGCTATGCCGGATTCGCACTCTGCTCCGGGCTTCTCCTCTTTATAAGCCGCTTTTCTCCGCATTCCGTTCACGCGATCTATGTAGTTCTCGTGATGCTCGGCATCCTCCGATCGTTCAGCTTTCCGGTAAGCCGGGCCATCTTGCCTCAGCTTGTGCCGGAAGAACATTTTTCGAACGCTGTCGCCTGGAATGCGAGCACGCTGCAGATGTCGAATATCGCGGGGCCGGCGATCGGAGGCCTAGCCTACGCCTGGTTCCACGGCCCGGCAGGCGTCTATGCGTTAAGCCTCGCCGTTTCGATCGCGTCAGTTCTGCTTACTTTGCGCATACATCCGTTCAAGACGTCTCTAAACAGGGGTGGGACTGAACGCGAGCCAATCACGCCGCGCAGCGTGTTCGCCGGCTTCCGTTTCATCTGGATGAAGAAACTTATTCTCGGCTCGATCACTCTCGACATGTTTGCGGTCCTGCTCGGAGGAGCCGTTGCGCTTCTTCCAGTCTACGCCAAGACCATTCTTCATACCGGGCCGTGGGGCCTTGGCTTGCTGCGAAGCGCGCCCGGCGTCGGAGCCGCACTCATGGCAATCGTCGTCGCCTACCGCCCGATTAAGCGCAGAGCAGGCCTAACCATGCTCATGGCGGTCGCTTCCTTCGGCATACTGACGATTCTATTTGGAATCTCCCATAACCTGATCTTGTCAATCCTCGCATTATTTTTGCTGGGCGCATCCGACATGGTGAGCGTGATCATCCGCGCCACGCTGGTGCAGATTGCTACTCCAGACGAAATGCGGGGACGGGTCAACGCCGTCGATTTCCTCTTCATCGGGGTATCGAACGAGCTCGGTGAATTCGAGTCAGGTCTTACGGCTCAATGGCTTGGGGCAGTTCCGGCGGTGATTCTCGGCGGCGTCGGTACTTTGCTCGTCATCGGGCTCTGGGCGTGGATCTTCCCCGAATTACGCAAAGCCGATCAACTTACGGTTGCCGAGTTGATGCCAAAAGACTGATTCCGCAAAAGGAGCCGGCACATCGCAGGGACTTATGGCTCTTTCGGGCCATGCCTGCCCCCCGAACTTCGCGAATGAATGCAACCAAAAAAGTGCTAGTATTCTCTAACTGAGTGCCGGGTCCGTGTCTTCCCGGCAATTGGCAAAAATTTATCCAAACAGGTGAATCATTCATGGCTTGGACCAGCCCGGTTTTCGAAGAAGTCGTTCTCTGCTGCGAAATCAATTCTTACGTGAGCGCGAAACTCTAAGCTTCGCTCGATGCACATTCTGATCCTCGGTTCTGCGGCCGGGGGTGGGTTTCCGCAGTGGAACTGCGGGTGCGCGAATTGTGCTGGCATTCGCCAGAAGAGCTTTCCCGGCAAAGCGCGTACGCAAGCTCAAATCGCTCTCAGTTCGGATGGTCTCAACTGGTTTCTGGCTGGGGCCTCTCCCGATCTCACACGTCAAATCGAAAATTTCCCTGAATTGCACCCCCGCGGAGCGCGCGGATCACCTGTCGCCGGCCTCGTCCTCGGCAGCGCCGACCTCGACCACGTTGCCGGACTTCTTCTCCTGCGAGAACTTCAACCGCTGCGAGTTTACGCTTCCACCTCGGTCTTAGGAATTTTGCGCGAGGAGAATAGCATGTTCGGTATCCTCAATCGCGTCGATCCTCAAGTGCTGTGGACCGCGATAAAATCTGGAACTCGCTTCCCGTTGCTTAGATCTGATGAGAAAGAGACTGGGCTGACGTGTGAGGCCATTTTTCTTTCCGGACGCTATCCTAAGTACGTGAAGACGGATGCGATGAAACTTGGTGCGCTTGAGGCGAGCGCAGGTTTGTTCTTCGAATCGAATTCCGGGAAGCGTTTGGCGTACCTTCCCGCAATCGGAAGTCTGAACCAGGATCTGCTCCGAAAAATCGACGGTGTCGACCTGCTCATGTTCGACGGAACATTCTGGAGCGACGACGAATTGATTCGCGTGCAGGGCGGCGGCGAGACCGCGCACCAGATGGGCCACATTCCGGTCGAAGAGAGTCTGCGATTGCTGAAGGATTTGAAAGTTGAGCGCAAAATGTTTATTCACCTGAACAATACGAACCCTGTGCTGAACGAGTCGAGCGCCGAACACCGGGCGGTGCGTCAGGCCGGGTGGGAAGTGGCGGAGGACAATTGGCGATTGGAACTGTAGCCTCCGAAAATATCGCGAACGATCCCGCGAATGCCCCAAAGATGACCTTCGACGAACTGCGCGCCGCGATGCGCCACGTCGGAGAGGAGCGCTACCATCACCGCCATCCGTTTCACTTGCTAATGCATGAAGGCAAGCTCAGCCGCGGACAATTGCAAGCCTGGGCGCTAAACCGTTACTACTACCAGTCGATCATTCCACTGAAAGACGCAATTATTCTTTCGCGTGCGCTTGACCCATCGTTTCGACGCGCGTGGCGGAAGCGTATCGTCGACCACGATGGCGACGATAAGCGTAACGGAGGAATTATCCGCTGGATCAAACTTGCCGAGGCGACCGGCCTTGACCGCGAGCGAGTGATGCGCGGCGATGAAGTTCTGCCCGCAACTCGCTTTATCGGAAACGAATATCTGAATCTAGTGAGAACCCGTCCGTTTCTCGAATGCGTGGCATCGTCGCTGACTGAGCTGTTTTCGCGCGACCTGATTTCGCTGCGCATGGATCGCCTGCGTCACCACTATCCTTATTTAGCTTCGGGATTGGATTATTTCGAATCACGTCTGACAGAGGCTCCGGAAGACGCGGCCTTTGCGATTCAATACGTCTTCGATCACGCCCACACTCGTCAAGAGCAGGAGAACGCGATCCGCGCCCTGCGCGACAAATGCGACATTCTCTGGGCGCAACTCGACGCACTCTACTTTGCTTACGTCGAACCGGGATGGCCGCCGCCGGGAGCCTTTCAGCTCGATGGCACGAGCGCGAGCGGGAGCAACCGTGGCTGAATTGACCGAAGCTAGCGTTCCGAAACTGGCTGCTGGATGCCGTTGGGGCGGCACCACTGAAAATCCGGTCGTGCTCTTTCCCGAAGGCGCGATTCGCGTTGAGGGAACGGGACGAGTCATCCTGGAACTTTGCGATGGGAAGCTGGCGCTGGCGGAAATCATGCAGCGGCTGGAAGCCCAATTCATGCTCGCCCCGAAAGAAAAAATTCGCGCTGATGTCAGGATGTTTCTGGAACGGCTGCACGACAAGCGCATTGTTGATTTCTAAATCTTGATTTCTAATTATTGACCTTACTGAGCCATCGCAAACGCCCAACCTTATAAGCGTGCCACCTCGATCGCAGCGAAGGATGACTGAGCCATATGAATCGTAAAGTCAGTGAATAGATAAGACCGACGTAGATACACCATGCAAAATCCCCTAGCTCTCATCGCCGAAGTCACCCATCGCTGCCCCCTGCACTGCGTCTACTGTTCAAATCCTCTGGAGCTGATAGCGCGCAACGAAGAGCTCGCAACCGGGGACTGGCTGCGGGTTTTCAATGAGGCAGCGGCGCTCGGCGTTCTGCACCTGCACTTGACCGGAGGCGAACCCATCGCGCGTGCTGACATTGCGGAGCTGATCGCGGGGGCGAGACAGTCGCGTCTCTATACCAACCTGATCACTTCTGGAATCGGCCTCAACCGCGAGCGCCTCGCGCAACTCGTCGGGGCTGGCCTCGATCACATCCAATTAAGTTTTCAGGATTCGGAAGAAGGCAATGCCAACTGGATCGCCGGAACTCGCGCGCACGCCCACAAGCTCGAACTTGCGGAATGGATTCGCGAGCACCGCATCGCCTTCACCGCAAATTTAGTCGTGCATCGCCAGAACATCGACCATCTCGAGCAGATGATTGCGGGGCTCGAAGCCCTTCATCCCGATCGCATGGAGATTGCGCATGCGCAGTACTACGGATGGGCCTTAAAAAACCGTTCGACATTGCTGCCGACGCGGGCTCAACTTGATCGCGCGATCGCAGTCGTTCAAGCGGCCGAAGAACGCATGCGTGGGAGAGTTCGAATCGACATGGTCGTTCCTGATTATCATGCGCGATTTCCAAAAGCCTGCATGGGCGGCTGGGGACGGCAACTGCTTCTGATCGATCCCGCCGGACGCGTGCTGCCTTGCCATGCTGCCGGCGTGATTCCGGGAATTATCTTCGACAATGTGCGCGAGCAGTCGCTCGATTGGATCTGGCAAAATTCGGGCGCGTTTCAGAAATTTCGCGGCGAAGATTGGATGCCGGAGCCCTGCCGCTCCTGCGATCGCCGCAAGGAAGATTTCGGAGGCTGCCGCTGCCAGGCTTTCCTTCTCGCAGGAGATGCAGCGCTGACAGATCCGGTGTGTGAATTGTCGCCGCTGCATCATTTGATCGAAAATGCCGTACGCGAAGATACCGCCGGCCCGCGCGGCGAAGCTAGCCAAGCGCCGTTCCACGTTCTACAGGAGAGAATGGCGGATTTTTGGAGCTATCGCACTGACCCGAAGTAGAAGCACGAACGACCGTCCCCCGGGGTTGTTTTTAATCCGTGACGGCTTCGTTGAAGCGATGCCCTGACACGAATCTTTTCGTTTCTAAAGCTCGTCTCTCGACAAGCTCCAGAATTCAACTTCGCGCTGCGACCCCTATTCGACGCTTTGACGCTCTTGAAATCAGCCTGTTAGACTGGAGTTTCATTAGCCTATATCTAAGTAAAGAAGGAACCTGTGCGCGCAGAAGCCAGACGTCAGTTGAAAGAAGACCGTTTCAGCAAGGTCACATTCCAGGCAGCGGAGCGAACTGTCCACTGGTCGTCGGAGCATCAGGCGAAGCTTATCGCAGGGGTCATTGCGGTGGTCGTGATTGCCGCCATCGCTCTAGGCGGATGGTACTACCTCAACGCACAGGATGAAAAAGCGAGCGCTCAACTCACCACGGCGGTGCGGACATTTGAAGCGCAGGTCCGGCCTGCGGGAGTGCCTGCGCAGCCGGGGCAGGACAGCTTCGCGTCATCGCAGGAACGAGCGACGGCTGCCCGCAAGCAATTCCAGGATATCGTCGACAAATATCCACGAACTCACACCGCCGACATGGCCCGATATTTTGTAGGCTTGGCATCATCGCAGCTGGGCGACAACGCCGCGGCCGAGCGCAGTTTGCAGGAGGCCGCGAAGGCATCCAATTCTGATGTCGCATCATTAGGCAAGCTGTCGCTGGCGTCGGTTTACGGGTCGGAAGGGAAAGATGCGGATGCCATCGACCTTTATAAGAAGTTGATTGATCGGCCGACCATTGCCGTCAGCAAGGCGACTGCCCAATTGGAACTCGCCGGATTTTACGAATCCCGCAAAAAATTAGACGACGCAAAAAAACTTTATCAGGATGTAGCCAAGGAAAACCCCGCCTCCGAAGCGTCATCCGTCGCTCAGCGGCGGATGGGCGCTCTTAAATAGAGCCCACTCTCGCTCGAATTGGTCGGGCGGTAATCTTTTGATTTGGCGGATCGCGTTAAAAGCAGCCACCCCGATATCTGGCTGGAAACTTTAAGCGCCGCCGTCTAGCTGCCATCTACCCGCTGGAGGCAGTCGATGAGCCGCTCGAGATCCCCGGCAGAGTTGTACAAATGCGGCGCGATGCGAATGGAATTTCCGCGGACTCTGACGTAGACTTTCTCGCGAGCGAGCTTTTCGGAAAGTCCTGGCGGAACGCCTTTCTCTTTTTGCAAACACAAGTAGTGCGGACCTCGAAGATTTTCCGGTGGAGACGTGAACCCAAGTTCTGCCGCGGCGCTTGCCAATTGGCGATTGTGGCCGCCGATCGTTTCGGAGATGAGCGCGATATCCCATTCAAGAATCTGCTTCATGGCGCGAACTGCCGCTGGAAGCAAAGCAAAGTTTGAGCGCTCGCCCATATCGAAACGCCGCGCCCCGGAATCGTAGCCGTCGCTGTAAAGCGTCAGGCTTGAGAAGTCGCGTGAGTTGTCCCTCTGTATCCAACCCTCTTCGAGCGGCTTTCCGTCATGCCACTTGGGAGTCACATAGAGCATACCGATGGTGTATGGAGCGAGCATCCACTTATAGCTTGCAGCGACTGCAAAGTCAGGCTGCACGTCGCGAACACTGAAGGGAAGCACGCCGAGTGACTGGGTCAGATCGAGCGCAAGGGCGGCGCCGATTTTACGGCACGCTTCTCCGATGCGAACGAGGTCAAGCTTTCCGCCACTCGTCCAGTGAACATGCGGAAGCGCGGCGATGGCGACTTCGGGGGTCAGTGCGGATAGAACCGCTGCCGTCCAGTCATAATTCTCGGGCCAGGGGACGAGCTTTAACGTCCCGCCGGTTTCCTGCGCCAGTCTTTGCCACGGATAGTAGTGGGACGGGAACTGCTCCGCCAGCACGAGCACACTCTGGCCTTTTTTCAGCGGCAGATTTCTGGCGGCCGCGCCGATTCCATAACTCGCCGACGGCACAATGGCGATGCAATCTGATTTGCTGCCGAAGAATTGCGAAGCCGTCTCGCGGAATTCTTCCGGGCCGCTGAAATATTGATCGCTTGTGATCTGCCACGGCCACGCCTTGCGCGCCAGACCGGCCGTGCCCGCCTCGATCGCCGACTTCATCAGCGGAGACATGTAGGCGCAGTTGAAGTAGGCAACATCGTCCGGAATATCGAAGAGATGGCGCTGGCAGGGTAGCATTTTTCACCGAGATGAATTTGACTCAGACGAGATTTTACAGCGACCGGGCTAATGTCGCGCCCGCTATCACCGCGGCGAGCGATAACAGATTGTTCCCCACGATGTTGATTCCGGTTAAGAGCCATTGCCGGTTTTCTACGAGCGCGAAGCTTTCGTAAGCGTAGCTGGAAAAGGTCGTGTACGACCCGCAGAATCCGATGACTACTAGCAACCGCCACTTTGGATCCAGCAGCACGCGCTCGGTCGAGAATACGAGAAAAAATCCGACGAGCAGGCTACCCGTAACGTTGATAAGCAATGTGCCATAAGGAAATGTCGAGGAGAAATCGCGGGCGATCCAGAGGCTGAGAGCGTAACGGGCGCTCGCTCCGACGACGGCGCCAAGCGCAATCCAAAGATAATTGACCCAGGAATAATTCAAGACGGAACTCCTCCGCAAAAGTTCGGTAGGAGTTATCAGCCCCGAGGGCGGTTAATGGCGAACCCCATCGCCAGCGCGCAGTATAGCAGCGCGGCATACCGCGGAATGAATCAGGAAATGATCGAGGGAAGAAACGAGCGAGAAGAAGGAAGAAGAAGGAGTGCTTTCGGACCGATTGAAGGCTGGAACTCATGTGACCGTCGGTCTGGAGCGTCTTAGGGTTGTTCCGGAATCGTAACAAAAATAAGAATTTGGCTGACTGAGAAGATACCGCCCTAAACTCCCGCAAGGGAACTTCACTCGGAGTGAGAGCCCCTTCTTCCCTCGGCAGCAGGCTCCACTTCGAGTGTTGAAGAACACGCACCACAGGACGCATTAAGGACTAATAACCGCCGATTGCACCAAGCCACCGAACCGGAAGTCTACTGCCAAGCGCGTTTACCAGGCGCTCGTCGGCCGTAATCAGTTCAGTATTCGTGCTGACGGCGAGAGCCACATACAAGCTATCGTAAAAGCTGCGATCGAACGCCACCGCTATCTGCAACGCCTGATCCAGTAAATCGGACATCGGAACTATCTGAATTGAAAGTGCGATAAAATTTTTCAACGATGTTTCCGCTTGCACCCTGCTGATACGTTTGCCACGCACAGCTTTCCAGAGGATGTTGCCTATTTCAGCTTCGATCAAGTCCGGCGCCAACAGTCGAATTTGACGTGAGACGTGCAGCGACGCCAGCCGATTCGCCTGATCGGTGAAGTCCTCGTTGGCAGTTGGCAAGAGCCATTTGGCGGCGACGTTCGCATCGACAACAAGACTCGTCAACGTTCACGATCCTCGCGGATCATCGTTTCGGTGCTCTCGAATGGCCCGGCTCCGGGAGGTCTGGAGGCTTGAATCTTCAACAGCTCTTCATAGGCCCTTTTGCGTCGTCGCATCGCATCCGCGGTAGGAACGAACTGTTCCAGCAGCTTTAAAACTTCCGCAGCGATCGAACTGCGGTTTTTCTTGGCTCGAGCGCGCAAGGCTTCGTAGAGGTCTTTGGGGATGTTCTCCACGTATAGGGTTGGCATAGGGATAGTCTAGCATTTAACTAGGGAAGTGGATTTCGGGGCTTCTTAAGCTGAGAATCAGCGCAGCGTGAGGTTTGGCTCACGCTTTCGATATTGAATCGGAGCAAGCTCTGTGGACCTTCCTTGACACCCCTTACTACCGCCTTTATTCTTATGTATTGCTCCTTGTGTATTGGTCCTTTGTGTATTGGTCCTGGAGAGACTTACGTCTCGCAATTCCGCAGTCCATTGCGGTCGCTTGAGGGTAGGGCGGCGGAGGTTCCACGTTTCCTGCTCCGTCACCGTGTTTATCGAATCATGTTCATCGAGCCATGTTCATCGAACTGAAAGACCTTGAGATTCGTCCGCTTGATTTTAGGGAGGAATTTGCTGCCGGTACGATCGACCTTGGCCCGGATGTGCGCCAGATGTCGCCGTTACACAGCGAAGGTCGAGTCGATCTCGTTGAGGAGCATCACGGTAAGCGCGAAGTGGTTCAGGATATCCGGGTCAAGGGCAAGCTTGATACAAGCCTCGAGGTACTGTGCGCACGCTGTCTCGATCCGGTCGTACATCCGGTCGAACGCAGTTTCGATCTGCTTTACCGGCCGCTCGGCATTGATTCCGGCCACGCTGAGCTGTCGGTAACGGACGCCGAAGCTGAGATCGGATACTACGAAAACCGCGGCTTGTTGCTCGAAGATACGTTGCGCGAGCAGGTCTTACTGGCGTTGCCGTTGAAGACGCTTTGCCGCGTTGATTGCAAAGGCTTGTGTCCGCACTGCGGCAAGAATTTAAACGAAGCGCAATGCGATTGCGTGGACGCGGTCGAAGACGCGCGCTGGTCGGCGCTAAAAGAAATACGCGATAAACTGAATCCGTAAGATCGCTTTTCAGCCATCAGCCCAGTTACCCGTTCTTTTGTTCTAACTGAAAGCTGATAGCTGAGAGCCACATAAGGAACATCGATGCCTAATCCGAAACGACGACATTCACAGAAGCGCACTGCAACGCGGCGCGCTCACGATTCCCTCTCCAAGCATTCATTATCGGAGTGCCCGAATTGCCACGAGCGCAAGATGCCGCACCGTGCCTGCCCGAAATGCGGGACCTATAAGGGCCGCGAAGTTTTAGAGGTCGACGAAAAGTCCTAGCTTCACACTCCTCACATGCATACCGTAATCGCCCTGGATGCGATGGGGTCCGACAAGGCGCCGAAGCCGGAGATTGAGGGCGCCCTGCAGGCGGCGCGCCATCACGGCGTCCGCGTTCTGCTGGTCGGGCCGGAGGAGCAGCTGCGGGCTGACCTTGATCGCTACCCCGGCGCGCGCCGCCTGCCGATTGAAATCGTGCACGCGAGCGAAGTCATCACCATGGAAGACAAAGTAGACGCGATTCGCGGCAAGCGCGATTCGTCGATCCGCGTCGGCCTGCGCCTCGTGCGCGAAGGTAAGGCGGCGGGCTTTGTTACTGCCGGAAACACCGGTGCCGCGATGGCAACGGCCAAGGTTGTGCTCGGCGCACTGCCCGGAGTCGATCGGCCGGCGCTGGCTGCAGCCTTTCCGACGGCGCTGAATACTGCAGCAATTCTGCTCGATGTTGGAGCGAACGTCGATTGCAATGCGACGAACCTGGCGCAGTTCGCGGTAATGGGCGACATCTATTGCCGGTCGATTTTCGGCAAGAAGCATCCCCGCGTCGGGCTGCTCTCGATCGGCGAAGAAGAAGGCAAGGGCAACGACCTGACCCGCGAAGCATTTCCCTTACTCAAACGGCTGCCCATCAATTTTGTCGGAAATGTGGAAGGCCGAGATCTTTATAACGGAGATGTAGATGTGATCGTCGCCGATGGATTTGTCGGCAACGTGGCGCTCAAAACTTCGGAAGGTGTGGCGCGACTCGTGCGGGCTGTGTTGAAAGAAACACTGAAGACGACAATCACCCGCCAGGTGGGCGCATATCTTTCCCGGCACGCATTTTCTGATTTCAAAAAGCGTCTCGATCACACCGAATACGGCGGAGCCCCTTTGCTTGGTATCAAGGGCGTCTGCATCATCACTCACGGTTCATCGAATACGAATGCCATCAAGAACGCGGTTCGTGTGGCCGCTGAATTCGCCGAAGGCAAGGTTAACGAGTCGATCGAGCGCGAACTGGCGGGTCTCAGCGTCGCGGTCACTACATAGCGAAAAATTCTTCGATGTCTCCAGGCTTTTCATACTGAGATTCTCATGACAAACCCAAATTCCCCTGTCGCTTTTCTATTTCCCGGCCAAGGCTCGCAAGTGGTCGGCATGGGTAAAGAGCTATCGGAAAAATATGCGGTGGCGCGGCGCACCTTCGAAGAGGCGGACGAGGCCCTCGGCTTCAAACTGTCGCAGCTTTGTTTTGATGGTCCAGAAGAAAAACTGAAGTTGACCGAGATTACGCAGCCGGCAATTCTGACGGCGTCGGTCGCCGCCTTTCGGGTGTTGCAAGAGAGAGGCGTGTCGCCGCAATTCGTCGCCGGGCACAGCCTTGGAGAATATTCGGCTCACGTTGTCGCCGGCACGCTGGCGTTCGCCGATGCCGTACGCACGGTGCGCAATCGGGGAAGATATATGCAGGAAGCGGTTCCGGTCGGCGTCGGAGCGATGGCTGCCATCGTGGGCATGAGTCTCGACAAGGTAAACGAAATTGCGAAGGACGCTGCGCAAGGGGAAGTCTGCCAGGCAGCCAATATTAATTCCCCAGAGCAAATTGTGTTGTCGGGGAATTCCGGAGCGATCGCCCGCGCCGTCGTTATAGCTACCGAACGCGGAGCGAAAAAGGCGGTCAGTCTTCCCGTCAGCGCTCCATTCCACTGCTCACTCATGCAACCCGCGCAGGATCGATTGGCAACCGACCTTGCGGCGCTGAGCTTCGAGAAACCGTCATGCCCCGTGGTCTGCAACGTTGACGCCGCCATCGTGTCGTCCGCGGAAGCATCGCGCGATGCCCTGGTGCGGCAGGTTACGGGAGCCGTGCAGTGGGAACCTTCCATTCGAGTGCTTATTGAGAAAGGCGCACAGCAATTCGTAGAAGTTGGTCCTGGAAAAGTCCTGTGGGGACTGATGCGCCAGATCGACCGCTCGAAGAGCAGCTTTGCGGTGGGAGACGAAGCGTCCTTACAGAAAGCTTGCCCCAGCTTTTGGGGTGACGCAGCGCTGTAGGGTGCGAAACCTTTCAGGCGGCGCACGTTTTAGCAGTGGCCGCAACGAAGCTCTCTAATCTTCAGTCTCTAATCTTCAGTCTTTAATCTCAATCTTCAATAGGGATAGACGGTAATTGTCTTATCTGACTTCTGCACGAACATACGGGCATGTTCGGCGCGATCATTCACAATCACTTCAACTACCACCCCTCCTCGACCGAAGCCACGCGTGTTCGCGGTGCCGAAGATTCGGTGGGACTTCACTAATCCCCATTCCCCGCCCGGTCCCCAATCGCGATAGAAATCGGCGTAAGTGTACTGCGCATATTTCTTCTGGTGCTCGCGCCATGCCGGATCGTGAAAGTAGATACCGTAGGCGCTTTCATAATCCTTGTTCTGAATCGCGGTAAAGAATTTGTCGACGGCGTGCTCTTCCGGCCAGTTGCGGTAGAACCACCCGAGACCGGCAAGGATGATAACCGTTACCACGGCCGACAGAATCAGAATGCGTCGTCGTCGTACTTTCGCCGCATCGTAGGGCTGGGCGTCGAGGAGCGTCATATTCGGTAACAAGTATGCAACAAGGATAGCGGATTTGAGGAGCAGAAAGGAATCGCGATTCCCCATTTCCGGAAAGACGAGCGCGCGCCGATGTGCCCCAAACTGGCTAAAGCGGAGTCATGAACTGCCGATGAGAGTTCTGGAGCACAAAAGGAACGCTGGCGAAAAAACCATGAGCACAGATATCTCGTTCGTCGCCCGCTCTCAGGAAGAGAACTGGCGGCCCATTCTCGAAATCGCCCTCGAAGAGGTCTTTGAGATCATGGTCGGCACTCGTGTGAAACCGGTGCCTCTGTCTGCACATACGCCCGACCGCGAGTTAACGGCCATGGTCGGATTGACGGGATCGCTATGCGGCATTCTCACCATGTGCTGTAGCGGAAAAACGGCGAAGGCGGTCGCCAAAGCCATGCTCGGCTCCGCGGCGCAGTCGCAGGAGGAAGTGAGCGATGCGCTCGGGGAAATCTGCAACATGGTGACTGGCAATTTCAAGAACAAGCTCGCTGGTACCGACGAACGCTGCAAGCTGAGTGTTCCGACCGTCGTAAGCGGCGGACATTATACGGTTCACTCTATGCTGCATGGCGTCTCGATCACAACCATGGTCCTGTTTGAAGGGGGGCCGGTGATGGTGACGCTGCAGTTGAGCAACTAAGATTAGCTGAATTTGCCGCGTTGGCTACGGCAATTTTTTCCGGCCGCTCAAGTCGGAGTCTACCCTAAGATTTTTCCAATCTTCGGGCCCTTCTCAAATCCCTTAAATAGTTACAAACACAGGAGCCTCTGAAAATTCTTATCTAGCAAGCATGGCGCTTCGCTTGCTCCCAGCAAGACAATCGGGGGCAACCGTGGACAGTGGATTCTATGCCGCCTGTGCCGGGTTACGAGCACAGAGTCAGGCGCTCGAAGTCGTAGCGCATAATCTCGCCAATTTAAGCACTGTCGGATATCGCGGCGAGCAGTCGACATTTCAGTCGCTGATGGCCGTCTCTCATCCGACCGTGCCGAATGTGCTGAACCTGGCGACCAACAATTACGGCGTGATGGAAGGGGCACACATGGATACCAGTGCCGGCAATCTGCAGCCGACCGGAAACCCTATGGACGTAGGGATCGAGGGTCAGGGCTACTTTGTGATCCAGACGCCGCGCGGCACGCGCTATACGCGCAATGGAAGTTTCCAGATCTCAAGCACCGGGATATTGGTGACGGCCACGGGCGACCCGGTATACGGCGACCCCTCCCTTAAGGCGAGAGGTCTGATCAACGTTCCGCCCGGCGCGGTGTCGATTGCGTCGGATGGAACGATATCGGTGAAAGGCGTGGTCGCAGGAACCATTCGTCTCGAAGACTTTCCACCGGGCACGCAACTCACGGCGGAAGGCTCGACGCTGTTTGCAGCACCAGATGGCTCCGGTCAAGCGGCGCGA
>JAYVCW010000391.1:0-15008 GCA_043749775.1 Acidobacteriaceae bacterium | reverse complement strand
TGCCTACGGCATACACCAGCGCAAACAGCCTTGCGCGGGAACCACGAGCACTCCGCACGGCGAGAGACGACAGCCAGTCGAAGACACCATGCTCGCGTGCGAGTTCGGAAACTAACATCATGCCAATGAGAAAAAGGCAGACATCCAACGCTTTCGCGGAAGCTCGAACTGCGAGTTGCAACGGTACCAGTCGGAAGGCCAGCAATAACAGTACGCCGCCGCCAATCCAGTGAGCCTCCGAAATATTGCGGGGACGGACTAGCATTAGCCCGATGCTGGTGCCGACGATGAGTGACACAAAAATGTGCGGAAGTGCAGGCGAGATCATCTACCATTTTCTCCAGGATTTATTCGGTCCAAATTGGGTGCCCGGCGAGGTTGAAGGAATTTCCTTCGAGAGTGTGCCTGTAATCTGCCCCGATCAAAACTAGAAGACGTACACGGTGTCAAACTGCAAGCGGGTAAGCCACGGTTCTGTCGACGCCAGCGGACGTCCCACCAAAGCCGTAAATCCCAGTTGCACGTTCCGATCAAGCTGATAGTAAGCATCAAAGCGGTGCTCCGTTACATTCGTACCTTGGCGCAATTCGCTGAAATCAAAGTTTCCAAGGACGGCCTCACTCTCAATGTAGATGCGCGTGTATCCGAATTGCGTATCGTGTTTTTCCTTCAGACGGCCAATCCGCCCTTCTGCCCAATAGCCGCGCCGCTGGTTCGCGTTGCACGCAGCGTTTCTGGTCTGCTTGAAGGTTTGCGTGGACGTGCTCGCAGGCGCCGCAAGGATACTTGCGAGATTGGCACAGGCTTCAGTGTTCTGCACATAGTCACCGATAAAGCTGAGCGGCAGGCGAGCATGGCCCGTATTGATGTCAATCTTCGCGATGTTGTCGAACAGCGCAAATTTCGAGCCAAATTGCGCATTGGTCACAGACGAGACCCCGGTTGGAAAGGCCGTGCCGCCCACCGTGATCACAGTTGTCGCAGTTGTGGTGTAAAGCGAATTTTGAACCGGGCTGCTGGAGTTCAACGGGAGAACACCTGCAAAGGGAGTCTGCGGATTCTTGCTGCTGGCGCGGCTTAACGCCAGCGCAATAGAGTCCGCACCTCGGAAATCGTAGTAGCCCGAATAGGCGCTTAGCGTCACATGCGACCCGAGAGCCCATGAGGTCTGCAGCTGTCCTCCATAAGTGATCTGCTGCGCTATTCGCTTGTTCGTGGAAGTCGTGCCGGCGACTTCGGCAAAAGGCAATTGGAATCCGATGACCGCAATGCGCTTCAGGAATGGCGTATCGATATTAAAGCCCAGGGTTTCAGCAGCGCCTTCCGGGTTCAAGTCTTTGTCCCAGGTGAGCTCGGTGTTGAACCACGGATAACGAAACTTGCCGGCAACCAGGTCGAGAGCCTTAAACTTGGTCGGCGAGAATTCGACAAATGCCTGATCAAGCGCCATCGCCTTGCGCGTATAGAAGCCGGTCAAGTTTGCGTTCGTCGATACCGGATCGTTCACGTCACCGGTGGCGAGGCTGATTCCGGTGCGAAATTGCGGACCCAGGTCGGCAAGTGCATTAAAGCGTGCTCGAAGCCGGACTCGCGCTCGATCCAAAGATTGATCCGTGGGGCCGCCGAAGAATGGTTCTGCGCGCACTCGCACATCTCCGCTGAACGAAATTGGACCGAGGCCTTGAATCTGGCGTTCAAGGTTTCGAATGCGTTCGTCGGAACTACCTGACTGGACGGCCTGGGCGCGCGATTCGCTCCCTGTCTGCGAAGGGGAAGGGGAGCGAGCGGAAACAGAAGTATCGGAAGGGGCGACGGAAACGAGCGATGCAGGCTCGGGTGCTCTCGCGGATTGAGAGTTACGCCCTTCGAGAGCCGCAATTCGTAGCTGTTGTTCCTGCAGCAGTTTCCGTAATTGCGCAATCTCCGATCGAAGCTCTGGATCAGTCGAAGGCGCGGCCGCCGCGGGTTCTGAATTCACGGCGGCGTTGGCTGGGGTGTCAGCCTGGGCCCAGACTCCCGCGGATAACAGAAGCAGGGTCAGACCGGTTAGAAAAGGTTTCACGTTGGCTTTCATGGAATGCGTTCCTCTCCTTTTAAATTTTGCTTTTAGTGCTGGCGGGTAGATCGGTGACTTGCGAGTCGATTTACATGAGTAATGCCATCGATATACCAGACATTAAAACTGGAGTTCCATCACAAGCTAGGAGGTGTTTGAAGGGGGCGAGTTCGCCTCCGAGTCCGCCGCTAGGTGGCGCTGGTCAGTCCCCACCTGTTTTGCAGGTGGCGTTCCATGCCGCGGAACACGATCCCATCCACTAAATATCCGATAGCGATAATCAGTACCATCACCGCGATGACCGCGCTCATATCGTTCAGATCGCGCCCCATCATCAAAACCTGGCCGAGGCCAAGACTCAGGTACAGCATCTCCGCGGTGATCAGCGAGCGCCACGCGAAAGCCCATCCCTGCTTCAAGCCAGAAACGATGAACGGCAAGCTGGCTGGCAGCAGCACATACCAGAATAGCTTGAATCCGCTCGCTCCCAGATTTCGTCCCGCTTGCCCAAAGATTTTTGGCATTTGCTTGCGCCCGTCCTCCATGGCAAGAGTCACCGACAATAGCGACCCCATGACCACGACAAAAAGAATGGCATTCTGGTTCAAGCCGAACCAGAGCAGCGCCAGAGGCCACCAGCAGATGCTCGGCAGACTTTGCAGGCTTACCAGCAATCCCCCCATGGTTTCTTCGAGAAACTTGTTGCTCGCAACGCCCAGCCCGAGGATCATCCCGAGCACCACCGAAATGCCATAGCCGATTAGGACGCGCTGCATGCTCACCCGAATCGCGATGAAGTAAGTGTGATCCTTAAATCCTGCGTAGAGGGCCTCTCCCACGCCCCATGGGGTCGGAAACAAATATGGCGGCCAGACCTTCAATTCCGCGAGCAGCGTCCACAAACCGAAGAGCGCTGCGTAAAAGATGAAGAAGCGAGCGGCGCGTTTCATGCTCCCATCCCGACTTTCAGTCCTGCTTCCACGCGGGGCTTGGCGCCCTCGTTGTATTCAACTTCGAGCGAGCGGTTGATCTCGTCGCGCAACTCATCGAGAACCTCTCGAGCGGCGCGTGCGACGTGTGGATCTTCCAGATGGCGCGGACGCGGCAAGTCGACATGGAACTCGCTTTTGACGCGGCCGGGGCGGAAGGTAAGAAGTACCACCCGGTCGCCAAGTCGAACAGCCTCTCGTACGTTATGGGTGACGAAGATGATGGTGCGTCCGGTCTCGCTCCAGATACGTTCGAGTTCATCATGCAGCAGGTCTCGAGTTTGCGCGTCCAGCGCGGCGAAGGGCTCGTCCATTAAAAGGACATCAGGCTCGGTCGCAAGTGCGCGGGCGATGGCAACGCGTTGCCGCATGCCACCCGAGAGTTGGTGGATATAACTCTTTTCGAACTTTGCCAGGTGCACGAGACGCAGGTAGTAACGAATCTTCTCTTCTCGTTCCCGCTTGCCAATGCCTTTCATCTTCATGCCGAACTCTACATTTTGTCCGACCGTCAGCCACGGGAATAGCGCGTGCTCCTGGAAGATCATAATGCGGTCCGTTCCCGTTCCCTGAACAGGCTTACCGTCGACGAGAATCTGACCTGAAGTTTGCTGCTGCAATCCCGCGATCAAGTGCAGCAGCGTTGACTTGCCGCAACCCGAAGGACCAACGACGCAAACGAACTCGCCGGTTCTCACCTCAAGGTTAATGTGGTCGAGAGCCAGCAAACGCTCACCACTTTGCGTGCGGTAGCTGAGGCAGATCTCGCTCAGGCCCACCTTCGCCACTCCGTGAGAATTGCCTCGTAAGCGACTGGAGACCGAAGCCGGACCGAGCCTGTTCTCGTGAACATCGGAGCGTGGCGAAATGCGGCCATCGACTGGAAGCGGAAACTGGGCGGAGAGATTGTGGGCGCGGGTGCTCACTGAATCGCCTTCTTTCCTTTTTCGGCTAACACTTGGTTGAGCAGCGAGAGATCGTAAAGGCCCGAGAGATCCGGTTTCTGCCGGCCGAGAAAACCGCCGTCGAAGGCCTGTTGTGCCGCAGTTGTAAGCGCCCCGTGCAGCGGATCGTACGTCACCTGCATGCGCGAGAACGCTTCATTGAGAACGACAGGTGGCAGCGCTTTTCCAGTCTCCTTTTGAATCTGATCGTTCAAAAGTTTCTTCGACTCATCCCGGTGGCCGTTGATCCAATCGGTCAGCTCGACGTTCGCACGAATCCAGTTCTTGACGAGATCGCGATGGGCGTTGAGAAACTTGGTGTTGACGACAAGCAGCCCGATAACGAATTGCCCGTCCGGCCAGAGCGTGCGCTCGTCGACTAAAAGGCGGCCATTGCCTTCGTGAATCAAACGAGTTGCCCAAGGCTCCGGAGCCCATGCCGCGTCCAGGTCCTTCTTGAGAAAAAGCGTCAACTGATCGGGATTCGCCATGGGCACAATCTGCACATCGCCGCCCTTGTCGTTTGATTTCAGTCCGTGATTCTTGAGCCAGTTGCGCAGGGCGACATCCTGTGTGTTGCCGAATTGCGGAGAAGCCACACGCTTACCGTGAAAGTCTTCCGGCCGGTTGATGCCGGAATCATTGCGCACAACTAGGGATGCGCCGCCGCTGGCCGCGCCCGAAACGACGCGAAGCACCTCTCCGTTCGACCGGACATAACCGTTAATCGCCGGATTTGGACCAACGTAGGTCATGTCAATCGCTCCGGCAAACAAGGCTTCAATGGCCGATGGACCGGCGTTGAAGCTAATCCATTTCACTTTGACTTGCGGACCCATAGCTTTATCGAAAAAGCCATTGGCTTTGCCGACCATCGCCTGCGCGTGCGTAATGTTGGGGAATGCGCCGACGCGGATCTCGTCGCCCTTGCCCTGAGCCCACGCAGAAACCACCGTCGCCAGCCACAACGTCAGTCCAACTACGATACGGTTATTCACTCCTGGCGCCTCCAACCGCCATCGGAAGGATGGAGGCGGTTTTTTTCTGGCTCTTCGAACGCTTGCGAGATTTCTTGGCAGTGGAACTCTGAGGGGTGATCAGGTCAGCCAGAGTCGTGCTGTCGAGGATGCGCGCCGCCGCGTCGCGAACGTCGAGAAATACCTGATAAAGAGAGCGGTGCGGAAGATCACGATCAATCAACTCGCGTAACTGTTCGGCGTCGCCGAAGGGAGCAAGCGGCCCATCGATGAGCCGGATAATGTCGCTAAGCGGAATGTCGGCAGGAGCGCGGCGCAACTGATATCCGCCCTTGGCTCCGCGGACGCTTTCGACCAAGCGCGCGTTCTTCAGTTCCAGAAGAATCAATTCGAGAAACTTCTCGGGCAAAACTTCTTCGTAGGCAATGTCGCGGATCTTGATAGCCCCCTGGTGATAATGCCGGGCGAGCATCATCATGGCTTGCAACGCGTAAAGTCCTTTTTGCGAAATCTTCATAAGTGGAATTACCTTAATAATGTCAATCTACTTTATAGACATTAACGGAACGACGATGCACGCCGTATTCCATTCCTTGGAACTTAACGGAAAAATAAAGCCCGTACTTTCAAATGCTTGTGCTTCGAGTGACTGAGGTCCTGAAAGTTGATGTGCAATAACTTGCGGTCTTGCGAGGTATGCTGCGGCGCAACCCCTCTCTCCCTTTCAATTCGCACCGGCGATGTATTTGCGTTTCGAGTTTGCAGATCGTCCATCCGAAAAGTTATAAGAGAGCAATGCGCCCACAGAATTATGCGCCGCGGCCCGCGCACCTTAAGTGGCTCATGGATTCCGATCCATCTATCCGTTGGCAAGCCATGAGGGATCTTTTGGGCGAGACTCCCGATGCGGTTGCAGCCGAGCGTTCTCGCGTTGCAACCGAAGGCTGGGGAGCCCAACTTCTCGCTCGCCAGACTTCTGCTGGTGACTGGGGCGGGCCGCATCACGATCTTAAGGCACTCTACAGTCTTGTCGTCTTAAAGGATCTTGGTTTGCACCCGGCTAGCAAACAAGCTCGCAAGATGATCGACCGCGTCGACAAGCGGCTGGTTCAAAAGTGGCAAAATAACCGCCCGTTCCTTAAGGGAGAAACCGAGCCCTGCATCAACGGCAGAATTCTCGGCTTAGGCGCGTATTTCAACAAACCGAACGACGTGCTCGCGCAGCGACTCTTAAGCGAGCAACTGGAAGATGGAGGCTGGAACTGCGAAGCGCAACCCGACAGCCCGGAGCGCCCGAAAAGCACGCGCTCGTCCTTCCATACCACCATCTGCGTTCTCGAAGGCCTGCTCGATTACGAACGAGCAGGGCGCAAAATGGCCGCTGTTACCAGGGCACGCAAAAGGGGCGAAAAGTATTTACTTGAGCGGGCCATGTTCCGTTCACTTCGAACCGGCGAGGTCATCGATAAACGCTGGCTGCGTTTCTCGTTCCCAACGTTCTGGCACTACGATGTTTTACGCGGGCTCGATTATCTGCGGAATGCGGGGATCAAGCCAGACAGCCGCATCAATGGCGCCGTAGAAATTGTGATTAAACGACGTCACCAGAACGGGCGCTGGCCGCTCAACCTGCTTCATCGCGAACAGATTCCGCTCAAGATGGAAACGGAAGTTGGCAGTGCGAGCCGCTGGAATACTCTGCGCGCTCTTCGAGTACTGCGCTGGTATGACGATTGAACGGGGCGCCTGCGGAGACTTCACAGTTTGCCGCAAAGTGACTGATATAGTCCCCCCCCGTCGCGGCGACGGCGAGCTTCGCTCGATCGGGCGTAGCATGAATCATGCGAAAAACATTCAGTTCTTTACTTGAAGCAGATGCGGTAACGAGAGGTGTGCCCGACGTCGACGGAGATGACGAAGACGAAGATGACGAAGACGACGACGTCGATGAAAAAGAACACGATGAAGATGACGACGAAGACGAAGGAGATGGTTATTCTGAATGATTTATCTTGACCGCCACGGTCAGGAGCCGCCCGGTGCGTGTTGGTTCCGGCGCAACCGTATGACCCCAAGATCGGGGGAGTGAGTAGGGCACCCGCCGAGGTTGCAGATGCCACCGGGCACAGCTAAATTAGTTGCGACGGTTAATCTGTAACCTCAAAAGGACTCTCCTCATGGAATCTGCCTCCGCACTCATCGACCAAAAAATTAAGCAACTTGGAGATTGGCGTGGGGAAATGCTTGCCCAAGTGCGTCAGCTTATCCATGATGCCGACCCGGACATTCTCGAGGAGTGGAAGTGGGTGAAGGCGACGAACCCGGGAACTCCCGTCTGGTCGCATGATGGAATCGTCTGCACCGGCGAAACCTACAAAGAAGTTGTGAAGCTCACGTTTGCTCGCGGAGCCTCCATTGCAGGTTCGAAGAATAACTACGCGAAGCTTTTCAATTCCAGCCTGGAAGGCAACATGCGCCGGGCAATCGACATTCGCGAAGGCGAGAAGATCAAAGGGGACAAGATAAAGGAAGCCGCATTCAAGGAACTCATCCGCGCCGCGGTGGCGGCCAATGCTGAAACGCGCGCTTCACAATCAATAAAGAAACAGGCGGCCACGAAAGCTCTTGCGAAGAAGCGCGTTGCCACCGATCATCCGTCCAAAAAACCCGCTGCCCCGAAACGCAAAACCATCAAGCGCGTCGCCAGGAAGAGGTAGGCCTTGCGGCGAAGTGTGAAAACTAAATAGTTAGGAATGACGGGCTCACCCTCATCGGGGTTGGTCATAGACCGAACTGTCGGGAGTGGGATTGTCGTAATTGCGGCCGTATTTGTTCTTGTGCGCCATGCTCTGACCCGTCGCCTTCGGAACACGAATGTTACCCAGTGACGATGTGTTTTCGGCAATCGTGATGTCTCGGGTAATCGGTTGCGTATTTTCCGCACCCATCCCTTCGCTCCACACGTGCAAAACATAATGCCCGAAGGGGACGCCGGCGAGAGTGATCTGACCTCCGGGGTTCGAAACTCCATATAAAGGTGTAGTCACGGTTATAACAATCGCGCTCATCTCGGGATGGATATTGCAAAAGATGTAACTGATTCCCGGCCGGTCGAAGCGAACAACACGAGAGCCCCCCGCCTCGTACAGGCCAAGGTCGAAGCGCTTTCCCTCAAAAAGTGAGAAGACGTTGTGAAAGAACGGATCGCGATTAGGAAATTCGACGTCAGAACCGGCTGGGACGACAAGAACGTGAGGCTCAAAACTTTTATTCTTTTGCACCAGGCGCAGCGGGGTTTGTGAGGGCCGGGTTTGTGATAAAGGTGCGGAAGGCTGCTCCGAGGTGCCGTCTCCGGCAGTCGACGCCGTCAGCCAAATGACTGTCTTAGGAATTGCTTCATGGTGCTTTCTGACATTCGATACCTTGCCCACCACTTCGACGCGAGCGTGAACCGTGGCGGTTGGTGGTACGGCTACCTGGGCGTGACCCCGGAAGCCGACGCAGAAAATGGCGAACGAAATTAAGAATTTACGCATCGTGCTCGCACGCCGCAGCCTCAATTCGTGGTTCGTTCATCCGCGCCATCAAAATAATACGCCCATCATCAGATTGAGATGTCCGGCGTCGTTAATTCCGTCGTAGAGCGACTTTGTAGAAAGCCGTCGGTACTCGGCGGAGAACAGAAGGTCAGATTTTGGACGGTAGATGACGTTCACAAAACTTGCCTGATTTCTGACGAGCGTCGGATCTCCGTAGGCTTGGGCGTAGGCGAAATACTTGACGTCGCCCGCGAAAGCGTTGTCCACCCCGCTTGCCACGTTGAACTCCCACTTGTTGGACGGACGATATTTGATTTGGGCCCAACCTCCGACATCATTCAAGGCCTGAAGATCAGTCGACGGCATACTGGGATCGCCGTTGAACAATACGCTTCGACCGATTCCTCCGTAGAGACCGCCCAACGCCTGCCCGCGGTACAACTTCCCGGCTAGTGAGATCCTGTTACCCAAGGGAATTTCAAAGTCCGTCATCCCTGCCCAACCTTGAATTTTGCGGTTGAAGCCGTAATCCTGGCGGTTGTAGTAGCCGCCCACTCCAATGTGGAAGGGCTGACCAAAGAAATCACGGGTCCATGCAACGCGGGCTCCATAAGCCGGTTGTCGAGAGGCTTCGCCGGGACCTGCACGCCGATAGTAGTCCGAACTTGGGCGAGCCGCTGCGCCCGGAACTTCACCGCTGACTGGGTCCAGAATTCCAGCCTGCAATAAAAGCTTGGAGTCTTCGCCGACCTGAACCCGGTGCTCGACCGTCACCTGCGGAACCCAACTCCAAAGATTGCCCGCATAGGATAGGGGTGGCACAGCAAGCGCCGCGAATGAGGTTGGAGAATTTGGAGAAAAAAAGAGCGCATCTTGTCCCACCACAAGAGAGGTATTCGTCCAATCGAAGCGCATCGTGGCAGTCCGCAAGCGCATTAACCCGGAATTAATTCCGTTTTGTCCAGGAACAAAGCCTCCGGCTAAATCAAGCTGCAAATTGGCCCTGGTTCGTGCACCGGCGATGTCTGGCCCGAACGTTTCCAGGCCGACTTGAGATTGCCGCAAGGTCGCGCCGAAACTACCGCCTGAACTGCCTGTTGGGCGAGCGTAAGCAATGGCAGGGAGATCGATGCTATCCACCGCACCCTGGTTGCTGACGACATTCATGAGGACGATGCCTGATAAACGCAATCGATATTTCGAAGCGCTCTCTACCTTGGTTTGATATTGGTCATCAACTTTTCCGGTGAGTAACTGATATTCCTCTTCGATGCTTGCTGAGCGCCCGCTCTGCTTTTGATTTGATTCCTGCTGGTTTGCTTCCCGCTGACTGGATTTCTGCTGATTTGATACCTGCGAAGCCCCGACTTCGTTTAAGTCGTGCTTTGGAGTGCCTTGCAAACTTGACGCATCTTCAACATGCTGTCGCTCCCGCTGTAAATCAGAGCGCATCGTCGATACTTCGCTCTTTAACTCTCGAACTTGCTCTTGCAAGTCGCGCACAGAATTACTTAAGGATTCCAGAGCGTTATTGTCAGCAGATACGACGTCGCGAGGCGCCGGCTGCGCGGTGGAAAGTTGCGATGCGGCACAGATAACAAGGAATATTAAAAATTGATACCAGTCATTGTTGCTTCTCACCCGTCGGCTCATCTCTCCTCCTGCCCCTCTTCAAACCCAAAAGTCGTTCTTCCACGACGCATTTGCACTGTGCGATAGATTAAACAATTTAGCGATGAGAGTCGGTAAACCGGCGGCCTAGGTGGCTTGTTTAGCCGCAAAGCTTTGTTCCACCGAGTGATCGAGCGGGATCGTCAGCCGAAACGTCGTGCCAGACGCCGAGGTGCGCTCGACTGAAACATCGCCCCCATGGTCCTGCAGAATTTTCTGGACCACGGTCAATCCCATGCCGGTGCCGTTTTCCTTGCCATAACTCACGAATGGCTGAAAAACGCGATCAAGTATTGTGTCGTCGATCCCCGGTCCGTTGTCTTCCACTCTTACTTCCAGGCTCTCCCCGTTACGCTTCATAAAAACGTCGATCTGCCCCGACTCCGGAGGAACAACTTCGCAGGCGTTCAACAGCAGGTTCAGGAGAGCTCTTTCCAGTTTCTTGAAGTCAAACCATCCCTCGGATGATCCTTCTGCTGAGATGCAAATTCGAATGCGTTGAAATTCCGGATGCGCTCTTACTCCTTGCACCGCCCTATCGACTGCCGAGCGAACGTCACCATACGAGGGACGTAGAGACACGCGAGTTCTGGAGAATTCGAGGAGAGATTCAATCAGCTCCGTCATCTGATTCACTGCGATCCGGATTTCAGCGTAGAGATCCTCGCGTTGTCCAGAGGAAAGATTGCTCTCGCACAAGAACTCCGCATTCGCCATCACCGCAGCCAGCGAGTGCCGCAAGTCGTGCGAGATGGAACTGGCCATTCGCCCGATCGTCGCCAGCCTCTCGGCGTCGAGCAACTCTCTTTGAGTTTTCTTGAGGTTCGTACGCATACGATCAAAAGTGGCAGTCACTTCCGCGACCTCATCCTCTCCCTGGACTAGCAAGGGATACTCAAAATCACCTTGCTCCAACGCGCGCACGCCAGCCACCAGATTTTCCAGCGGACGCGTGAAGGTGTGTGAAATAAAAAACACCAGCAGAGTCCCAGCCAGCACCGCGGTGAGGCCAAGCGCGAGAAGCACTTCATTCAGGCTGCTCAGGAAAGCTGTCGCCTGATCGAAAGATTTTAGAACCCAAAGATTTAGAGTTGGAGCGCCCGGAGTGGGTAGTTCGACGGACGTCGCCAGAAAACGCTCTTCGCCCAGACGAATTTCATCGCCTGGCGGAGTACCGCCGTCACTAGTGCGCGCAGGGACGCGCAGCAGTTCCGATTCCTGGGAAGGTTTTAACGTGCTCCGGACGATCGAGTCGCGGTATCGAAACGCCACTTCGCTCGCGGCGATGCGGCTGAGATCGCGGGCGACCCGGTCATCAATCTCATATCCGACCAGCAGATATCCCAATATCTGATGCCGGCTCACAGGACCAAAGTAAATATCCTGGAGAAAGACTTCGTAGAGGTGACCTTTGACGAACCACCAATGCCGCGTGGCTTCTTGTGAAACGATGGAAGAGAGAAGTTCCTTGCCCTCGCCCACTTTAATCTCTTTAGGTGTTCCCTGAAGGGCCATTACTTTTCCGGAGGAATCTGCGAGCAAGAGGAGATCGCTGCCGGCAAGTTGCCACAGATCGAGCGACGCATCCTGAATTGTTGTCGGGTCGTGCGTGGTCATCAAGGCGCGCACATTCGGCAAGTCGGCCAGCAGCGCGGCTGAGCGCTCCAACATCATCTCCCTTTGTTTTTGCAGATTGTGAAAGGCGGAGACCGAGTTTTCAAGGTCGCGTTGAATGCCAAGGCGAACCTGGCGCTGAACGGTGTGCCTGACAACAAGAAGAGTGGTGAGGGTCAGAGCCGACGATACGAGGACCATGGAGAGCAGAAATTTCGTACGCAACCGGATTCCGCCCATGATCTCCCCTCGAATCGCTGCCCGCTGCGCCAAGTGCGACGCCAGCCAGCGCCAGCTATGCTACCTGAATTCGGGCTTCAGCCTTAGGGCACGAATTTGTAGCCCGAGCTGTGCACCGTTCGAAAATGCGCCGGGTTCGCTGGATCCTTTTCTACCTTGTGCCGCAATCGCAAGATGTGATTGTCTACGGTGCGCGTGCTCGGGTAGCTTTGATATCCCCACACATGATTGAGAAGTTCTTCGCGCGATAAGACACGCTCCGCGTTCTGAATCATAAACTTCAAAAGTTTAAACTCCTGCGAAGTGAGTTGCACCGGAATGCCATCCCGCCACAGTTCCATCTTGGTGAAGTCAACCTTGACGTTTCCGAAAGTGCATATTGCCGTGACCGATTGCCGCGTGGACCGCCGCATCGCCGTCCGAACCCGCGTCAGCAGTTCCCGCGGACTAAAGGGCTTGGTTACGTAGTCGTGGGCGCCCAATTCGAGCAGGAGAACTTTGTCCATGACCTCGGTCTTCGCGCTCAGAATAATAATCGGCAAAGAGGGGGCAAGTTGGCTGATTTCGCGACAGATGTCTTGCCCGGGCGTCCCGGGCAAACTTAAGTCGAGAACCAAAACTGAGGGTGGCATCGCACGAAACATTTCCATCCCGTCGTTTCCGTTGCCGGCAATATGCACTACAAAGCCTTCCGCTTCAAACAAGCGCTTCAGAGCCTTTTGAACCGCCCGATCGTCTTCAATGACCAAAATTCGTTCGGCATTGGATGGGGATGCGTCCATCATGGCTGCCGCCGTGCCCGCCTCGTCGTTTGTAACTGAATTTTTTGCGACCATGTCACAGACCCCCGGTTGCCCAGATCATAACTCGAACCAGATTGATGTTAAGGCCGCTAAGTCGTTTTTTCGCAGGGAGAACCGGGGATTTGACAATTTATTGACAATTCCCCTCTTTTGTTGCTTTCTCGAATGCAGCATGCGTAGCCGCTGCGAAGGTGGGTGAGCTGATCGTGAGGCACCCGTCGGCAGGTTGCGCCGCGCCAGGACAAAGATGAAGAGGGCCTTTGACTTTCAGGCCCTCTGTCCGCTTCCAGCGACTCGAGCAATTCCCGGTCACTACGGCAACGAGATGACTCCGAACGTGCCCGTCAGATTGCGATGTGGTCCAGCCGTGAAGAAGAGCTGGTTGGTCCGCCCATCGTTTGCTGTACCGCCGCCGAATTCGATTCCCCACAGCTGGTCGATGAGAATGTCTTTACCGTTGGCGTCGCGTACGGCTCCAACGAACTTTCCCGTCATCGGATTGAAGCCATTGATCACACCAGCGTTGGTGTTGTTGGATACGAGCAGGGTATTACTTAGTTTGCCGAAATTTGCCGGCGCCATGGCGAAACCCCATGGCTGATTCAGCGGCGGCCCTTGCGCCAGATGGCGCACAAAGGTGCCGTCTTCGCGAAAGATGTCGACTACGCCCCCGGGTGCGCCGCTCGACGGAGCGAACGAAACATACAACACACCGTTGATATCCTGAAGGCCAAATGGAACGAAGCCATCGGGGACATCGCTATCGGTAAAGGTCTTCACCAGATTGAATGACGCGTCATACATCTCGACTCGACCGTGCGCGAGATCTGCGGCGTAGAGAACGTTCCCCGATAGCTTATTGGTAATCGCCAGAGCTGTGTAGACATTGCCTGAAGCCGAATTGTTTACAGCAATAATGGCAGCGTTCGGATTCGATTGAGGAGCCCATCCGCTGATGGTTCCATCCAGCGTGGCAAATAAGAAGATTGCCTTCCAATTCTGAACCTGGAAGTCATCCGTTGAACCGTTGAATACGATGCCAGTGGGTGATCCCGTTCCCGCTCCGGCTGATGGAATCAAAACCTCAAGGCTCTTTTTGTTTCCTTGGCCGTCGTAAATGGTGGACCATCCGGAGCCTTCATCGCTGACCCAGATGGGGCCGCCCGGACCGTAAGCCAGTCCCCACCCGTTGACCTGCAAAGGATCGATGTGTCTTGCGCCCCCCACCTGGTTCGAATCCAGGTTCACCTTGTGATACTGCGATAGCGCGGCGGTCGACAACAACAGGACCGCAAGCCCCGAGATGAGAATGGAAATAATCTTGTGACGTTGCATAAAATCCTCCTTGGATTTTGTGAGCTGGACTGGAGAGAGCGAGTCAGTTCGAATCAGGGTGATAAAAACTTCTCAGTCCTGCCGAGGATCGAATGCTAACGACGAAGAGGAGCAAAGTTGTCAATGATCTGTCACGAGCTTGCACAATTCTGAGCCGGGCGGCCGCGATAGAAGCCGCGGTAGAACAACAGGCCGTGCGTTGCCAGTAATGAATAATGACGAATCGCGAGGAATAGCGAGAGCGATCCAGCGCAAACTTTCTATCCGAGAAAGCAACTAATCCAGCTTTGTCGGGTTCCCAACTTATTACAGGGCTCTCGCACAGAGCTCTCGGCACGATGCACCGGATTATGAGGATTGTCATGAAACTGCCCTATGTTGTTTCCTCTTTTCTAATTGCCTTCTTTGGAATCCCCTCTGGGAGCGCTCAACAGCCCATGGAAAGAATTCCCCAGGGAATCGAAACGCTGCGAATGAGCGCTTCATCGAAAACGGAATTCACCCTGGACCACTCGATGTTGGTCTTGGCCTCAAAAATCGACCCAGACAACGAAGATTTGCGCCGCGTCATTGCCGGAGTGAACGGCGTTTCGGTGCATAGCTACCACTATCCGCGCCCTTGGATGTACGAACTCGCTGCCCTTGCCGCAGTGAAAGACGAATATAGCGTGGCCGGCTGGAAACATGTCATGAATAAGCATGAGAGGGAGAGCGATGGTGGCACTGACATCTGGCTGCGGTGGGAGAACAACGCCATCAGCAACGTCGCGATCCTCGTATCGAAGTCTAACGAGGTCGATTACATCGTGGTCTCAGGTTCAGTGAGTCCGGTTGACCTGT
>JAYVCW010000390.1:0-12875 GCA_043749775.1 Acidobacteriaceae bacterium | reverse complement strand
TTGCCACTTCGATCAAACACGATGAAGCGCGTGCTTGTCGTCCCCTGGTCGATCGCGGCCACGTAGCCTGCCATTCGAAGCTTTTCCTCTCGCTTAGGGCGCTCTCTAAGGTTACTAAAGGTATAGCAAAGCGAAAATGGCCCCGTTCCGGACGGGCTAGGAACGCTCGTAACCTGTTACTACCCCCTCGAACCGTTGACTTAGGTTTGAGGACAGGATAGTTTCGCGTTATCCCTGCTTTCGAAGCAAAGGAACGACGCTTGGCGCGGAAAATACTGCTTGCCGATGATAGTGTGACCGCTCAGAACATGGGGCGGAAGATACTGGCAGATGCCGGGTACGACGTTATCACGGTCAATAACGGATCGGCTGCGCTGAAGCGTATCGCGGAGATCAAGCCAGATCTGATCGTCCTTGACGTTTACATGCCGGGGTACAGCGGCCTCGAAGTATGCCAGCGTTTGAAAGAATCGGCTGACACTGCGCATATTCCCGTACTCCTCACCGTGGGAAAGCTCGAACCTTTCAAGCCGGAAGAGGCTCGTCGAGTTCGCGCCGATGCGCACATCGTAAAACCTTTTGAAGCCAGCGAACTATTAACCGCAATCTCGAAACTTGAAGATCGCATGGTTCCACAAGCCGCCGATTCATCGCGCTTCAGCGCATCAACGGCGGGGGTAGAGCGATTTGGCGGAGAGACGGGCGCAAAGAAGTCATCCGCAAGAGTTCCCGAGACGGATACGGGGTGGAAGAATCGCATTCGCTTCCCTTCAAAAAAGAAAAAAGAAGACGAGCCTGACGCGGAAGACCTGGCTGCGGCAGAACTGGCAACACTCGCAGATTCTCGCAAGGGTAAAAAGGCCGGCAACGGGGTATTTGCGAAAACAGTCGCAGCGAAAGAACCTGCGATCGTTCCCGACATTCCCCGCGACATTACGCCAGAAGAACTGGACGCCTTAAGCGCGGTGGCAGAAAAGCTTGATTCGTCTGCGGTTCCTGAAGACGCCGCACCGGTCGCGGTAAAGAAATTTCAGCGTCGCTCGACGGATAGGTCGGCGGATGTGTCGGCCGCTACTACCGCATCTGTGCCCGCCGCAGCAGGGCCGACCGCTGTCGAAGAGAATCGAGCGGTAGCAGAACTTGAGATTAAGCAGGTTGACGCTCCGATAATTGAAGTTCAGGCGAATGCTCAGGTTGAAGCTGTAAGAGCGATTCAGTCGGTTGAGCCTGTCGTCGAGCAGCAGAAAGAGCAGCAGAAAGTGCCGCAGAAAGAACGGGAGAAAGACCAGCAGAAGGCTGAGCAGCAGTTGGAAGTGGTTCAGCACCCTGCCGGCGAAGTGGCGATCGCGGATGCGGCCAAGGTGGCGCCGCTGGTGGAAGCATCGCCCTCGCTGGTTGAATCGGACCAGCCTGAAGCCGTCGCCGCCAGCGCCGCAGCGGATGAGCAGGTTTCAGAAGCTACGACCGAAACCCTCTCTGCATCGAGCGTTGCAAGCCAAGCTGCAGACGGTCTTTCTGCGGACGGTCCTGCTGCAGACGGTCCTGCTCCTAGCGATGCGGAGCTAGCCGCGGCCTTGCAGTTGCTCACCCCAGCGAATGGGGATTCGATGCCATCGAATGGCAATCATTCACAGGAGCATTCATCATCGATCGATCGCGTAGCAGCCGAGGGATCGCGTTGGATGGCTGAAGCAGTCACCCTAACTCCGGCAGAGTCAGCGATTTCTTTGGAGTCGGAGATGTTTGGCGTGCCGGCGGTCCTGCCAAAAGCAGTGGTCGCAAACATAGCCGAGCCGGAACAGCCGCCGGCAGTCTTGAATTCGGATGCCGACCGAAACTCTGGATTCTCGGGAATTGCGGCAGCGGTAGAAACCCGGCTTGCGGAAGCGGGCATGGGAGTTGACGCAAGAGCCTGGACGATCGAGAGAGAACGATCCGCCGAAAATGCTGCGGCAGAAGCTGCGGCAGCGCTTGAAGCGTCAGCAGAATTGCTGTCGGCTGCGTCGGCCGCTAATCCGCTCATGGACCAGATTGGCGCGAACGTCGACCAGAAAATAGATGAGCACTTTGGAGCAGAATACTCACAGCATCGGGCCGAACCTTCGCAGGAGTCATCGAGCCGGGAAGAGAGCTCCGCTACTTTTGCCGATGCGATGAACCGCGACGGCCAGAATCATTACGAGATCGATTCCGCAGCGGGTCAGAACCGCGAAAACCAGGCGCCGGTTGTCTCCGCAAACAATCCGACGTCGGCAGAGAATACGAACACGGTAGAAGCTGAGGGCCAGGATTCCATGAGCAAGGACGGAAAGATAAAATCAGGGACATCGAATTGGCAAGAGATTAAAACCGCGTCGAACGCCACCGCTGAAAATGAGGTTGAAACTGCGAAACAGAATGCAGTGGAAGATTTTCAGAAGGCGATGGCAGCGGCGGCATCAGAAGGTTCTAACTCCTCAACTGATGCCAATACGATCGCCAGCATTGTCGACAGCGTGATGGCTGATCTGCGTCCACGGATTGTAGAAGAGATTGCCAGGAAGCTGGCTAAGAAGTAACCGTCACATCCCTTCCACTTTTCTTCTGATCGTTTTTTGTTCTGACAGCTCCTCTGATACTCTCCTAAAAATCAAGGCATCCGCCCCTTGCTGAAAAAGGCAAGGAGCGGGCCGCCACTCTTTTATTACCTGGATCAATTGCTACTGTCGGTCGCGCTCTCTTTCTTCTCGTTCTTCGCCTTCCCAGCGGCCGCTCCAACGATCGTTGTCGCCGCCCCACTGCCCTTCACGCCAGCCGCGGAATTGCGCGCCATCAATTACTTCTCCGTCGCGATATTCAAACATGCGCTCGTGACCTTGCGGGCCTCGTGCATAGATGCGCAACACTTTTGCGTGGCCTTCGTCGGGATCCACTCCGAAAGTTCTGAAATCCACGCGATATTGCTGTTGGCTACGCGCCATGTCGCGGAGTTGACGGGTCACATCGACGTGACGATGCTCATTACCATACTGGGCGCTTAGAATCACGAACAGTCCCCCATCTCGATACCGGGCGTGCTCGTGCTCTTCGCGACGTTCGACAACTACGCCGCCCTCCCAGTTTCCGCTCCAGCGGCCATTACCCCATTCGCCGCGGCCCCAGCCACGGAAGTTCGAGCCGTCAACGATGCTGTTGTCGCCATACTCGAACATCTTCTCCTGGCCGTCGGGCCCCTGGGCGAAAATACGCAGTACTTTCGAATGTCCCTCGTCAGGATCGATGCCGAAAGTACGGAAGTTCAAGCGGAATGAGCGGTCCTGACGTGCCATGTCTTTCAACTGATTGGTGACGTCGACATGATGACGTCCGCTGCCGTACTGCGCCGTCAGAATCAAATACTCGCCCTCATTGCCCTGCCTGCCCTGCTCTCTGCCGTTCCAGTCGCCGGCCCAGTGTTCCTCGCCCCAGTCGGCGCGGCTCCAACTGCGGAACTGGGCCCCGTCAAAAACGCTTCCATCCGGGAAATCAAAAGTTTTCAGGTCGCCGTCGCGCTCACGCGCAAAGACGCGCAACATCTTGGAGTGGCCCCGGTCGGGGTCTGCCGCCATCGATTCATCGCCAATTCGGAAAGTGGTGTCGTGGCGCGCCAGTTCTCGCAAGCGCATGGTGACATCGACGTGATTATGTTCGTTGCCGTATTGCGCGCTGATGATCGTGTACTCACCAGCGTCTTGCGCTGCTAACGTTCCCGCCAAGAGCGAGAATGCCATCACCAGGAAAACTGCAAATCCTTTTTTAGACATTGATTCCTCCTATTAAGTTGATGGTGCGAGTACATTTGTTTCGCCACCGACAATCTTATAAGAATGAAAAGAAGCGGGATATGCAGTGCACGCTGGATGGCGTACCGGTAAATGACCGGAGAATTTGGCGTGTACCGGTGCCGTTTGTTATCGGAGCTTACGTGGAATGACGGCAAGCTGGCTGAAAGTCTTGTCGTTTCACCGCAAACCATTCTCCTTGACCGTCGATTTGGCGCGGCGTAGCATTCGCTTCAGTAAGTTTGCGAATGGGTCGCCTTCCCCTTTTCCCGCCCCTTCTGTAATTCGCGAATCGCCAGTCCAAATTTTTATTTCGCAGATGTTGAACGGGCAGGACACACGTTTTGTGTGCCATACCGCCTTTCGCAACAGCAAGGTTCTCGCCAGCAACAAGGGGGATTGATGAACCGACGTCCTATAAGTGCGCTTTGCACTCTCTTAGCGATTATCATGGGATTTTCGCTGCTAATTCAGCGATCATCGGGCGCTTCACCAACCCAAAGTCAGGCAGCCACCCCAACCAAATCGGTGCTTGACCAAGAACAAATTCCCAGAACTCCCGAGCGGCTGGCGCGCGGCAAATATTTAGTCGAGGGACTTCTGCAATGTCCGGCCTGCCATTCAGAGACCGATTTCTCGAAGCGTCCGTCTGAAGCTGTTTTTGGTAAAAGGCTGGGCGGCTCTGTTTTTGCGAATTCGGAGCTCGGTTTGCAAAAGCCGAACCGCATCGTAGCCCCGAATATTTCTTCGGATAATGACTATGGCGCGGGCAGGTGGAAAGACGCCGATTTTGTTCGTGCGCTCCGGCAAGGGATCGGACACGATGGGCGCACGCTGTTTCCGCTGATGCCGTATTACTATTTCCGCGATCTTTCGGACGAGGACCTGGCGTCGGTGATCGTGTACGAAAGATCGGCGGCGCCTGTGCATATCAAGCGTCCGAAGACAATTTTGTCGGACGAGTTGAAGAAAGCCTTCCAGCCGCTCGCTCCGGTCGAACACGTCGCCGAGCCCGATCGATCCGATCGCGTTAAGTATGGAAAATATCTGGTTGCCGCGGGCCACTGCGATGCATGCCACACGCCTACGGACGTCAAAAATATTCCTTATCCGGACATGGAATTTGCCGGAGGAGCGCCGCTGTTTGGGCCGTGGCGGGGCGGGAAGACGATCCAGAGAGTGCATTCGTTGAACCTTACGTCCGACCCCTCCGGCATTTCGTATTTCGATGAGGCTACGTTTATCACTGTCATCCGCAATGGAGGCTTTCCGACGCGCCCACTTTCGAACATCATGCCGTGGGCGTATTTTAGAAACCTCACCGACGACGACCTCGGGGCGATCTTCGCCGACCTGCGCACGCTGAAGCATGTCTGCCACCACGTCGACAATACCGAGCCTCCAACCTATTGCAAGCAGTGCAAGACGAAACACGGCTTGGGATCGATGAACTAGCGACTGCGAAGTTGCAGCAGCCGGCGCGCTTATTCCGTGGCACAGCTGAAGCTGGCGGCTTGATTGATGGGCTGAAAGCCTACGTCTTGCGGCCCCAACCGAAGCGTCTGCCGACGATGGCTTTTACGATGAGGCGATCGGTGGAACTTGTGGCGCCCACTCCGATGCCGAAGTTGAACTCCCACTTCGGGGAGACGCTGAGGTCGGTTGCTAGAAAGAATTGTTGCTGCTGATTGTGCAGCGTATCGAAGCTGGCGAGGTCTCCGTAGGCGCCGTAGTATTCGACGCCGGCGTTAATCTTTTTTGTGAAGTCGTATCCCACCTTCGCATTTGGAGAAAACGATACTCCCTGATGCACGCTCGGGCCGTGCCATGCACGTTCCATTGCCGGGTTGAAGGCGAGATACCAGTGCCCCAGTTGCTTATCGATGATGGGTCGGATTTCCCAGGTCCAGGTATCGGGCGAAAATCGGGCGCGCTGATAACCGATCTCGTTGGATAAGCTGAGGCCCACGGGAAGATGCCAACTCTCAGGCGCACGCACTCGCGGCCGGATGTGGTTGCCTACCCATTGCACGCCTTGTCCATTGCGCTCGCTGGTGAAGATGTAGAACCCGATTTCAGACCAGCTGTTGATGCCTTGCGTAAGTTCGATGGTTTCGTGCGCGGCGTGGTTGGTAGCAAAGGTTCCGTCGGTTTGGTAGCGCGATCGGGGAGCAGCTTTGAACCCGTCGACGGTGAAATTGCTGTGCAGCTCCACCATCAGAGTTTTGGGCGCGACCGTCTCGGAACCGTAGACCTGGATCTCGTAGTTGTCCTGGGCACGCGCGATCGTGCCTGCCGTGAAGAAAGAGATAGCCAAGCTGAAGCGCAGGGCGATCGATGAACCTTTCACAATGCGGGGGTGAATAAACGGACCTATCCTACGAGGTATGGATTAATTTTCTTAAGATGGTTCATGGAGGGCTTACGAAGATTAAATCATGAGCCGTTATCTCGGGTGATACCCACCCCCCTCCCCCTGATCTTTTGAAATCATGAGGTTGCGTGGGTATCAATATACTTGGCTAACCTAATTGGTAGATTCGGGGACACCGTGACAGGACGCGCAAAACTTTAATAATCCACGTTGAAGACATTCATCTCTTCCGAGATAGGGAAGAAATTGACCTCATGGACAATCCCTTTTTCCTTGGCGAAGGCAGCATCCTTGATAACCGGAGTTTCCAAAAGCTTGAGTTCATCGAAATCGCTATCCGTAAGCGCCGTGTTCTGCTTGAGAAGATCAAAAACAACGTCCCTGGATGAATTCAGGATTTGCGTATGATCTTGATATTCCAAGCGAGTGAGATTGTGTGGCCCTGCGTAGTTCCATTCAAAATCGTGGAAGTGGAACCGCGCATTCGGTAGAGCAATTCTTTTTTGTCCGGCAAGAAACGGCGCAATAGCGATTGATGCAATAAGCCCCATGTTGATCGTCGTCACCTTTATCGGTAATGACCTGAGAAAGCCGAAGAGCGCAAGACCGTCGTCCAAGTTTCCGCCCGTACTATTCATAAAAATGCATAATTCGTCGTTCTCCTCTCTGGGTTTTGGAGAACTCACATTCTAGATGGTCCAGTTTTCGGGGGCTGGGTCACACCCATTGCTAATTGAACTGAGTGTTTGCCCGGCGACAGCTTTACGATCTTAGGCGAAACTCCCTGACCAACCGAATCAACGAAAATTGATGCGCCATCGGGTTAGATTTGATGGAAATCGAGCCTTCAGGCTTGCCTGCAGTAGAGCCAGGTCCTTTACTTTCGGATACAGAACGGACAGCATGGACCGGCGGGGGTAGGGCTTCTTTGCTTTGAGGGGCCTGGGTTGTAAGCCACTTTTCAGGCTGTGCATTCAGGTGAGCTACCGATCCGCTCTGCACGGTGATGTCACGAGACCATTCTTTGTGGCCCGGATGCGTGACCTTAACGGCATGTTTGCCGGATGCCAGCTTAAAGTTGTTGGGCAACTGCCCACAAGAGTGCCGTCTGCGTAAACATGAGCTCCGTTAGTATCTGAGGTGACTTCAACGCGCCAGTTTCTTGTGAAGTAATAGGAGGAACCAACGCCTTTTGATTAGCGGTGTAAGAAATTGCAGCAGGGTTTTCCGAGAGAGACAGGAATTACCGGGAACTTCATAAAGACACCGACTAGTAAAACTTTAATACACAATTCTGGATGGATTTACCAGAAACCATATTGCGGAGTGGCTTGAAACAGTCTCTGCCTTGTGATTACGGTCCTTAAGTCCTTTCTCGATAGCATCGACATAACAAACATAGACAGTGGCTGTCTTGGGGTGTTAAATTGCAAGGCCCATGCAGTGTTCGATGCCAGAAGGCATTGGAATTTGCTCACTGAGTGGTGCTAGAGGCCGCAGATTACGAAAGTCCTCTCAGATTCGTCTCCGTACTTTCTTGGAGTTCGGTACGAGTCGTACCCAAGAATTCTCACGACGAACGTATTTCGAAGTTGAGAAAACCAATGCGCATCGGCTTGATTAACAGTCGATTCTCGAAGGGGACAACGATGTTGCAAAAAGCTCTATTTGCACGCACAGCCCGTTTCTTAACCTTGGTCACCTTGTTGGTCTGGGTAGTCGAGGCACCACTTTTCTCCCAGACCACTGTGTCTCAAGGGAGTATTCAAGGAACTATAACGGACCCGTCCAATGCCGTTTTGAGCGGTGCCAAGATCACGATTATTAACAAGGCCACCGGCCAGGTTGTCACGACGATAAGCAACAACTCAGGTACATATAGCTCGGGTGCGTTGCTCCCCGCCAACTACATGCTTCGGGTGGAGGCGAAAGGGTTCAAGACCGCCGAGACGCCGGTTCTCGTGCAGGTGGCAGTCACCTCCGCAGGTAATATCAAGATGGAACTCGGGCAGGAAAGCCAGGTCGTCGAAGTACAAGCTTCCTCGATTCAGGTCAATACGGAGCAGTCCACGGTGCAGGGCGTGCTGACGGCTGACCAGATTGACAAGCTGCCAGTGGACGGGCGCAACTTCCTTGATTTGGCCGCGCTGGAGCCTGGCGTCCAGATACAGGACGGCGCGAGCTTCGATCCGACCAAGGCAGGCTATTCTTCCATTTCCATCAATGGTGTCAATGGACGGAACCCGCGGATCGAGTTAGATGGTATTGATATCAGCGACGAAACCGTTGGTACTACCACCCAGAACATTGGTATGGGTTCCATTCAGGAATTCAACATTAGCCGCTCGGGTCTTGACCTCTCGACCGAGCTCACCTCGGCTGGCGCCGTTAACGTGACCACGCGGTCTGGCACCAACGCGCTCCACGGCCAAGCCTTCTATAATTTCCGTGACCGGAATGCCGGTACTGCTGCCTTCCCAGGGGGCCAAACGGGCTACTACCAAAGGAACAATTTTGGCGGCCGTGTGGGCGGTCCAATTATCAAGGACAAGCTGTTCTTCTTCATCAACGCCGAGCGCATGAAGCAAGACGGATTTTTGGCCGTCAGCGTGCCGGCGCCCTTCAGCCAGCTTACAGGAGGCTTCCTTTCGCCTTTCCGCGATACCGCGACCACGGGCAAACTGGACTGGCAGGTGAGCAAGAACATTCACGCCTTCTACCGCTTCACTTACAATTGGAACACGTCGGCGGCTAACTTTGGGTACGATTACCAGGTGTTCTCCAACCGGGACAATACTCCGTCTCACGCCGTGGGTCTCGACTGGAACTCAGGACCGTGGTCGCATAGCTTCCATTTCGGCTATCTAAAGTTTCATAACCTGATCGGCGATGCCACGCAAGGGTCCAGTTTCTATAACCCTATACCCACTGGCGAGCTCTACTTCTTTGACCTCGGACTACAATTGTCCGGCCCGAATCTTTTGGCGCCGCAGCAGACCTTCCAAAGTAACAAGCAGTTCAAGTATGACGGAAGCAAAGTGCAAGGCTCGCATGTCTTTCGTTTCGGGGCCGGTGTCAATCGCATCCTCGGCGGGGGATTCGCGTCCTTCATCGGAATCGCACCCCTGGATCTATCTGCTTCATCCCAAGGACCTGTCTCCGGCAGTGCCAGTGACCCCACAAATTACCCCCTGCTCGGGGCAGTTTTGGGCAACGGTCAGGGGTTCTTCACCGAAATTCCGCGGTTTGGCTTCCCGAGCGGGGGGCAAGCAGACACGCGCTTCCAATGGTATGTGGGTGATTCGTGGAAGATCAAACCAAACTTCACACTAACCTACGGCTTGCGCTACAACCGAGACACTGGTCGCTCGGACAGCGATCTGGCTCCAATTCCGTGCTCGGCTGTCTCGGGTATCGCCCCGCCCTGTTCTGGCAGCACCCCGCTACTCGATCAGTGGGGACCTGGATTGGGGAACCGCATCAGGCAGCCCAATAACCAGTTCGCGCCGCAAGTCGGGTTTGCGTGGGATCCCATGAACAATGGAAAAATGGTGATCCGGGCAAGCGCCGGAATCTACTACGAAAATTCCGTCTTCAACAACACGTTATTTGACCGCCCGGCCAAACTGGCAAAGGGCTTGTTCTTCCAAGACCAAACTCTGGGATGCGTTGGAGGAGGCCCGGGGAGCACCACGTTCAACATTCCAGGCACCGGAGCCGTCAGTTCGGTGGATGGCAAGGATCTGGATACTGAGGTCTGCAACCAGCCTCTTTCGGTTGCGGCTCCGCTCGTCGCCGATTTGCAGAAGCAGTATCAGACGGGTGTCGCAGCACAGGGACCGACTAGTAACCCGAGCTTTGTCGGAAACACGCTAACAATTAGTTTGCCACTTCAGAACTTGGCTGCATTTGCTCCAAACTTCCGCAATGCGCGCTCCTACCAATTCAACATTGGCCTACAACGTGAATTGTGGGGGGGCGGCGTGCTAACCGCCGATTACATCCGCAACGTGAGTACTCGCTTCATGCTCACGATCGATGCGAATCATGTTGGCGATGCGCGGTTCCTGGATACGGCGGCTGCCTTGGCTGCCATTAACCTAACTGCCGGAGGCGCTGGTTGTGCTCCGGCGACCGACGGCCCTAGCGCCATTGTGGCAGTGGGCTGCTACTTAGCGGCTAATCCTGCCGCCAGCATCAATGACTTTGCCGGTAACGGACTGGACTCCGGTAACGTATTCAGCGGAGGTCCGGCTGCAATAAGCGGTGCGGCGTTTGGCGGGATCAACCGCAATGTAGGACAGGGCGACTTCGAATTCCCAGAAGGCCGCTCCGTCTATAACGCGTTGCAGATGTCATACAGACAACGCGCCAAAAATCCAATGCGAGGCCTCACCTCCATGGACCTTACGGTCGCATACACCTTGTCTCGCTTCGTTGGCAACGGCGGCGACGACCAGAATTTTACTGCTATCGCCTTTGACAACAACAACCCCGGGTTTTTCACCGGCCCGACTCAGCAGGACCGGACTCACCAGTTCAAGTTCGGTTTAACGGTCGACATCTTGCGCCATGGCCCGCGGTTCAGTGTCATTAGCGCCTTCGCGAGCGCCGCGCCGTCCACGCTGCGACTAACATCGGGGGCTAGCCCCGCCGAAAGCAGCACCGGCGAAATCTTCCGCACGGACCTTACCGGCGACGGTACTGTACAAGACTTGTTCCCGAGCTCCGGTAACCAGGCGGCCGGTAAGCCGGGCCAATTCATGCGGTCGGTTTCTCCCAGTGCACTGAGCAATGTGATCAATGCCTGGAACGGAACGCAGGCGGGAACTCTGACGCCCGCAGGGCAGGCGCTGGTTGGGGCTGGCCTGTTCACGATAGCGCAGTTGCAGCAGTTGGGTGGAGTGAAGCCCTTCGTTGCTCTTCCGCCTCCGGGCGCCGTGGGCAATGGCATTTTCCGCCAGGTCAGCATGGTACTTGCGTGGCCAATCAAGCTGACGGAGCGGTTTAGCCTTGAACCCTCAATTGCGGCTTACAACGTATTCAATCTGGTCAACTTCGGCCGCCTAAACGGAAACTTAAATAACCAAGTGACTCCTTTTGCCCCCGGGACCATCGGTTCGGCGGGTAACGTCAACGGAACCACCGCCGGCTCGTCTCGCGATTCCGTGCGCGCCGGCACGGGCTCCGGCGTGTTCTCGTCGGGCGCTCCTCGGCAGTTGGAGTTCGGCATTAGACTGAACTTCTAGCCGGGTAGGTAGGGATACTCAAGGCCATTGTCCCCTCGGGTCAGTGGCCTTTTTTATTTTGCCAGCGGCGCCGTTTCTCCACGAAGCTGTTTGGGCGCTTTTCGATACGTTTCATTTTTAAACTAGAGAAAGCGCGGTTCGGCGCCTCAATCTGAAGCGACTGTGAGAAGTGCTTCGCGTCGCGCTGAAGAGCGAGCGCATAGACGCGGAGCAAAACCGGCGGAGCATTCAAGGAATCGGCCTGATCACCGAAGAACGTGGCGTTCATTGTATAAATGCGCTTTGCTCATTTGTTAAGGCCAAGCAGCCAGGGTATCCTGGTGGCCCGGTGCTAGACTACCCTTGTATCTCATGTCTCAGCGTAAGCTTTTGCTCGAAATCCTGTTCTTGGCAACCAGTTCGTTGGCCAGCTTCGCGGCTAGCGCAAACATCATCCTGATCACGCTCGACACCACCCGCGCCGACCGCATGGGGTTCCTGGGGTCAAAGCGTGGGCTCACACCGAACCTGGATGGCTTGGCTCGCCACGGGGTGGTGTTTTCCCACGCGTATGCTCATGTGCCGCTGACGACTCCGTCGCATGCCACCATTCTTACGGGTACGTATCCGCAATTCAATCGCGTGAGTGATTTGGGATCTCCTCTGACGGAGAACGTTCCCTATCTGCCGGCTGTCTTGCACAAGCACGGTTATCACACCGCAGCTTTTGTCGGGTCGCAAGTTCTCGATCCAAAGGGCGTGGCGGCGCCCGGCTTCGACCGGAGCTTTGATACTTACGATGCAGGATTCCATAATCGTCAAGGCGGAGAAGACCGCTATAGCAGTGCGGAACGCCGGGCCATGGTGGTGGTTAGCCACGCCGTGGCCTGGCTCGACCAACACCCCCGCTCCCCTTTCTTTCTCTGGGTGCATCTTTACGATCCGCACGACCCCTATGACCCGCCGCCGCCCTTTAAAGCCCGATATGCTGCCTCGCCTTATGACGGCGAGATTGCGTATGTCGACTCTGCTGTCGGAAAGCTGCTGGCAGCGCTACGCTCGCGGGCGCTCTACGCAGGAAGTCTCATTGCGGTAGTGGCGGATCATGGTGAAGCCTTCGCTGAGCACGGAGAACTAAGCCACGGCCTTTTCCTTTATGACGAAACCATTCATGTGCCGCTACTCCTTAAACTGGCGGGTTATGAATCGAGGGGACTGCGGGTCGAGAACCGTGTCGGATTGGTGGACCTTGCGCCGACCCTTCTGCAGGAGGTGGAAATTGAGAGGCCTCGCACTATGCAAGGTGAATCGCTACTGAAGTTGATGAACCCGAAGGCTGACGGTCGGCATGCGAACGGAGGCACCGCCGTAGAGGACGTGCCGGATCGTTCAATGTACGCTGAGACCGACTATCCTCATCGCGCTTTTGGTTGGAGTTCCTTGCGTGCCTTGCGGGCGGGAAAGTATCTGTAT
>JAYVCW010000389.1:0-3361 GCA_043749775.1 Acidobacteriaceae bacterium | reverse complement strand
ATGGGCCGAGGTTGGATTGGAGTCTTCGCGCATATGGTCTACGGTGCTGTGCTGGGCTGGGTCTACGCATCGGTGGCCCGGAAAACTCGCCGAGTCTCTGACGCCTGAATTAAGCCGAACCGCGAAGCGGCTTCGGCTTGAATGAATTGTTAGGTGGCTGCTTTGCGCCCCGCGTTTACGAAGGCTAGTCAAGCGTACGCGCGACGCGAAACCCCACGCCAGCACTCCGATAGTTTTGAAGCGGGGATCCGGGCGGAGGCGCGAAGCTTTGGGCCGCGACCGGATCATACCGGGGGATCTCCCCAATCGCCGCCAAGGAGCATGTGGTACGCGCAGGAGGGAGTGCCGCTCATACTCGCTAGATCACCGGACAATTTAAGCGTCACTCCCTCTTGAGAGGCAGAACCATCCGTCGGTAGTCCCGCATAGGAAAAGCTGGGCGCGAGGCAATCCTGGATCCATTGCATGACATTGTCGTTCATGTCGTAGAGGCCAAATTGATTTGGAGGAAAGGCGTCGCCAGGTGAGGTACCTACCCAATTGTCCCGACCCGATGCCTCGCGTGAGCAGCAAGACTCTGCCTCGTAGTTCGCATGTTCGTGGCTCGCACTGTTTCCACAAGGGTACGGCGTGTTTGTTCCTGCTCGTGCGGCATATTCCCACTCGGCTTCCGTGAGAAGGCGATAGTGGTGGCCCGTTTGCTCACTGAGCCAGCGCACGTAGTCCCGCGTGTCGTCCCATGTAACGCAAACGACAGGGTGCGTGTCATCTTGAACAAAGTCGAGCGTTTGCCATGTGGCTTTTGGATTCGGTTCGGATTCTTTGGCTCCGGGTAGACTGCTCCATGTGCATCCCCCACGCGTTTGACGATGCATTGCCGAGACAAACGCCGCCCATTGGCCGCGTGTTACGTCGAATTTGCCCACGGCCACCCGACCGATGTGAACGATCCGCTGCGGACCTTCCTCATCGTAGCGACCTGGCTCGGTGGCGGGCGAGCCCATCATGAAGTTTCCAGCCGGGATCGCCACTAGTTCCGGGCACTGATCGCAATGCGAAGTGTCGCTTCGTGTTGGACGCTCCCCAACGATCCTTCAGAGGTCGCCTGCTCACGTTGGGGAGCGACGGTGCACCCTGCGGTGAAAGTAAGCATCAGAAAACAAACGTAGCGTGCTTTCATCAGAATCTCCTTCTTGGCAAGCGGAGGACCATCAAAGCCGTATAACGTTCGCGAAGCGCCGCTGTTGTCCGGCCGGGCCGATCGCATGGTTGGGCGTCATATCAACTCCACTCACCAGCGGCGGGATGCGACCTGGCTTGCCGCCACCGACACTAACAGGATCAATCCGACGATTCCCAGGACGATCCCCACAGGAATCTTGTAGACGTCGAGCAGCAGCATTTTCACTCCGATGAACATCAGGATTACCGCCAACCCATACTTGAGCAGGTGGAAGCGCTCCGCCATGTCTGCGAGCAGGAAATACATGGCTCGCAGCCCCAGGATGGCGAAGATGTTGGAGGTGAAGACGATGAACGGGTCGCCGGTCACGGCGAAGATCGCGGGAATCGAGTCCACCGCGAAGATGAGGTCGGTCACTTCCACCAGCACCAGCACCACGAACATGGGCGTGGCGTAGCGCACCCCCTCCTTCAACACGAAGAACTTCTCCCCATGGTACTCATTGGTGATCTTCATGTGGCCGCGCATCCAGCGCAGGATCGGGTTTTTCTCCAGATAGGGCTGGTGCGTGGAGAACACAAGCATCTTGACGCCGGTGAGCAAGAGGAACAGGCCAAAGACATAGAGAATCCAGTGAAACTGGGCGAGCAGCAGTGCGCCGACGTAAATGAGCACCGCGCGCATGACGATGGCGCCGAGCACGCCGTAGAGCAGCACTCGCTTCTGGAACGCTACGGGCACCGCGAAAAAGCTGAAGAGGGAAATCCACACGAAGACGTTGTCCACGGCGAGCGACTTCTCGATCAGATAGCCGCTGAGGTATTCCAGCGCCTTTTCATTGGCCAGCTCCCGCCCGAAGCGCCCGTCGAGGTACCACCAGAACCAACCGCAGAAGGCGAGCGAGATGGCGATCCATACCACCGACCACGCAGCAGCCTCTTTCACGCTTACCCGGTGGGAGCCTTGGGCCTTGAGCACAAAAAAGTCTACCGCCAGCAAGACGACGACGAGCAGCGTGAATCCGAGATAGAGAATCGGGGTACCGACGGATTCGATAATCATCCCCTGCTCTCCGGATCAGGGTCGCCGCGAAGCGGCTTCGGCTTGAATGAATTGTTAGGCGCGATCTCGATGACGACGGAGTCACCCGTTGACGAACCCGCTTTACGCGCAGTCTCGGTAGGCACTAAAAGCCAGAACTTGCGCGTGCGGGACACAATTGCACTCTCGAAAGGCGTGCCATTGATAGTGCCAGTTACCGCAAAGCCGCGATGACCAGGCCAGAGTTGCTGTGCCGAGATTGACCAGCGCTCGCTTGGATCAAACGGCACTTCCACCGCGCCCTCTTTGTGGCCGCCGCGAATTACCGCATTGAAATGCTCGAGTCTCATTTTTGATTGGCTAGCGCACTAACGCCTGAATTAAGCCGAGCCGCGAAGCCGCTTCGGCTTGAATGAATTGTTAGACTCACTTGAGTAGCCCGGGAAGTATGTATGCTGCTCAGTAGAAGTTCCGCGCCAGAAATTATTTCTTTGGCGCGAGTTCTCTTGCAAGAATTCTGGCGAAGCTATCGAGTTGTGATGAGCTTGCGCCGTTTATCCGCAAAACAGCGTAGGTTTTGCTCTGTCGCATCCATATCTCCGAGTGGTCTGGTTGCGGAGATTGGAACAAAAACCCTTTATCGCCCAAATCTTTCATTTCCCAAGGATGCGCTCCGAGGCTGACCTTTACTTCGTCTAAGCTCATTTTGAACCAGCGGTCGAGATCCTGGAATTCCCCATTGGAGCCATGGGTTATCAACATTACATATAGGGCTGCACTGTTGCTTCCGGATGTGGATTTGAAGGTCCAAGTACAGTCGCCAGCCACACCGCTGGTGTGAAGCTGAGGTTTTGGTTGTTCAATCAGTGGGCCAAGGATGCGCTCCGCCTCTGCTTGGCTAACGATTTTGCAAACATCTACGACAGTCGACTCATCGAAGCGAGATTCTTTGCCGCATCCCGGGAGCATGAGCAACAAACTGAGAGTTATCACCAGCCAATTTATGTTGCGCCTCATAGCACTCCCCAGAGCCTAACGCCTGAATTAAGCCGAGCCGCGAAGCGGCTTCGGCTTGAATGAATTGTTAGACCGATGCGTCGCGAAACGCACGAAGGACGGCATTGATCCGAGTCTGGT
>JAYVCW010000388.1:0-15721 GCA_043749775.1 Acidobacteriaceae bacterium | reverse complement strand
CGGCTGGCGACTGAGACGGAAGTGGACTTCTCGCGACTGTCGCTTGCGGACGATGGCAGCAAGTTAAATACGGCCCAACTTCTCTCCGGCATGGTTTACGCCAATGTCCATACGAAGAAGCGCGGCAGCGGCGATGAGTTCGTTCTAAATTTCGCTCGCGACTCAGTGACGGTTCCGGAAGCGGCGCATTTCCGCCTGGCGATCGATGGCACAAACCACGCTACGCTTGCCGTATTCAGGGGTAAATGCAGCGCGAAGCTTCCCTCCGGCCAGTTCGATGTTACAGACAAGCACAGCGCTGGGATTAAATTCTCAGACGCCGTGGTGGGGACCGGGACTGGCCAAAGTGATGCCGCTGCCACTGATAGGCGCGATGCTGATCCGACGAAGGACAGTGTAATGATCGCCAAGAATTATGTTTCTCAGCCTTCCGACGAGTGGGATCGTCAGCAGAGCGAGTATCACGATCGCAACGCATCGACGACCACCGCGTCCAAACTAGGCTCTCCCTACGTTTATGGGATGAGCGATTTGAACTATTACGGCAATTTTAGGAACGTGCCGGGATACGGCAGCGTGTGGCAGCCCTTCTTTACGGGAGCGAACTGGAGCCCGTTCCAGGATGGCGGCTGGGCGTTCTATCCGGGTGCCGGGTACAGTTGGGTTTCCGGCTACCAATGGGGCTGGATGCCTTATCACTACGGCACGTGGGCCTTCGCCTCGGGCTATGGGTGGTTCTGGCAGCCTGGCCTGTGGAACAGCTATGCGCCCATGCCTCACGTGGTCAACGTTCCTAAGACAGTGAAGCTGCCGACGGCCCCGACAACCGGGCGCCAGACGACGATCGTAGGGCGTGGGCTGGCAGTGAACCCGCCCGCGGGAATGATCAAGGTGATGACGATCACGCCGGGCTCCGCGGGCTTTGGCGTGCCGCGCGGTTCGGTCGATCACCTGAACAACATCGCGAAGAAGGTGGATCGTACGTCGCGCCCCATCTCGGTCGCCGCGGCACGACCCCTTCCAACTTCGCCAGCGCAATCGGGTTTTCCGCAATCAGGTACGAGAGGAATGCCGAATAGCGCATCCTCCCCTGTCAGCCACACTCACCAGCCGGCTGTCGCTCCGCCACGCCCCCACTAGGCGGTCGAGTCAATCCAGGCCGGTTGCCCGGCCCGCTGCTATTTTTGGCGATCGACCAGATAGTGAGCCAGTTCGTTTAAGGTGCGGCTGGCCTCGCCGTACGCGGCGATTTCCGCGTTCCCTTGCCTAACCAGCGCATCGGCCTTTCGAAGCGATTCATCGATTCCAAATAATGCAGGATAGGTCGCCTTTTCTGCGGCGGCATCTTTACCCGCGGTCTTGCCCAGTTGTTCTGAGGTCTGCGTGAGATCGAGCACATCGTCCACAATCTGGAAAGCCAAGCCTATCGACTGCCCATAGGTGCGCAAGCGAGCGATATCTGCCTCATTTCCACCCGCATATATTCCTCCACTGACAACGCTTGCCGCGATCAGGGCGGCGGTTTTGGAGCGATGAATGTACTCAAGGGTGGAGAGATCAGGCTTGGTGCGCTCGGCTTCGAGGTCCACAACCTGGCCTCCTATCATGCCTTCGATGGTGCCGGTGCCGCGCGCGATTTCTCGAATGATAGCGACAATCGAGGCGGGCGGGCACGGGAGTTGCGCCAGAGTTTCGTAGGCCAGAGTCTGCAACGCGTCGCCTGCGAGAATCGCGGTTGCTTCGCCGAAGGCTTTGTGGCACGTAGGGCGTCCGCGGCGGAGATCGTCGTTATCGAGCGCAGGCAGGTCGTCGTGGATCAACGAGTAGGTGTGCAGCATTTCAAGCGCGGCGCCAACCTGGTCGATTCCCGGCATGCTTGCTTTCGGGGAGCCCCCGCGGGACTTCGATTCAGCCGTCATCGATTCGGCGATCTTCGATTCGGCGATCTTCGAGCCGGCGATCATCGATTCGGCAATCATCGATTCAGCAATCATTCGTCCCGCCTCGGCGCACAGAATCGGTCGCAGCCGCTTGCCTCCGGCGAAGACGCTGTGCCTCATAGCTCGATGAATTGATACCGGATATTGAGTTGCGGGCGGAAGAAGGCTCTCCAACGCCGCGTCTGCGGCCTTGCGTCCTTCCTCCAGAACTTTCTGCAGCATGGATTGGCAGTATAACAAGTGCGGCGGGTCAGCAACTCGCCCGCTCTTGCCTGCACGAGACCAGGGGCTCAGGCGGCGTACTTTGCCAGTCCCTTTTCAAGCGATCGCAATACGTCCGGGTTTCTAGGTTCGCAGATATCGGCGGCGCCAAGAGTGATCGCTTCCGCCCAAAGCTTGTCGTCGGCCAGGCGGTGGGTGCCGATAATATACAAGTCCGGAAACTCCTGATGCAGGCGGTGTACTTCACCCGGCCCCGATTTTTCCAGATCGAGTACAACTGCCGAAGCACGATGACGCGAAATCGACGCGCTCAGATCACAGCCATCCGACGCCAGGTGGACGTAATTAAAGTGCTGGGCGAGACCAGCCGCTAGAACCTGCGCTGTGGCTGCGTTGTTTTGGTAGATGACGACGTGCTGGGATTGCATAATTTCCCCCTTGGGCGCGATCCAGGATCGTTGCGATCGTCTGAGCTGCGCGTTGGGCCGACGCAGCGTTTTGCGTTCCGAATGCGGCGAAGCTACTTGCGAAGCGGCTTCGCGGCCGAGGGCTCGAACGGTTCAGCTTGCAGCTTCCCGTTCTGTTTTAACAGGATTTCCACTTTGCCTTCCGCTTCCTCTAATTGTTTCTTGCAGGTCGCGGAGAGTTGCATGCCTTCTTCAAAAAGGGTGAGAGATTTCTCGAGGGGCACTTCGCCTTTTTCCAGTTCGTGGACGATTCGCTCCAAACGTTCGAGGCACTCTTCAAACTTTATCAATCAACTCACTCCTGTCTCTATTGTAATGCCGTGCGCGGGAGAATTTGTCCAGCGAAAAATAGCCAATTGAGCAGATTCCTCCGGTGTTGTTTTCCAAAACGATTTTCGATGAGATGCGCTTGGCAGACGCACAAGACTAAACAGAGCTAAACGGACGCTGGCCGTCTAGTTCCAAGCGCTTCAAGCACATCGACCGCCGACGCATAGCGCCCCTGCGGAGCGCTGATCTGCGCGCCCTGCACGCGGTCACGAACCGCCGCCAGCATCTCACGCGCAATGGCAATGCCTTCCTCTCGCGCAGCTTCAGGGCTAGTGGCGCTTGTCATACGGTTGAGAATTTCATCAGGCACGGATACGCGCAACTCGTTCTTCATGAACTCGGCGTTGCGGGCGCTCACGAGCGGCCAGATCCCCGCCACTACTGGAATCCGGAAATGCTCGATGCGGCGGAGAAAATTTTCCAGCAAAGTGAGGTCGAAGACGGGTTGTGTTACAACGTACTCGGCTCCGGCCTGCACTTTGTATTCGAAGCGCTTGATCTCCTCGTCGAGATTCGGTAACCCCGGGTTTGCGCCGACTCCGATGACAAAGCCGGTTCCCGCGCCGATCGGATTACCGCCCAAATCCAGTCCGCGATTCAGGTTGTGCACGATGTTGACGAGGCCGATCGCATCCACGTCGAACACGGCCGTCGCGTCGGGATAATTGCCCATCTTCGGCGGATCGCCGGTGATGCAGATCAGATTTTTGATCCCAGTCGCCGCCGCTCCCAGCAAGTCGGACTGAATGCCGAGCACGTTGCGGTCGCGGCAGGTGTAATGCAGGATGGCCTCGATGCCGACCTCCTGTTGCATGAGCAGCGACAAAGCCTGATTGCTCATGCGAGCGGAGGCTCGCGGGCTGTCGGGGATATTGACGGCATCGACGCCAACCGATTTCACGAACTTCGCGCCCTCGACCTCCTTACGAATATCGATGCCTTTGGGCGGCACGATCTCGACCATGGTGACGAATTCGCCGGCGGCCAGTTTTGCCCCAAGGCGCGACCGCTTCGCTAAGGGAACTGTCGAGGAAACTACAATTTTTGAGTCGGGATGAACTCCCTCCGAAGCAGTACGTTTATTGCGACTATCGCGCACGCGCAAGGCAGACTTCATGGCGCGGATGTGGTCGGGCGTAGTTCCGCAGCATCCACCGATCAGCTGCACCCCCGCAGCCACAAATTTTCGCGTATAGCTCGCCATGTATTCCGGCGAGCAGAGATAAATATTCCGTCCCTCGACCGAGCGCGGCATGCCTGCGTTGGGCTGGGCTGAGAGCGGAAGAGTCGTCAGGGCGCGCACGCGTTCAATGGCATCCAGCATGGCAACCGGGCCGACGCTGCAGTTGATCCCGAGAACGTCCACATTCCAGTCGGTGAGTCGAGCTGTGAAAGCTGCTGGGTCGGCGCCGTCCAGGCAGTTGCCATCTTCGTCGATCGTGACCTGGGCGATCAGGGGGATCTTCGGATTCACGTCACGGCAGGCGAGTACAGCCTGGTGCAACTCTTCGAGATAGCCAAAGGTTTCAAGCATGAGCAGATCAACGCCGCCCTCAACCAGCGCCGCAACCTGCTCGCGAAACGCGGCCCGCGCTTCTTCGAATGAAGTTTTGCCCAGCGGTTCGATACGAACTCCAAGCGGACCAATGGATGCCGCAACCCACACATCAAAACTTTTGGCCGCTTCGCGGGCAATTCGCGCGCCAGCCTTGTTGATGTCGCCTACTCGGTCACCGAGGCTATGCCGAGCAAGACGGAAGCTGTTGGCGCCAAACGTATTGGTTTCGATGATCTCCGCGCCAGCCTGAAGATAATCATGATGTACGGCGCGAATTAACTCCGGCTGCGAGAGGTTCAACTCGTCATAGCAGCGATTGATGAATATCCCTTTGGAGTACAGAAGGGTGCCCATGGCGCCGTCGCAGAGCACCGGTTGCTGCTTCAATCGATCGAGCAGATTCTGTGGCATTGATTTGAGGATACAAGATTGCGGGTGCTCCCGGCATCAGGTCGGCAGTCGGCGGTGGTTTTTGGCAGCGGGCTGCTGTTGACGCCATCTGGAGAGAGATAAAAAAAATACCATTTTGGGACGTGGCACCACATGCGCCAACGCAAACGAAGTCTTCCAATCTGGCAGGTGCCGACTTACCGACCGTAAAATGAGTAAGAATTTTCGGAGGCTATCCATGGGAGATCCCGGACCTTTTCCATCGAGGCCGATGCGGCTGCTTTCTATCGACGGCGGCGGTCTGGCAGGGCTGATTCCGGCCGAGGCCTTGGTGGAGATCGAGGGCCAACTCAATGCGCTAACCGGCGTGGCGCGACCGTTGTGTGAACGCTTCGACCTGATCGGTGGGACGAGCACCGGCGCGATTCTGGCAGCTGGACTTTCTTTGGGGCTGGGGGCAGCGCAACTGCGCGACTTCTACTTAAAATTTGGCAAAGATATTTTCACAAAAGTCTTCTTGCCCGAGCGGTTTTGGCACAACTATCCGAGCGCGCCCTTAGAGCGCCACCTCAAAGACGTTTTTGGCGAAGCAACCGCGCTCGGCAGCGATCATTTGAAGACCAAGATTCTGATCGTCGCAAAAAACGTTACGCTCGGGACGACCTGGTTCTTCACCAACCATGCAAAAAGTAAATATTTCACGAACAACCGTGACATCCCGCTGTGGCAGATCGTAAGGGCGAGCGCCGCTGCTCCCACATATTTTCCTCCCCAGAGCATTGCGGTCCCCGATGACAACGGCGCGCCGCAAACCTACGAATTCATTGATGGCGGCGTGAGCAGCTATAACAACCCATCTTTGCAAGTTTTTCTCGAAGCCACTGAGCCAAAATATTGCTTTGGATTTCCGGTTGGCGTAAATAACTTGTTGCTTATGTCTCTCGGAACCGGCTACAGCGGTCTTACCGTGCGCAGCGGTAAGGCTGCCGGTTATAACGTATTCAATTGGGCGCGCTACGCAGTGAAGGAATTGATGAACGATGCCAACCTGCAGCAGAACGTGCTCATGCGCATCATCGGGCAGGCCCCGCCGTACGCAGCGATCGCTCCGAAGGCGGAAGAGAATGCCGCGCGTGCGACCGGCCGTCCCACGGAAAATGCCTTGGACTTCATCACTGCGAATATCTCCGGATTCAAGGCGCTTACCTACCAGCGCATCACCGTCAGTTTTACGCAGGAGCGACTGGAGGCACTGAATCTCGGAGACATTCAGCCTTGGAAGGTCGGTGAGATGGACGCGGTCGATCAGCTCGGCAACTTTCAACGCATAGGGAAAGCAGTCGCCAAGGAGCAAGTTCACATGGATAGACTGGGGCCATTCTTTTTGTAGAGCATAGGCCACGTGCAGCTTGATCAGGATACGTCACCAGCGCTCCCCACTTTTTGCTTTGCTATAATCCAGTTCTTGCGCCCATTCTTGCATCCAAGTGATTATCCCGCATGAGGTTGGAGCCCCAGGTTTGAAGAAATTTTTAATTTGTTTTCTTGTGCTACTGCCCACCAGCGTGTGGCTGAGTTGCGGCAGTTACAATCGCTCCAGCAACACGCAAAGCAGCGGACTTACCTATCGCGCATTGATCACCAACAATGTTTCAGCAGGAAACCTGGCAGCAGGCGTTTACACCATCGACGCGGCCAAGGATGTAAACCCAGGCCGGCCGCCGATTTCCGCGGGAAATAGCCCGAACATGATGGTTCTAACCCCGAACCTCGCCGACACGCTCGTTTTCAGCGGGAACGGTACGCAATTTTCCGACAATCGTCTCACCGTCATCAACAATGCCAGTGAGAGTACCGTCAACCAACTCGCCCTCAGGGGCCGAACCGAAAGTTTTGTTGTCTCTCCCGATAGTTCCTCGGTCTACATTGCCCTGCCGACGGCGACGGTGATCGGGCAGCCTCCAGGCATCGTGGAAGCGGTCTCGCTGGGCAGCGGAGTTACCGGACAGGCGGATGTCCCGGCAGTCCATTATTTAGCGATGGATAACCTTGGCGATCGCCTTTTTGGCTTTAGCGATAATTCGGATTCCATAGCGTTGATAACGCCGTCGCAAATCGGAATTGGCACGGCCGTCACCTATGTTGGAGGCTTTGACCGCCCGGTGGCCGCCTTTTTCAGCAGCGACAACACCACCGCGTACATCGTAAATTGCGGCGCTGAGTGTGGAGGAGTGCAGGCGAGCGTACAGCAGTTTAATTTGACGACGAACGTCGTTGGCACCGCCGTTCCTGTCCCCGCCGCAACCGTGGCGCTGGTGAACAACTCGACCATGTACGTCGCCGGAACGCCGGTGCCAGCCTCGCCGTGTACCGGAGAGACCACCGCGGCAACATCTTGCGGTGTGCTGACGGCCGTCGACCTGAACAGCATGACCGTAATGAACTCGTCGCCGATCATCATCACCGACGGATATCACAATCGAATCGCTCTCGGTGCTAATGGTCAACTCTTCATCGGAGCTCGCACTTGCACCGAGATTACCCCACCCGTCCCCGCGGTGGCTGGAGCAGAGACCCGTGGCTGTCTGTCGATCTACAGCACGCTGACGGGAGCCGTTGTAATACCGCCGGCGAATGGAGATGTTACCGGTCTGCAATCGTTGTCTAAACGGCCCGTAGTTTATGTGATTCAAGGCGGATCGCTCAAAATTTACAACACCGCCACCGCGGCGCTGCAGACAACCATCCAGATCGTCAATCTGGTTGGGCAGTTCTACGACGTCAAGTTGATCGACTTCTAACCGATCTTACTTTGGTTGAAGCGTCAACTGATGGGCTCGTTGCTGATCGACTGCCGCTGCGGTAAACGGAAGCGTGAAGGTTGAGCCCTCGTACCAAGCCTTCCATTGGTCAAGGTAATATGGGCTGAGAAAGACTCCGCTTTCTCCCGTTACCAGGTTGAGAGCGCTCTCGTCGAAGTTCGCGAAATTCCACGTCAATCTTTCGGAAGATCCAAAATTCCTCCCCACTGCTTTCACCGTCAAATTACTTCCGCTCAGCGGGTGCTTTCCGGGAGCCGTATAGCGCCCAACCAGCGGCAACTGGCCAAGCACGGGATGATCGATTTCGACGTGATAGTTCTGTCCCCATTTCCATTGATTGAGATCTGCCGGCGCTGCCGATTTACCTTTGGCGGCGCCATCCGACGAAGAGGTTTGTTTGACGACGTTCTCGACTGCCGCTGTCAGCAAAGCGTCATAGTCCCCGTAGCCCTGCGGCAGCCAACGTGGCGGCTGCTTGGCAAGCACGTTCTCCAGCCACACGGACGACATCGCCCAGCGATAACTCTTCCAGTTAAGCTCGCCGTCACCCGTATTGGAAGATACCTCACCTAGCTTTGGCTCCAGCAGCAGCCGCACCAGCTCCTGACGGGCCTTCGTCTCGATGGTAGGGCCGGCCGAATCGGCGGACATGCGTCCATCCCAGTCGCGCAGAATATCTGCAGCACTCTTTGCGCGCGCGGAGGCGTTCGCCGCGTGGTCAATGGCATAGACAAATTTGTCGGCGCAGAAACGGTCATAGGTTGAGAAGATGTCCATCTGCAGCGAGAGCATATCCGCTGTCGAGAATTTCTTGCCCGATTCGAGCACGCGGTAAATGCGATCCGTCCTCCAAGGCGCTTCCCACTCGGTGCTGATGGAGTATTTGTAGCCGTCGGGCGTAATGCGGCCATTTGCGCTCGCTAGAATGCCGGATGGCGGATCGTAGACGCGCGGCATCTCGTCAAAAGGAATCCAGCCTTTCCATTCATGAGCATCATTGCTTCCGCTGACCGGTAAACTGCCATCGCCCGCAGCGCGTATCGGCACGCGCCCTGTAGCTTGATAGCCGATGTGGCCGTCGACATCCGCGTACATCACGTTTTGACCGGGAGCACCGAAATTTGAAAATGCCTTGCGAAACTCGTTCCAGTCATGCGCCATGTTGACGTCGAAAAACATCAGCCCCATCCCGTCCTGCAATGTCCAGCGCAAAGCGATCTTGCGGGTCTCGCCGGGAAGGATCTCGGAAACAATGGGCCCGTGCCGCGTCGAAATTACGTCGAATACGACGTCTGGCCTGCCTTTGACGTGGATCGTCTCCGGCCGATGTTGTGGATCGAGCCATCCTGCTGGAGCTTTGTATTGACCCTGCGCATTGAATTCTTCAATGTAATCGTCTTCAACCGTTGGACCGACGTTTGTGAATCCCCAGCCGATGCGCTGATTGTGGCCAACGATCACGAACGGAATGCCGGGCAGGGTTACGCCCGCGGCGTCAAATTCTGCGTCGGTAGTCTTGAGATGCGCGGTGTACCACAGGTTCGGCATCTGATGGTCGAGATGCATATCATTCGAGAGCAGCGGCTTGCCCGTGACGGTGTGCTGCCCCGAGACAACCCAATTATTTGAACCCGGGCGGAAGAGTTCTTCCTCTTGCTGGCTGAAGGCAGAATAGAGCGACGATGCCGCAACAGAAGACGATGCCGCACCCGAATTGGAGAGTCGCTCGATCGACGGCAGGAGGGATGCGATCATGCTCCCCGTCCGCTCCTCGTCTATATCTTTATCTTTGCCGTCCTCGCCGTCCCCCTCGCTCTCGCCCTCTCCTATACCGCTGTGAGATCGACGCCGCGCCGCGGGTTGCGCGTCCATTCGGCGCGAGCCGCCTGGCGGGCGATCGCGCCATGAAGTGTTCACATAGAGGTCCGCTGTTAACTGCGGTCCAAGTTTTGCGAGAATTTTCTCCCGGGTAAGGGCGGCGGGCTTGACCGAATGATTGAGATCCTGCACCATGCGCGCGCCGACGAGCAGGGAATCGGTGACGGTCCAGGGGCGCGGTTGATATTTCAAAACGCGAAACTCGAGCGACAGGTGGTCACGATGCGATTCCATGAAGGCGTTGACACCGCGAGTGTAGGCGTCAAAATATTCGCGATCCCGCGGCGAGATATTCTTTTCCGCCGAGCGAGCCGCAACCTGAATTCCCAGGATCCTTTGCCCGCGGTCGAGTTCGACCGTATCGGAGCCGATGATTTCTGAAAGCTCTCCCGCCGCCGCTCGGCGCATGATATCCATTTGCCAGAGCCGGTCTTGGGCGGTTACGTAACCCTGAGCAAAAAATAAATCGTCAAGCGAACTCGCTTCGATCGTCGGCGTGCCGTGCCCGTCACGCTTCACCGTTACCTTGGCCACGATGCCGGGGAGCGCTACACTACCGTCCAACTGCGGCAAAGCCGAGCGAGCCAAAAAGTAAAGCCATGCCATGGCAGCCAACATGAGCAGCAGCAAGGCCCAAACGACGTAGGAGAGAATTCGCAGCGCGGAATGACCGCGACGGCTACTGCGATGACCACCGGGACGACCATCGGGACGACCATCAGAGGACGAAGAAGTTGGCGGCAGAGCGGCAGTGGACATTACCGAGAGATTGTAGGGGCACGCCGCCAAGCTGACAATGCCAGGCGTCAAGTTAACAACTTCGAGCCATCCGCGACCGCTTGCCTATTGGACGTGGATTGGATCATTGGCATAACCCGATATTGCGCTTTATGATGTCCTTAGTTTCTGCTTGATACAAGATTGAATAGCTTTCATGCTACAGAATCGAATCGATGATCAGCTGACTATCTCGCTGGAGAACATTCGCGAGGCGGAAGGCATTTTTCACCGGCACCTGAAGCGCGTTGGTCTGAAGCAGACTGGACAGCGCAGGGCTATCCTGCGAACCTTTCTCGAGACTCGCGAACACCTGTCGATCGATGAATTGCACCGTTTGGTCAAAACACGGGATCCGCGCATCGGCTTTACGACGGTTTATCGCACCTTGAAATTACTTGCTGGTTGCGGACTGGCCAGCGAAGTCGCCTTCCACGACGGGATCGCGCGCTATGAGCACCAGTACAATCGGCGCAGCCACCACCATATGGTTTGTACGGAATGCGGTACCTCGGTAGAATTCTTTTCGGAAAAGGTGGGAGAGATCGAACAGCAGATCGGACGTACGCATCGGTACCAGACCACCCGTCATACTTTCCAGATTTACGGTATTTGCGAAGAGTGTCGAAGGAAGAGCAATGGACGGCGAATCGTTTAAGCCCGTTGAAAAAACGGCAGACATTCCGGCAAGCGTGCCGGAAGAGGACGTGCAGTGCCCGCACTGCGAGACGCCGATGAGCGCGAAGACGGCGTTTTGCCCGGCGTGCGGTTGGTCGATGAGTCCAGTCCCTGCTCTGGAACGAGCGGTTGCGGCGGCGGGATATCTGCCGCTGCTTCCCGCCGCGGTCGTGCTTATATTGCCGACCTATCGAAGGCATCTTTTCGTCCGCTTTCATGCGTGGCAAAGCATTTTTCTCTGGATCGTGTTCCTGGCGCTCACCGGCGGGGCACTCTTCCTTTCAAACATCGCCGCCGCCATGGCTTTACTTGTGTTCGGGATTCTCGCGACGCTGGCAATGTTGTTTTTGTGGTTTGTTCTTTCACTCAAAGCCTGGCAGGGCGAACGCTTCGGAGTGCCGCTGTTCGGGAACCTGGCTGCTCGCATGAAGTGAGATTGGTTTAAACCGCCTCCTGGCTCAGCTTGTTCATTCTGCCGTTAGACATTCTTTCATTGGTCGTTCAAAATAAATGATCCACCCGCGATCATTAGTTTCAAATCACTTTGCAGTTTAGGAGTTCCAATTGAAGCAGCTTCAGCGCGTTAAGATCAGCGCTCTTGGCACCTACGTTCCCCCGCGCCTTCTCACCAACGCCGATCTCGAAAAGATGGTCGACACGAACGATCAGTGGATCATGGAACGAGTCGGTATTCGCGAGCGCCACATCGTCGACAAAGGCGTCGCCACAAGCGATCTCGCGGTCGAAGCTGCGAAGAACGCGCTTGCCGAGCGCGGAATCGAGGCAAGCGATCTGGATGCCATCATTGTTGGCACCGTCACTCCAGACATGTTTTTTCCTTCGACTGCATGCCTGGTACAAGACAAGCTCGGAGCGAAAAATGTTTGGGGATTTGATCTCTCCGGCGCGTGTTCTGCTTTTGTCTATGCTTTGCAGGCGGGGGCTCAATTTGTGGCCACCGGATCGCACAAGAAAGTGCTCGTCATCGGCGCCGATGTGATGTCCTCGATCATCGATTACACCGATCGCGCCACCTGCGTCATTTTTGGCGATGGAGCCGGCGCCGTTTTATTGGAGCCCACGGAAGACGACTCGATTGGCATGATCGACTTTATGCACGAAGTTGATGGCTCGGGAGCATGCTCTCTCTTTATGCCCGGAGGCGGAAGCCTGAACCCGTCATCTCATGAGACGGTCGATAAGAAGATGCACTACGTCCATCAGGATGGAGGCGCGGTCTTTAAATTTGCGGTGCGCAAGATGGCGGCGTTGTGCGAAGAAATTCTGAAGCGCAACAACATTCAAGGCAGCGAAATTGATGCCTTCATCCCGCACCAGGCTAATCGGCGCATAATCACGGCGACGGCCGACCGCCTAAAAATGCGTCCCGAAGCTGTGATCGTAAACATCGAGCGCTATGGAAACACCACCGCCGGGACAATTCCGCTCGCGATGGAAACTGCGCGACAGGAAGGCAAGTTGAAAAAGGGAAGCTTAGTGCTATTGGCTTCGGTTGGAGCCGGGTTTACGACCGGAGCGACGCTGTTGCGCTGGGCTTATTAGCGGTCTTTATGCCATGGTCACGCCCGTACCGGCCCATCTATATTCGCGGCGGGTCGCGACTCCAATCCCCTTGTTACTTTCCCGCCATGGCACCGACCAGCGACTCAAAAATCTTAACGCCGTCAACTCCGCCTAACTCCGGCTCGGCGGCACGTTCGGGATGAGGCATCATTCCGAGCACGTTGCGTCCCGCGTTGCAGATCCCAGCAATGTTCTCGAGAGATCCATTCGGATTCGACCCATCCGTGATTTCACCTTCCGCATTGCTATAGCGGAAGACGATGCGGTTTTCGCGCTTCAGTTCCGCCAGGGTCGCTTCGTCGCAGAAATAATTTCCTTCCATGTGACCGATAGGAATAGTCAACACCTCTCCCGCCCGGCAGGCATTGGTGAACGGAGTTTCATTATTTTCAACTTTCACTTGTACTTGCTTGCAGACGTACTTCAACCCGACGTTGCGCATTAAGGCTCCGGGCAGCAGGCCGGATTCGCACAAAATCTGAAAGCCATTGCAGATGCCAAGCACTAGACCGCCGCCGGCGGCAAATTTGCGCACAGACTCCATCACCGGCGAGAACTTTGCGATCGCGCCGGTGCGCAGGTAATCGCCAAAGGCGAAGCCTCCGGGAACAAGAATGGCGTCGCAATTCTGCAGATCATGCGAGTCGTGCCACAAAAAAGTGACGGGCTGCTTGGCCACTTGTTGAATAGTCCAGAACGCATCGTGATCGCAATTCGATCCGGGAAATATGATGACGCCAAATTTCATTGAATCCTCGTTGGTTCTATCGTAATCATTGCCTGAACCGGACGGCCTGCTTGCGCTAGTACTTCACAATCGCGGCGAACGAAGTTGGATCGAGCGACGCTCCCCCGACGAGCGCTCCGTCGATTTCCTTTTTCGACATCAGAGCGTGCGCGTTTTCCGGCTTCACCGAGCCGCCGTATAAAATCCGTAGCTGATCGGCAAATTCCTGTCCGAAAGAGTCTGCTGCTTCAGCGCGAATAATTTCGTGCGCCTCGACCGCCATTTCCGGAGTGGCGGTCTTTCCCGTTCCAATCGCCCATACCGGCTCGTAAGCGACCACCATGGTGCTCGCCTTTTTCGCAGAGACTTTGTTGAAAGCGCGAAGACACTGCCGGCGCAATACATCTTCCGTAAGACCGGCCTCGCGTTCCTCCAAAACTTCGCCTACACAGACGATCGGAGTCAACGCGGCCGAGAGCGCCGACTTCAATTTTAAATTCACGGTGTCATCCGTCTCTCCAAAATATTGCCGGCGCTCCGAATGGCCAATGATGACGTGCGTGACCCCGACCGCCACCAGCATGCTGGTGCAGATTTCGCCAGTAAACGCGCCTTCCTTTTCCCAATGCAAATCTTGTGCGCCGACGGCAACCTTCTTTCCGTTCACCGCGTGAACTGCAACATCAATCGCGAGATAATTCGGGCAAACTACAATTTCGTCGCGATCATGGCCGTCGACCATCGGTAGAAAGTCGCGAAAAAAGTCGCGAGCCTGATCCGGCGTTTTATACATCTTCCAGTTTGCGGCAATAAGTTTTTTTCTCATGAATGGCCTGATTCGAAGATAATGGAAATCGGCAGCGGTTGCTGGGATAATTTTTCTGCTGCCCCAACATAAGCTTCGCGCGTTGCCAGATCGAACAGAACGAAACGAACTTCTGCAAGGTGCGTGCATGACGGGAGCACCTCGACCGCCGTGCGTACCGCTATCTCCGCCGCACGATGCACGGGATAGCCATAGGCTCCTGTAGAGATCGACGGGAACGAAATTGAGCTGATCCCTTGGTCATCGGCCATCGCGATCGATTCGCGATAACAACTAGCGAGCGCCTCTGCCTCGCCGTTCCGCCCTCCTCGGTAGACGGGCCCGACCGTGTGAATCACGTATTTTGCCGCCATCCGTCCGGCAGTTGTGATCACGGCCTTGCCGGCGGGCAGGGTGCCCAGCTTAGCTACAATGCGCCGGCACTCTTGCAGAATCGAGGGGCCCCCGGCGCGGTGAATCGCTCCGTCAACGCCTCCGCCGCCCAGCAGGGAAGAGTTGGCGGCGTTGACGATCGCCTCGGTGGTTTCTTTCGTGATGTCGGCGGGACCGTCGAATGCGATCGTTTTAGCAGCAACTTTAAGTCGCGGAAGATAATCGGCCATTAGGGGTTCTCGTTAAGTGTTTATTCTAATTTGAGCACAACAGTTAAACGGGTAAATGGAAAAGTCAGGACGGCATTTTCAGCATCGCTCAAACGATGGTTCTAAGTGGGCGTCTCCAACCACGACTTCGTTGATCCCAATCGGTGACATCGCTTTCCTCTCATCGCGACAGGCGTTACACTGCGAGGTATGCATACGACGAACCAACCGAATGTTAAATTCGTGCAAACCCCGGAGTATCGCGATAACTATTCCAACAGCGTGCAGATCCGCGTCAATGTCTGGGATTTTTTTCTGGTTTTTGGCACCATGCAGCAAAGTTCTGAAACTCAGGTAGAACTTCGAAACTTTCAGGGAGTGTACCTGAGCCCCCAGCAGGCCAAGGCGCTGGTGGCGCTCTTACAGCAGAATGTATCCAATTATGAGGACGCATTCGGTGAAATCAAACTTGAACCGAAAGCTCCAGGCGGACCCGTTCACTGATGAACGCGCGAACTTCGGCGCGGTCTAATTTTAAAAAATCCGAAGCAGATTTGCCGCAGCCGCGTGCGGAGTGGGCGCAGCAACTTCTTTTGTTCGCCCTCTTTTTTGTGGCCTTGATGCTGCTCCATGCGCCGCTTTTGCGCCTGCCGTATTTCTGGGATGAGGCTGGCTACTACATTCCCGCCGCCCGCGATCTTTTTTTAACGGGATCGCTGATCCCGCATTCAACGCCGTCGAACGCGCACCCTCCTCTAGTGATGGCTTGCCTCGCGCTGACTTGGCGCGTCTGCGGCTATTCGATTCTTGTTACCCGTACGGCAATGTTGGCCCTATCTGCGTTTACGCTACTGGGATTGTTTCGACTTTCTCGAGTGGCGGCCAACCTGCCTGTCGCTTGGGCGACGATCGTGTTGACCGCGCTCTATCCCGTGTACTTC
>JAYVCW010000387.1:0-2427 GCA_043749775.1 Acidobacteriaceae bacterium | reverse complement strand
TATCCATTTGACACAATCCACAGAGGGAGGGTAGAGCGGTCGGGATGTCATCCCTATTCACGAATTTCCTGCATTCCCTATGCAACAATCCGCTCATCGCATACGCGGTCGCGCTATTCCTTTTGGTGTGGCAATTCAAGATGAATCAGGGCACCTCAAATTTTACCGTGGTGATCATCTGGGGTTTATTTGCATACGCAATCTTTGGCACCCCGCCGCTTCCTGCCATTGAGATAATTCCTCGGGTTCTTTGGACGGGGTTGTTTTCAATGGCGCTGGGCCTGGTGCTTTACACGATGATTTGGACGAAAACGCCCGCCCCGATGAGCGCGCTGACTGCCAAGCCTCTAATTTACGTGACCAATATATTTTTCAAACCTCCCCCATACAAGGCAGGCGAGCGCATGGGAATCACTATTGAGATTAACAACGGAATGCCGGGTATAAAGTTGCGCGGTCACTGCCTTACGGCGATCGGGACAGCGGTTGATGAACAATTAACGCCATCGAATAGAGCGCAGGCTGAGATGGAACTGTGGGATCACTATGAGAAAAGCGCGAGTAAATCGTCATCCACAATGCTGAGCAGCGCCGCCGGTCTTATGACGTTAAATTTCGATGGAGATGTGATAACTGAGCAAAACGAGAAGGACTTAAGAGATCCAAACGGGATTCTCTACATAGTGGGGCAGATCGATTATGGATCTGGCGCGCTGGATTATTGTGGATATGCGCGAATGAAGCACGGTGGAAGGGTCCTTCTCTGTATTGAACACAACGGACCAGTTCCGAAGGCAGCATTTTAAGCGGCCTTAGTAAGTTCCGCATATGACAACTTCCCCGCATTCACCAACTTCGTGAGCGTATCCCGAAAGATGAACTCGTTTTTCCTGTTGTTGAACCGATGCTCCAACTCGTCCAAGTAGGCGTCCAGATGCTTCATGCTGACCTTGTGGTAAGCACCGATGATCGACCGCTTCAGCAGGCGCCAGACGCTCTCAATCCCGTTCGTATGGACATCCCCACAAACCCATTCCTCTTCCGAGTGATTGACGCTCTCGTGGCGGGTATCCGCATCGGCAATTCCCTCGTAGGCGGGAAGCTGGTCGGTGTAGATCGCCTCTGTCTTGGGATCAGTGTTATCCGCGATGAACTTGTGAAGCGTGGCCTTGTCCGCGTTGGTGATGACTTGCAGGCGAATCTTCCCCTCCCGCTGGACGGCTCCGATCGCGATGGCCTTGTTACCACGGTAGCCGCGGCCCATGCCGCGCGTCTTGCCGCCCACATAAGTCTCGTCAACCTCCACGATGCCCTTCAGAAGTTCACAGTTGGCGTCCCGCATGGCCGCGCGGATACGGTGGCAGAGGTGCCACGCCGTCTGATAGGCGATGTCGAGCGTGCGCTTCATCTGGAGGGCACTGATGCCTTTCTTGCTCTCGGTCATCAGGTAGATCGCCAGAAACCACTTGGACAAAGAAAGGTGTGTGTCGTGAAAAATCGTGCCCGTCGTAACCGAAAAGTGATAGTCGCACCCGTTGCAGTGGAATTGCTCGCGGGTAGAGATTTTCGAGACGATGGCGCTGTTGCAGCGCGGGCAGCTAACGCCAGTCGGCCAGCGAAGAGCGGCAAGCCGTTCGCGGCATTGGTCGTCGTTGCCGTATTGCTTGATGAGCTTAACGAGGTTAATTTCGGCTTTCACGTAAGGCTTCGCTTTGCGGGGTGTGCGTGGATGAGACATAAAGCTATGAAATCAAAGAAGAAAGCTAACGAGATGACGGACGAGGAATTGCTTCATTCCCTGTTCCCGAAAAAGCTCATTCGCAAACTTAAGAAGGTCGCGCACAAGGCCCGGAAAAAGGGGAAGAAATAATCTCACGATGCACCTTAATACGCCACCATTCGGATTGCGTCAACTAGATAATCCCGAATAGATGTCATGCCGCCGCGCATGATGTCGAATACACCTACAACCAACCCAATAAACGGATCGTGTCCGAAACTGTGGAGACGATGACTGCCGAGATCAGTTCCCGCCACTGCACCGTCGTAAGCAACCTTGAATCGCCTAGCGAGCGAGTTCTCCGCAGGGACTTCGACTGATTTGAGCCACTGTGTCAAAATGCCGCCCGGTCGGGCTTCGCGCCCGAGCAGTCCCGCTCCCGGCGGTACATTTACGAGAAGCCAGTCAACCAGCGTGCCGATAAGTGACGCAACAGCGATCATCCATACGTCGTAGCAATCAAGGTCGGCCTCCAGTCGAAAGCCAACGGAAAATCTTTTCCGAAGCCTCTGACAGGCTGGTGCGCTCAAAATGTCCTCCCACACTATTGCGTCAGCATCAATCCCACGCTGTGTCAGGTCTGCTTGAAAATGTTCGACGCGTTCCTCCCAGGTCTGCTGCTGAGCAACAACGCGTAAATCCGAAAC
>JAYVCW010000386.1:0-8454 GCA_043749775.1 Acidobacteriaceae bacterium | reverse complement strand
GGATTTCTGTAGGGCATTTTTTAGACATAGCTACAGCCCGCGCTCGATTTTGCAAAGCCTCGTGTCCGAGTAGTCTTCAGGGAAATAAAGAAGTAATCCTGAATTCGCTGTCTTCAATTCGCTATCTTTCGAATCGCGAACTGGCCTCAACCGCGCCATTAGCTTCCCGTCAACCACAATGGTTGACCCAAACTCGTTCGACGAAAGGAATCTTTAAATGCCCGATCAATTAGCTCAACTCAAGCAGAAATACCAGCCTGTTATCGACGCCATCCAAAAAGAGGGTGGACAACTTCAAAACGTCAATATGGAGGGAAGCCAGCTTTATATCAAAGCCACAATGAATTCCGAAGCCGGCAAAAATAAAGTTTGGGATGCCATCAAATCTGTGGACCCTAACTTTAAAGACTTGAAACATAACATCGAAGTTGGCGCCGGTGGCCAGTCACAGGGTGCTTCGGCATCCGCTCAAGCCGGAAATAAATATACTGTCCAGGCTGGTGACAGTCTCTCCAAGATCAGCCAAAAATTTTACGGCGACGCGAACAAATACCAAATGATCACTAAAGCCAACCACATCGACGATCCCAACAAAATCAAGGCTGGACAAGAACTCATTATTCCCGCAGCTTAGAAGCCCCCGGGGCCTTCCCGTTCTCGTGGGAAGGCCCCCGGCTTTTATAGATAAATTAGATATCTTTTTCAGTTGTTCCTAGAGGAGACAAGGCGATGAGTTGGATGGATGAGGTTGGAGGCATTCTTCAAAAATATTCGAATCCTGACACGACGCAGAACGCGTCGAACGTCGATCATGATCAAGTCAACCAGCACTTCGATAACGTCGCAAAGTCGGCTCCACCAAACATCCTGGCGCAAGGTGTGTCGGCGGCATTGGGATCAGGCCAAGGCGGTTCTTTCGGATCGACCATCGGCGATTTATTTAATCGCTCGAATCCGGAGCAGAAAAGTGGCTTGCTGACTCAGCTTATTTCCTCGCTCGGCCCTGGAGCAGCCGCCATTCTTGCCAGCAACGGGTTATCCGGATTGACCGGGGGCTCCGGGCAAATCAATCCGCAGGCGGCAAGCCAGGTCTCTCCTGCGACGGTCACGGAAATTGCAAATCAGGCGCAGAAACAGAATCCATCCATTGTCGATACCATCAGCGGATTTTATGCGCAGCATCCGACGCTCGTGAAAACGCTGGGCGTCGCTGCGCTTTCGGTGATCATGTCGCGGATGTCGCAACGAGCAGCGTAGGCCGCGGCACTCGCACTCCTGCGCGAAATACGGCATCAAGCTGCTGGCGAGCTCTAATCTTCCTCCGGTTGAGGATGAGAGGGTTCGCCGTCTGTATGTTTTGGTTGGCCCGCCACAATCGCCTGCCAATTTAAGATCGAGTTCCACAGGAGCCGCTGGTCGCCCTGATTCAAGTCGCGATGCATGGGATTAAAATTAAAAGCGACCACGTGACCCTTACCAACGGGCATATCTAGAATTGCAGGGCGTCCTATCAAGTTGTCCTCTCCCCAAGCCTGACCACTTACAACGAATGGCTGGTTGTCGCTATCGCCCCATTCCATCACGACTCCCGAACGATCTTCAGGACCGTCAAGGCATGTCGTGCAGTAGGCCATCCGCATCCAGCGCCGCGGCACATCGTACAGCGGAAAATTCTGCCGGAACACATAAGTATGAGTTGGATACCCATACGCGATGGGATGATCAGCGCGCTCAAACTTAACGCGAACGTGCGCACCCGGAGTTCGCGTCGTAGCATTCTGCGCCGCCGCAGCCGATGCGACTCCGCCTCCGGCTGTACTGCGCGGCACGCCCCCGGAAGATCGGCGCACAAAACGCACCAGACCGCCTTCGAGTGCCAGCATCGATCCGCTACCGAGCGTCACCATGAGGCCGCCATCTTCGATAAAATGCTGAATCTGCCCGAGCCCTTCGTATCCAATTCCTCCCGTGATATCTTCCGATTCCGCAGGAGTTCCAAAGCTCGGAGTCTGCCGGGTCTTCTTGAAAGGCATCGGCGACCAGCGCTTGGGCAGTCCTTCTATCTGCTCCGCCAACTCCAGATCGACGTGACCGTAAAGAAGCACGTCGATGCGAGAGCGCAGACCTCCCGCACGAATATCTTCGTCACGCAAATATGTGTAAGGGACTTTGCGCTGGTCGAGCGAATAGCGAATCCATCCGATGGAATCAGTGTCCGCCCAAGGCACCCACAGCCCAATCCGAGGAGCCTTCGCAACATGTCGCGGCACGTCGGGAACTGCCGCCGCCTGCGTAAATTCCAGGCCCAAATCGGCAGCCACTGAAGCCACCGCGTCATGCAGTCCAGTTTGCGCGGCAAGAATCCAAGAGCCTGCTGGAAACTGAATGCCCCCGACTTCAAACTCGCGCTCGGCAATCTGAATTTCAAACCTAGTTAAGCGATAGCGTGCGGCAAGAAACGACTCCTGCCCGGTATCGCGCAACAAAAAAACGGGACCAGCGCCGGCCAAGCGCCCCGCCGCACGCGGCACTTCAGAGAGTTGGGTTAGATCCACTTTGCGAATCGCCGCGTCGGCAATCGGAATAGCCATCAAGTGATAGTGCGCCGGAAGCTCCCAGGAAACGTCGTCATAAGGCGCCTCACCGTTTTTCGGATAATTCTGCGGGGTTAACAAATCGACGGCGTAGTTGCGATACGGCTGATCAAGTCGAACAACATACGAGCCCGCGGCAAAGCTTCCTTCGTGCAGCTGAAATGCATTCGGAGCACGTGAAACTTCAATGTGCTGGCCCATCAGCCGTCCGACCATCTGCGCCACCCGGGCCGGGTCGCCCTGGTTCTCAGGAACCACAAACGCATACGGCGGCTGGGTCAAACCTTTCTGCCATGAGTTCCAGGATTTTTTATAAAAATTGCGCAGCATCGTCGGCGCTTCTCCCGCCGCGTCATCGAGCGCCGCGAGCGCTCCCGTCTCCTGATAGTTAAGGTTGTCGCGTGCCGACCACGTCACTTCGCGCGGAGCGGGAACAGGCCGGTACCACTCCATCGTTGCCGCTGACGCAGAAATCGCGCGCTTCTCCGTCTCGGCGCTGCCATTGCCGTAAGTCTCGTAACCGCGCCCAATGCTGTTGTGATTCATCGCCACCGAATCAAGATAGAGATGCGCAAACGCCTCGCCAAAATTCCAGGTGGAAACTCCCGGCATCCCCATCGCCGTCATCGCCTGCACTTCGTGAAAACTCAGTTCCAGAAATTCTGTGTAAGTGATCGGATCAATATTGGGGTTATAAGGTCCCGTGCCATTCCACGTCATCATCAACGGCGAGCCTTCATGAAGATCGTGCACGACCGTCGGGTGCCATTCATGAAACATGCGATGCACAGCCTTCGTCGTCTCGTGCGTCTGCTGATGCGTGTCGCGATTGATATCCACGAACGCATACTTCGACCAGTAAGGAGGCGATTGCCGGGGCAGGGAAGCGCGATCAGTCTTGCCCTTGAGATAGCGATAGAACCATTCCACCATCTTGTCGCGTCCGTCAGGATTGGATACGGGATTGATCAGCACGACCATGCGCTCGCGAATGCGCTGAATCATAGGCTGCTCGGATACGGCGAGGCGATACGCCAGTTCGACCATCGCTTCGGTCGATCCCGTCTCATCGGAGTGCAGCGCCGCGTTGAAATAATAAATAGGCCGCGATGAAGCAACTATTTTTTCGGCGGCAGCCTCATCCGTGCGACGCGGATCAGACAGCGCCGCAGTCGCAGCCTTCAGCCGATCCAGATCGCGAATCCCGGCCTCGTCCGCAATCGCGAGCATAATAATGTCGCGACCCTCTTCACTCTTTCCGATCGTGAAGACGCGCACCCGGGGGCTCGCGGCCGCCAAAGCGCGAGCATAGGCGTAAGTCTTTTCCGTACCTAACAATTCTCCGGGCGCGCCCATGATTCTTCCCAGAAAGTTTTCAGGAGAAGGCACGGTCGCGGATTGAGGCACATAAGAAACCCAGGGCGAGACATAATGCGGATCGGTGGTCGCGGCAGCAATCGCTTCGACAGACCCGGGCTCACTCGTATCAGGAGCCTGGGCCAAGGCAATTTGTGCCATCAGCGCAACCAACAAAATCAACAGACTATGCCACTCACGCAAGATTCGAAACATCTAACCCCCGCTGCAAGAATTACGACTTAAGTTTTTCGTCGGAAGTTTAGCACGCATGCAAATGGGACCAACTTCCTGCACTAACCCAGGCGAATTTAACCTTAACCAATTGCTATTCGCCTTTTCTTCGCTATAATGCTTTCCATGCGAGCCGAATTCCAGACCATCCCATCCGCCGATCATTCCGATGACAAAGTCGCTATCCTGATCGCTGCCGCCGCGATCGTTGCTCCGCGGCTGCACGAGCTGCGTGACACGCCAGCACTTCGCTGTGCGATTCAAGATGCCGTTCGTGTCGCTGAGTACATGATTCGCGTCGTCGACAACCGCCTCGCCGAAAAGAAACTGCAATGAATTTTGCGGCTGCACTGCGAGGTGAGCTGGCGGAGCGAGCGCGGCTTTATGCGCAAGCTCGGCAACTGCCACATTGCGTCAGTTATGGCGAATCTCCCATCCCCTGTTTTGAGCCCTTCAGTGAGGGCTCGCTGCATGGCAACTTTCTCCCTGCAAGCTACAAGGCGATTCAGGCAAATCCAGAGTGGAGGCGCCGCCTGACCAAGGTGCACACTCTCGGCCGCCGCTCATTTCCCGCCACCGATCGCGGACGCTGGATGGAATTAGACACATGCACCAGCTCCGACGCCCTGCTCATGAATATTTTCTGTCACCCGTCCGTATCAAGACGAGGCGCCCTCAACAATCTTGCCGCGATCGATAATTTGTCCCTGCGATTTGGTTATCGGGCTAGAGTTCCGCTGCTGAATGGCGGCGCGGATCGCACCGAGATAGACCTGAAAGCCGGAAATAGTTTGATGGAAGCGAAGCTGACTGAAAGTGACTTTCAGGCTTGTTCAAAACCCACACTCGATGCCTACCGCGACTTCGAGGAAGTTTTTGATTGCCGTCGCTTACCGCAAACTGCGGATCGCTTTCTCTCCTACCAACTGATTCGCAACGTTCTGGCGGCCTATTCATTGAACTGTTCGTTTCGCGTCGTGGTCGACGCGCGCCGCCCAGATCTTATCGATGCCTGGTACGAAGTCATGAGCTGCGTGAATCGATTAGAGCTTCGAACCGAACTAAAAATCTCTACTTGGCAGGAAATAGCGAGGATGTTGCCCGCGACAGTGCAACATTTTCTGGACGAAAAATACGGAATAAATGGCGGAAGCTCTTTGTGCCCAAACTTCACTTTTGCGGGGAGTGGAAGTAGTGAAGGCGCGCACTCCGTCCTACTGTGAGTTAGGCCAGCCGTGAGTTAGTCTGCAATTGCGGGATGTTGCAATTACGCAATGACCAAACGATCCGCGGTTCTGACAAATCTCAGCCAGTCTGATTCATTGGTCTGACTGATCGCTATTTGCCCGATGCAGAGGTTGCCGTAGAAGTAATCGCTCGCAACTGGAGCGCGCCAACACCCAAGCCGCCGATTGCGCCCGCCAGCAGGCCTAAAATTACCAACATCGGAATACTTTCCACCAAGCTTTTGCGCAGCGTCGACATTAGATAATCTCCGTCAGATATTCTACGTCCGCGTCCATTTTAGCATTTCAGCCTCCACTTTCAACTAAGTTCGTGTCGCTAAGTGGCTGGTAGCGTTGAAGATGCATCCCTGGCTCCGCCATTCTCAGCACAGTGTGAATTTCTTTTCAACTTGCCATGAACCTTGGGCCTGACTGGGCTTTTGCCGGGTTGCGTGGCAACCTTGACAGAGCATCTTGGAGAGGTTTGATGAAGCTCAGCATAACCGCGTGGATGTTGCTCATTTTGCAATCGCAACTCTGGGGTCAAGCAGACAAACTGCCAGATCTTTCGGCATCGATACAAAAGACGCACCGGCCGCGGATAGGCCTCGTGCTCGAAGGTGGCGGCGCCTTGGGCCTGGCCCACATCGGCGTTCTCAAATGGCTCGAGGAAAATCGTATCCCTGTCGACTTGGTGGCTGGGAGCAGCATGGGCGCACTGGTTGGCGGCACCTACGCCGCGGGCGAGTCGCCAGATCAGATTGCAAGCCTCATCCAAAGCATCAAGTGGCACGAAGTGCTCCGCGGCGTGACGCCATACAAAGACCTCTCTTTCCGGCGCAAGGAAGACCGCCGCGATTATCCCAACTCTTTCGAGTTTGGACTGAAGAAGGGAACTCAATTCCCCAGCGGCTTCAACTCCGGTCAGCAGGTCGGCCTGATCCTCGACCGCGTCGGCCTACCCTACTCCGAGATGAAGAGTTTCGACGACTTGCCCATTCCGTTCCGTTGCGTCGCCACCGACCTCGTCGCCGAGAAGCCTTATGTCTTCGATCACGGTTCGCTCGCAGGCGCAATGCGCGCTTCCATGTCCCTGCCGGCGTTCTTCACCCCGGTTCGCGAGGGCGATCATCTCTGGATTGATGGCGGCTTGCTCGATAACCTTCCGGTTGACGTCGCCAAAGATATGGGAGCCGATATCGTGATCGCGGTTCACCTGTCGCCAGCCCAACTTCAGCCGAAGACTCCGCTTTCTTCCTTTGGAGTGTTGGCGCGCTCCGCGTCGGTCGCGATCGCGATCAACGAACTTCGTAGCATGCAAAACGCCGACATTCTTCTGACGGCGGATGTCTCGGGCTTTGATTACACCGACTATTCTCTCTTCTCACGCATCGAGGCGGAAGGCTACAAGGCGGCGCAACGGAAGAGCAATCTGCTGGCCCGCTTCCAGGTAAGCGAAGACGAATGGCGGCAAATTCTGGCGGAGCGTAAAGCAAAGCGGCGCCCCGTGCCCGTCCCCAATTTTATTGAAGTCACGGGAGCCACCGGCGACATACTGAAAGGTTTGCAAAATGATCTTAAAGATCTCGCCGGCCATCCCATCGATACCGCCAAGCTCGATCAGGAAATGATGAACGTCACCGGCCTCGGGCGCTTTGCCCGCGCCGGCTATCGCGCCGAAGAACGCAACGGGCAGCAGGGCTTGAAGATCACAGCCGACGAGAAAGATTACGCGCCGCCCACCGTGCATCCCACTCTTACGATTGATGGCTCCGACTATAAAAATTTGCTCTTCACCGTAGGCGCCCGCGTGACCTTTCTCGATGTCGGAGGCTTCGGGTCGGAGTGGCGCAACGATTTAATCGTGGGCTCCGAATATGGATTGAAGACGGAATACTTTCACCCCTTCACGTTTTCGACCGGATGGTTTATTTCCGCTCATGGCATAGCCGACAGCAGCCCCTTCTTCGTCTATCAGCGCGGCAGATTCCTCGGCAATTATCGTGATCGCACAAGCGGGGGAGGCCTAGATTTAGGCTACACATTTCGCCGAGACGCCGAACTCCGGCTCGGATATGAATCCGGCTACCGCAAAGTCAGCGAAGATATCGGCGCCCCAGTAGCGCCTGAAGTTCGCGGGCGCTACGGTGTGACCAGCCTGCGGTATCGATTCGAAAGATTCGATGATCCCGTCATTCCACGAAACGGAGCTCGACTCGAATCGAACGTTCGCTTCTTCGACACAGCGCCCGGAACAGCCGACGCGTTTTCTACGGCAGAGTTGAAGTTGGGACTCGCACGGCATATCGGTGAAAAATCGTCGCTGCTTCTTTTTGCCTCGGGCGGCACGGCGTTCTCGGAAAAGCACACCGGTTTCCTGCCGTTTAGTTTAGGAGGCCAACTTCGTCTTTCTGCCTACGGTACCAACGAGCTCCTCACCAACCAATATTTCCTGCTGCAGCCGGCGCTGCTCTACCGGCTGCGCGAGTTCTCACCGTTGCTGCGGCAAAGTGTTTACCTGCTAACCATGTACGAGGCAGGGAAGGCCTATGGTCAGCCACCTGGCGCCACGAAAGTCGCGCAGGACGCAACCATCGGTCTTGTCTTTCAAACGGTTTTCGGCCCCATCGTGTTTGGAGGAAGCATCGGCGACAGCCAGCACCGGAAAGTCTTTTTCGACGTCGGTAAATTTTTCTAGACTTTTCTTGCGCGCCGCAGCGGCCGTGTGTCTCGTCACCGCTCTCACTGTCGGGACTAGTGTTTCTGTCAGCTTTCGAACCCTGCGGGTATGATAGAAAAATCACGTCAGAACTTTATTTTTAAGTGAGGTCCTTATGACAGAGCCCAGTTACGACGAATTAAGAAATCGTTTAGCGGAATTGGAAAAGCAGGTTGACGCCAAAAAACGCAGCGGAGCAATGGGGTTTCGCGTCAGCGAAAAGGGTGGCGTCAGCGTTTACGGACTGGGAAGATTTCCCGTGACCCTTTACTACGAGCAATGGACCCGATTGCTCGACGCTGCCCCCGACCTTAAAACTTTTCTC
>JAYVCW010000385.1:0-8123 GCA_043749775.1 Acidobacteriaceae bacterium | reverse complement strand
CCACAACGACTTCGGGTTCGAGTTCTGCAAACACGACTAAGAGTTCGACGAACAGGAATTCGGTTCCGTTAAGCGCCTTCACACATCTCGAGCGAATTTCAGAAGCGCTTTCCATCAATCATCAGGGCCAATTCCCCGCGGTCACAGTGTCTTTCAACCTGGCGCCACATGCGGCGCTGGGCAGCGCCATTACCGCCATCACTAAAGTGCAAAAAGAGTTGAACATGCCGGCGAGCGTGCAGGCTGATTTCGAAGGCACGGCGGCATCGTTCAGAAATTCGCTTTCGAACGAGGCGTTGTTGATTGTGGCCGCGCTGGGTACGGTCTACATCGTGCTCGGCGTGTTATACGAGAGTTTTATCCATCCAGTGACCATTCTTTCAACCCTTCCCTCCGCCGGAGTGGGGGCACTTCTTGCGCTCATGTTGTTTGGACAAGACTTGAACGTAGTTGCGATTATCGGCATCATTCTGCTGATCGGAATCGTCAAGAAAAACGGCATCATGATGGTGGACTTCGCGCTCGAAGCCGAACGCGAACAGGGCAAGAAGGCGACCGAGGCCATTTATGAAGCCAGCCTGCTGCGCTTCAGACCTATCATGATGACCACAATGGCGGCGCTGCTCGCAGGCTTGCCGCTGGCCCTCGGGCGCGGAATTGGGTCTGAGATTCGCCGCCCGCTGGGAATTGCCATGGTTGGCGGCCTTTTGCTGAGCCAGGCGCTGACGCTTTACACGACGCCGGTGATTTACATCTTCTTTGATAGCCTAGGCGACCGCTTCTCCTTCTTTCGGTCGCGCTCTCGCACAGATGAAGATAAAGAAGCCGCTGAACGTTCAATTCATGGCGAAGAGCCGCCTCCGGAACCGGCATGAACCTATCGGCCCTCTTTATTCGGCGTCCAGTAGCGACCACGCTTCTGACCATCGCGATCGCGCTTGCGGGAGCGATCGCTTTCACCGTGCTGCCGGTTTCGCCGCTTCCTCAAGTTGATTTCCCAACTATCGCCGTAGGCGCAGCTCTACCAGGAGCGAGCGCGCAGATTATGGCCTCTTCGGTAGCGACACCGCTGGAGCGCCAGTTAGGGCACATTGCGGGAGTTTCAGAGATGACTTCCGCGAGTTCGCTGGGCACGACGTCGGTGACGATTCAGTTTGACCTGAGCCGCAATATCGACGGCGCGGCTCGCGACGTGGAAGCCGCCATCGCCGCGGCTCGTACGTATCTTCCAGCGAATCTGCCCGGAAATCCAACCTATCGCAAGGTGAATCCGGCAGACTCGCCAATCATGATTATCGGGCTGACCTCCGATAAATTTGATCGCGGAAAGTTATATGACGTCGCCTCGAGCGTCATGTCTCAAAAGCTTTCGCAGATACAGGGCGTCGGGCAGGTGTCGGTTGGGGGCAGTTCCCTGCCCTCGGTGCGCATCGAGGTCAACCCGACGCAGCTCAATCACTACGGGCTTACCATGGCTCAACTTCGATCGGTGCTGAGCACGCAGAACGCAGACCTGGCGAAAGGCCAACTCATCTACGGAGGTGTCTCGGCAGACATTGTCACGAACGACCAGATCTCTACTGCCGACGAATACAAGTCGATTGTGATCGGTTACAGCAATGGCGCGGCGGTGCGACTCACGGACGTAGCGGACGTGATCGACTCGGTGCAGAACATTCGCTCGGGCGGATTTTTGAACGGCATTCCGGCCGTGATGATGATCATCTTCAGGCAGCCGGGCGCTAACATCATTCAGACCGTCGAAAATGTTCGCGCTCAACTTCCTTCGTTGAAGGCGTCGATTCCTCAGGGAATCGATACAACCATCGTCCTTGACCGCACCACAACGATTCGCGCTTCGGTCAGCGACGTTGAACGCACGCTGATGATCTCGGTTGCGCTCGTGATCGTGGTTGTCTTCATTTTTCTTCGCAACGGACGAGCTACGCTGATTCCGAGCGTGGCTGTGCCGGTATCGCTCATTGGCACGTTCGCAGTGATGTATCTGTGCGGATACAGCCTCGACAACCTGTCGTTGATGGCTCTGACCATCTCCACCGGATTTGTGGTTGATGACGCGATCGTGGTCATGGAAAACATCTCCCGTCACCTGGAAAAAGGTATGAAGCCCTTCGACGCCGCCATGAAGGGCGCAAAAGAAATTAGCTTCACCGTATTTTCCATCAGCGTGTCGCTGATCGCAGTATTCATTCCCATTCTCTTGATGGGGGGCATTGTCGGGCGATTGTTCCGCGAATTTGCGGTAACGCTTTCAACCGCCATTCTGGTTTCGATGGTGGTCTCGCTAACGACAACTCCGATGATGTGTGCCTACCTTCTTAAGTCTGAAAAGGACGAGAGGCATGGCCGACTCTATCAATGGAGCGAAAAGTTTTTTAATGGGATGCTCTCAACCTATCGCGGGAGCTTGATTTGGGTGCTGGACAACTCCGCACTTGTCCTGGTGGGTCTGTTGCTCGTCATTGCTTTGAACGTCGTGCTGATCATGAAAATCCCGAAAGGATTTTTTCCGTTGCAAGATACGGGGGCCGTGGCCGGTGGCCTGCAGGGGCCGCAGGACGCCTCGTTTCCGTTGATGGACGATTCGATCAAAAAAGTCGTCGGCGTCATTAAAAATGACCCGGCGGTTGCAAACGTGATCGCATTCACTGGCGGCGGAGGGGCGACGAATTCCGGCTTTATCTTCATGGCACTCAAACCGCTGAGCGAACGCAAGACGAGCGCGGCAGAGGTTATCGCTCGACTGCGTCCGAAACTGGGCCGCTTACCGGCGGCATCGGCATTCCTACAGCCCGCGCAAGACCTAAGAATTGGTGGCAGAGGCGGCAACGCGGTCTATCAGTACACGATTCAGTGCGACAACGTCGCGGACTTACAGAAGTGGGGGCCTATTCTGCTGGCGGAGATGAAAAAACTACCTGGCTTGCAGGATGTTAATTCCGATCAGCAAAATGGTGGTCTGGCCGAGTATGTGAGTTTTGATCGGGCGAGCGCGGCAAGGGTCGGCCAGACTGCATCCACGCTCGATTCGGCGCTTTACAGCGCCTTCGGACAGTCTGAAATTTCAATCATCTACCGGCAACTGAATCAGTACTACGTGGTGCTTGAAGTGGCTCCGCAATACTGGCAGACCCCGGAAGGGCTAAAAGACATTTACGTGCGCAGCGGGACGAACGGTAACGTACCGCTAATCTCAATTGCCACTTTCAAGTCAAGCACCACGCCGCTTTCAGTCAACCATACCAGCAGCTTCCCATCGGTGACGGTGTCTTTCAATCTTGCCGCGGGTGTCTCCTTGAGCGACGCCACCCAACGCATTCTCCAGATGGAGCAGACGCTGGGCGCGCCATCGAGCATTCATGGTTTTTTTGCGGGAACGCTTCAGGCCTACCAGCAATCTTTGAGCAACGAGAAATGGCTGATCATTACCGCGTCGCTGGCGGTATACATCGTCCTCGGCGTGCTTTACGAAAGTATCGTGCATCCGATCACGATCATCTCGACCATTCCTTCCGCAAGCGTGGGTGCGATTCTGTTCTTAAAATTGTTCAAACTCGATCTCAACGTTATTTCGATTATCGGAATCGTATTGCTGATCGGTATCGTCAAAAAGAACGCGATCATGATGATCGATTTTGCCCTGGTTGCCGAACGCGAAGAGGGCAAGAGCACGGCTGACGCCATCTTTGAGGCCTGCATGCTGCGCTTCCGCCCCATTCTTATGACGACCATGGCTGCACTGTTCGGGGCGCTTCCCCTGGCGTTTGGAACAGGTACCGGATCAGAGCTGCGAAAGCCGCTCGGCATAACGATTGTTGGCGGACTGATTGTCAGCCAGTTGCTGACCCTGTACACCACTCCGGTCGTTTACCTCTTTATGGACCGCTTGCGTTTGCTGTTCGCAGGCAAGCCGCGCGAACCATTTGCCGGGCGTGTGGCAGAAGCCCGCTAGAGAATCGAGACGGGGGCGCTTATTAAAGTTGGTGAGGTTGTGATGCAAAGTTGGATATCGAGATCGAACCGCAGGGGCAGGACTTACTTGCTCATCAGCGCAGCAGCACTTGTGTCGCTGCTGCCGGGATGCACGGTTGGGCCTAAATATCACGCGCCCGATATGCCTACCCCTCCAGCTTACAAAGAAACTCCGGTGCAATCTAATAACGGAGAATCGTGGAACGTGGCTCAGCCGGCAGACGCGCAGCTTCGCGGCAAATGGTGGGAGATTTTCAACGAGCCGGAACTGAATGCGCTTGAAGATCAGCTCAATATCAACAATCAAAACATAAAACAATTCTTCGAGAATTTTATGGCGGCGCGCGCTGTGGTGCGTGAGGCTCGGGCTCAGTACTATCCGACGCTATCGGTGGCGCCGTCCGTCAGCCGCTCTCAAACCTCACGCAATGCACGTACGAACACGACAGCCACTGGAGGCACAACGACAACTTCTTCCTCGTCGGCAAACAACAACTTTACGCTGCCTCTCGAAGCCTCATGGGCTCCCGATATATGGGGGAAGGTCCGCAATACGGTGCGGCAAGCGCAATATTCCGCGCAAATGAGCGCCGCGGACCTGGAGAACGAGCGCTTGACCGAGCAAGCCAGTCTTGCCCAATTCTACTTTGAGATTCGTGGTCAAGACATGCTCCAGCAAATCTTCAACGAAACAGTAGCTGCCGACCAGAAGTCGCTGGAACTGACTAAAACACTTTACGATTTGGGCATTGACGGCCAAATCGCCGTAGTGCAGGCGGAGACTACGCTTGAAGGCGCGCAAGCGGGCGCCACCAATGTGGGCATCGCGCGCGCGCAGTTCGAGCATGCAATCGCCATGCTGATCGGAAAGGTAGCTTCCGACTTTTCCATTCCGGTTAAGCCGATGACTACCGCGCCGCCACCGATTCCGCTCGGAGTACCTACAGACATATTGCAGCGGCGCCCGGACATTGCCGCCGCGGAGCGCCGCATGGCGGCGGCGAATGCGCAGATCGGTATCGCTTACGCGGCCTACTATCCGAATTTGACTCTGACCGGGCAAGCCGGCTTTCAAAGCTCTGCCATCAGCCAGTGGTTCTCTTGGCCAAGCCGCTTCTGGTCAGTAGGCGCATCCGTTCCTCAACCGCTTTTTGATGCCGGTCTCAGACGCGCTACCGTGCAGCAGAATGTCGCGACCTACAACGCCGACCTTGCCACCTACAGGCAAACCGTGCTGACCGCATTTCAGCAGGTTGAAGACGCGCTGGCACAAGTGCGAATTTTGTCGCAGCAGATCGTTCAGGAACAGGCTGCGCTAAAGTCCGCTCAGACTTTTCTTGATCTCGAGCGCGGGCGATATGAATCCGGCATTGATCCCTACATCAACGTTCTGGTCGCTCAGAATACAGCCTTGGCGAATGCGCAAACTCTGAATGCGCTTCAGGTACAGGAGATGACGTCGGCGGTGAGCCTGATCGAGGCGCTCGGCGGGGGCTGGGACCGATCGCAATTGGTGAGCCCGGATCAGGTTACGGTTAAGCCGAGCGGTGGCGAGAGCAGCATCCAACAGTAGAGTTGTTCGCGAGAGTTTTTCCCGAGAGTTTTCTCGAGAGTTTTCAAGAGTTGTTCCGCGGACTATGAGCTTGTTCTACAAGCTTCGCGTTTTGACACGCGACGATTTTTCTTGCGCATAAGCTTGGGCATAAGAAAGTTGCGCCTCGCGAAAGATTGCTGCGAGCTTTTTGACCTGATGCCGGAGGGTGAAGTCACGGAGAATAGTCTCGCGCGCCGCGGCACCGATTTGTTGAGAATGTGCCTTCGCCTGGAAAAGATGGTTAAGCTCAATAACCAGTTCTTCCAGCCCTTGCGGTGGTACCAGAAAACCATTTCTGCCGTGCTTAATAATTCCGTCAATCCCCTGTCCGCGGCAGCCGATCACGGGCTTCGCACACGACATGGCTTCCAGATAAACGCAGCCTAACCCCTCATTCCAACTGGGCAAGGCGAATACCGAACAGCGCTGCATGGCTTCAGCAACTTCCGCGCGGCTCTGGCGGCCAACGAATCGAACCTGCTGTTCTATTCCGAGTTCACGGGCGAGCGCTTCGAACTCCAGATGGTCGGTACCGTCGCCGATGATGCGGCACCGGATGTCAGGAAATGTGGCGGCGAGTCTGGCGACTGCATGCAAAACGAGGGCGTGGCCTTTGCTCCGCAACAATGACCCGACCACCAATATTTCATGGTTATCCTGCGAATCGAAGCCTTGTTTTGGACTAAACAATTCAGGATCGACACCATTATGTACGACGCGAGTACGAGTTTCAGGCGGAGTCGAGGCCCGAATAATCTCCTGGACTTTGTCGCTGATACAAATCACAGTCCGGGCCGCTGTGTAGACCTCGATCGCTTTCTTTTGCCGCTTCTCTGATGCAACCCCTGCTTCACCGAACGTATTAAGCACGTCGAGACCATGGACTGTCACTACGAACGGGATGCTTAACTGCTTTCCGAGCAACCGGGCAGCGTCGCCGGACGGCATAGCTGTGTGCGCGTGGATCACGTCGATTGGCTTTTCCTTGTGCAAGCTACGCAACCGCGATGCGAGCCGCAGGTGTAAAAACTTGCCCGCGCTTGGCAATCCGGCGAGGCCCGGGAATGCGGGATATCGCACCCAATCTGCCGGGACGTTGGCGATCGTTTTGTTCGCGGCCTTATAAAGCGGAGAAACCGCAATTACCGTAGAGTCAATGCCGAACTCGCCGAACAGGCGAACAGGCTCTGCGATGAAGCAGCCGTTGACAGGATTTTTATCGGACGGAAAAAATGGAGTCAGAGTTACAACGTGTAACCTGGACCCTGTTACTTCTGCTTTGTTCGCTGAGTCGCGGGACATTAATTTTGCCCGCTTGAGTTCGCCAATTTTGCGGCCATCGTCACCAATTGATCGACGTGGCCGCTCCAACTGAAATCACGGGCCCGGCGCAACCCATTATTGGCAAGAGTTTCCGCAAGCTTGGGTGCTGCTTGAATCTGGAGGATGCGCTCGGCAAGTTCTTCCGGAGAAAAACGAGGGAAGAAGAGAGCCGCATCGCCACAAATCTCGCGGTGCACCCGTAAATCAGACGCAACCACGGGCAATCCACTGGACATCGCCTCAATAAGCGGATGAGCAAATGACTCGGCGTACGCGGGCGATACATAAATATTGCACGCCCGGTATAGATGATGAAGCGAACTATAGGGGATGGCGCCTAGTTCGACTATGTTTTCTCCATCGCGGAAACGATCTGCCACCACCAAAGCGGAGTCGGTTCGATAAGAACCTGGATTCTTCTCGGACTTTAGATGGCAGGTTAAGAACAGCTTCACTTTTCCTTTTAGACTGTGGTTCAGAATCGGCATGGCGCGAAAAAGCGTTTCGAAATTTCGATAGTAGTTGTAGTGGCTTACAAGAAGCAGGCGCAGGCAATCGCGCGCTTGCTCCAGTTTTATACTCGCCTCTGCTGGCAGAACTCCAGTGCCCGAGGCGAAAGCCTCGCCATCGAAACCGTGGTGTAAGGCCAGCACTGGCTTGCCACTCCACTGCTCAAGATCGTCAGCGAAGGCGCGGCTCGGGGCGACCGCAATTTCCGCCCGCCGAATGGATTGCTTCGCTATCCAGCCTTTCAATAAAGTATCCGCGAGCATGGAGTATCGACCGCGAGCCCGCAAATCGCGCCTGAAGTCGGCAGAGGTATAAAGCGAATTGCGTGATAACAGAACCTGCGGGACCGGCGAATTCCAAAGCGCAAAATTTCCCGCCGAGATCAAAACCTGCGCCCCACTTTGCCGAATCAACTTTGGCAGCAGTCGTTGCTCCCGGGCAAATCGAGTTAGAGCTCCCGAAGAATCTTTCATTTCAACGATTGCCAGGTTTTGAAGCGCAACAAATTCGCGACCAAGTTCTGGACTGAGCAAAACCGATGTATGGCAATCGGAACGACGCGCAAGGTGCGGAAGCACATTTCGCAGATAAGTGAGGCCGCCTCCGGCGCTTGCCGCAGCGCCATTCATGAACAGTCGAATCATTGATGAGAGACGGCAACCTGGTAATCGGCGGGCAAGCGTCGAGGAACTGCTGGGGCGGC
>JAYVCW010000384.1:0-3038 GCA_043749775.1 Acidobacteriaceae bacterium | reverse complement strand
TTCGCCATGAGCCCGAGTTTGAGAGCATTCTTGGTGGTGCTTGGTTTGCTGGGGGCAACAGAAGTCGTCGGCCAGGAAGCCGTCACCGCACTTGACCGTACTCTTTCGAAGACCCACATGCGACAGGACACCACTTACGTCGCGATCGCCGACGCGCCAGTGCAAGCATTCGCTCCGACGACGATTCAGTGTGGAAAGCAGAGTTGTACGGTGAGAGTTGAGGTCTCCAGCCAGTTCTTCAACGTCACTTCCGGGAACGCCGTTAGACTGCATGTCAAAGCGGATGGCGCCCCATTCCCAGTCACAGGATTTGAAATCGATGGCGGAATCAACAGACCGGTGGCGCATCTCACCACGGTGTCATCGCTGAAGAGCGATCTCAGTCCAGGACCGCACACCATTTCGGTTGACTTTGATATGCGATCGCCGGGTGGCAAAGCAGAGGCGTCCATTCGTACATTGACCATTCAAGTGTTTACTCCTTGAACAATCCAGAAATCGCAGTGCTGCCTAACAACAGCATGCAACTGACGGCGCTTCGCGCCGCAGCTGATGCTGGCCGTTAGAGCGCACTGGAGAGATCGCAAATGACCTCAGTGGCCGATACTGACAAAGTCTTTGCTGGCTTAGTTCCGGAGATCTACGAGACTTACCTGGTGCCTCTCATTTTTGAGCCCTACGCGGCGGACCTAGCCAGGCGGTTGAGAACGAGAAATCCGTCGCGAGTCCTAGAGGTCGCAGCCGGAACTGGAGTGGTCACGCGAGAGTTGGCTTCAGCGCTGCCGGAAAGCACTTCCATCGTGGCTACTGATTTGAATCAGGCCATGCTGGACCAAGCCGAGATGCTTGGCACCAGCCGCAGGGTCGAGTGGCGCGCGGCGGATGCGATGCACCTGCCCTTTCCCGATGGAACGTTTGATGCCGTTGTTTGCCAGTTCGGGGTCATGTTTTTCCCCGACAAGCCGAAAGCCTTCTCGGAGGCTATTCGGGTGCTCAGCCCCGGAGGGATTTTGATCTTTAGTGTGTGGGATCGAATCGAAGAGAACGAATTCGCCGATACGGTGACCATGGCGCTGGCATCCGTTTTCCCCGCCGATCCTCCACGCTTCATGGTCCGCACTCCTCACGGCTATCACGACCGCGTGACTATAGAGAAAGATTTAGCCAAGGGCGGATTCACCAATCCGGCGCAGATCGAGACAGTCGCCGCGCGTAGCAGAGCAGAATCTCCGCGGGTGGCGGCGATCGCGTACTGCCAAGGGACGCCACTACGGAACGAAATCGAGGAACGAGATGCGAGCAAATTTAACGCAGCAACTGACGCGGCCACCAAGGCAATCGCGGCCCGCTTTGGGCCAAATGCAGTAGATGGCAAGATTCAGGCGCACGTCGTCGTCGTCGAAAGTTGACGGCGGTGCGCTCTAACAATTCATTCAAGCCGAAGCCGCTTCGCGGCTCGGCTTAATTCAGGCGTTAGACACCATGGATCGAGATTCCATTGCGGCTGTAGAAATTGACGAGGCCGGTCGGCTTCATGTAATTCCGCTCAGCCAGAAATTTCCGCTCATCTACCGCGAGGCGATGGAAGTTTCCTGGGATCCGGATCGGCGTTCCTTGCATTCGCCCAAGCCGCGAGAGTGGTCGTATGCTCGCTGGTACGAGCAAATTGTCGCTGCCGCTCGAGAGCAAGGTTGGGAGTTGCGCCAAACTTCAGCAACAAACTGGATCAACGTTGATGCTGGCACTAAGGCTGAGCTGTTGCGGGTTCAAGGCCAAGGTGCCTAACAATTCATTCAAGCCGAACACGCTTCGTTACAGCAAATGCGGCACAAAGAGCGTGCCACATTTGCCTCCACTACGCGTGTCGGCTTAATTCAGGCGTTAGGCGGCGAGAAGCGAATTGGATCAATAGCTCTAGGGTTGGCCTTGCGCACAACTCGTATGCACCGGTGTTTCTGTTTTCGCTTCGGCCAGCCGTGGGCTTCGCCTTACTCGCTTCGGGTCAAGCAAGAGCCGTTCCTGGCAGGTTGTCGTCCCCTTGCTTCGCCGGTAGTCTGCCCCCTAACAATTCATTCAAGCCGAAACCGCTTCGTAGCAGCTTTGCTCCATCTGGCTTCTCGGGCGGCTTCGGCTTAATTCAGGCGTTAGACGTCACAGCCAAGATGTACGTAATCCTTGACAAGAGCTACCTGGACGGAAGCACTGCGAGCGAGATTGATGATCTTGCAGGTAAAGCTCGCCTCGTTATTTCTGCAGCCCTATTTCATGAGCTAATCACTACCAGAGTCGAGTCACGAGTTCGCTGTTTTTCAAAGCTTCCGCAAACTGATAACCCGGTCGATCTATTTGAACGCATCGGAAACTTGGCGGGCCTTGAGATGCAAACTCTGGCTCCGGCCGGGCTGCCTTCGACGCATGTCCTGAAACTTCCATTTCGCTTCAATGCTTCCCTTCGAACTGAAGATTATGAATTTACGGCGGAAAGCATTGCTGCTATCGCGGACAAATCTCGGATCACTGAAGAATCCATAGACAGTCTCATTGAGTTGTCTGACACAACGCCAAGCGTATTTCCTGACTTGGCTTCCGGTTCCACGGAGCAGCGCCAAGAAGCCCTAAGGCAAGCTCATAGCTTAATTGCTGATCCCGCGAGGGTTGTCGAGTTCTTTACTCAATTTCAATCGCCAGATCCCAGCCGCCCTTTTCCACTAATTACCGACAAGCCTGAACTTTGGGCCACGATCAGGTGGCTACAAGTCAGGCTTCTTTTCACTACTGATTTATATGTGCGGTATCAGGGCAGGCTGGCCCAAACGATGACGCCTCGCCTGCGCGTTCGACTCGAACACGATGTTCATGATGCTGAGATACTTGCCGCAGGGGCAATGGAGGGTGCACTCGCCACCCGGGAAAAGAAGCTTCGGACATGGTTTAGATTGATCCGGCCGGATGGATTGTTGTTCCCCGGTGACGTCTAACAATTCATTCAAGCCGAAGCCGCTTCGCGGCTCGGCTTAATTCAGGCGTTAGACCTCGCA
>JAYVCW010000383.1:0-5823 GCA_043749775.1 Acidobacteriaceae bacterium | reverse complement strand
GTCAGTATTGATCAACGAATTTCAGGAGCGGACAAGATTGGCGAGCATAAGACCTCTATGCTGCAAGATCTGGAGGCGGGCAGGCCGATGGAGTTAGAGGCATTGGTTGGTGCAGTGGTCGAACTCGGCGAGAAGGTGGGACTGCCGATGACCTGCACCAAAACGGTTTACAACTGCGCCAGGCTGCTCTCGCAGAGCACCATGTCAGAACACAATGAGCAGAACACCGTGAAATGAATCTCCACACCACCCTCAGAAGACGTTAGTTTATTTATTTTCTACTCTGGCCAGCAGCTCTTCAAATTTTTTCTCTCGCTCCGACTGATCCTTCCCGTCGAGGGCTTCGGCATGTTGGGTGACATTCATTGAGCAAAACTTCGGCCCGCACATGGAGCAAAACTTTGCCTCTTTGTAGAAATCGTCCGGCAACGTTTCGTCGTGCATGGCGCGAGCGGTTTCGGGATCGAGCGAAAGTTCGAATTGCTTGTTCCAATCGAAAAGAAAGCGCGCGTAGGAGAGCGCGTCGTCGCGATCTCGGGCCCCGGGGCGATGACGAGCTACGTCCGCGGCATGCGCGGCAATTTTATAGGCGATCACTCCCTGCTTCACGTCTTCGGCGTTCGGCAGGCCGAGATGCTCTTTCGGTGTGACGTAGCAAAGCATCGATGCGCCGTGCCAACCGATCATTGCCGCTCCGATGGCGCTGGTGATGTGATCGTAGCCGGGTGCAATGTCGATCACGAGCGGACCGAGCGTGTAAAACGGAGCTTCGTGACAAAGTTCCATCTCTTTTTTCACTTGCAACTCGATCTGGTCCATGGGGACGTGGCCGGGGCCCTCGATCATCACCTGGACATCGTGTTCCCAGGCTTTTTTCGTTAACTCGCCCAGCACTTTCAATTCAGCAAACTGAGCCGCATCGCTCGCGTCGGCGAGACAGCCGGGACGCAATCCGTCTCCAAGCGAAAAGCTGACGTCGTGCTTCTTGAAAATTTTGCAGATGTCGTCAAAATTCTCGTATAAGAAATTTTCTTTCTTGTGCGCATTCATCCATTGGGCCAGAAGAGCGCCGCCGCGGCTTACGATTCCGGTAATACGGCTGCGTACGAGCGGCACGAAACCGCGCAACACGCCAGCGTGAATGGTCATGTAATCGACGCCCTGCTCGGCTTGCTCTTCGATCACTTCAAGCATGAGGCCGATGCTCAGGTCTTCGGTGCGCCTGACCCGAGACAGCGCCTCATAAATCGGTACGGTTCCGATGGGCACGGGAGAAGCTTCGATGATGGCCTTGCGAATTTTCGGGATGTCACCTCCGGTCGACAAATCCATGACCGTGTCCGCGCCGTAGTGAACGGAATGATGCAACTTCTTCAACTCTTCATCAATATTCGAGGTGGTCGCTGAATTACCGATGTTCGAATTAATCTTGCACTTGAACGCTATGCCGATTCCCATGGGCTGAAGCGATTTGTGATGGATGTTTGCGGGAATGATGGCGCGACCGCGCGCAATTTCGCTACGCACAAGTTCGGGCTCGACCTTCTCCCGGCCCGCTACGAACTTCATCTCTTCGGTGATTACACCCTTGCGGGCGTAGTGCATCTGCGACAAATTTCTCGAACCATTGGCGGAAGCCGCGTCCGCTACTCGCTTTTCGAGCCAACTATCACGTACTCCCATGAAACCCCCGGAGAAATGCGTACAAATTGTAGAAGATGATTCTTATTCGGATTATCGCACCGTGAGTTCAGAGCGGCAACCGCCCGACTGTCGCGGTGTCAGAAGGATCGACGGGGCAGCAATAGACGGCTTTACGAACGCCGCGCGTTTCGTCGCGCGAAAGATGGAGAGAGGCGAGTGCGCTGGCCCGGCACTCTGTGGGATATTGCTCCGGCTGGCGCTCGAGGTAGTCAGTGCTTCGCTCGGTTCAGCCGCCGCTCAAGCTCGTTTACCTCAACGTTCAATCCTTCCGGCAAGCGGCTTCCGAATTTGGCGAAATGTTGCTTGATGAGAGGGATTTCGGCGAGCCAACCGTCAATGTCGACGCTGAGCAACTGCTCGATGTCGCTGCTCTTGATGTTCAGAGCCGCTACGTCCAGGTCGGCAGCGTCAGGAATCAATCCGATGGGCGTTTCTTTCGCGTGAACTTTTCCGTCGCAGCGCTCGAAGATCCAACGCAAAACATGGCTGTTCTCGCCATAACCCGGCCATAAATATTTGCCGGCGCTGTCTGAACGAAACCAATTTACATAGAAAATTTTGGGTAGCTTGGAAGCTTCGGTGCTCGCGCCCATCTTGAGCCAGTGGGCAAAATAATCGCCCATGTGATAGCCGCAGAACGGCAGCATCGCCATCGGATCGCGACGCAGTTGGCCTACCTTGCCAACGATGGCAGCCGTCGTCTCACTGCTGACGGTCGACCCGAGAAAAGTTCCGTGCCGCCAGTTGAACGCTTCTGTGACCAGCGGAACAACGCCCGCGCGCCGTCCGCCAAACAGGATCGCGTCGATCGGCACGCCTTGCGGATCTTCCCACTCGGGGGCGATGCAAGGGCACTGGCTGGCATGCGCAGTGAAGCGTGAGTTCGGGTGAGCGGCCGGACGGCCGGAGTCCGGAGTCCAGCGGCGACGAAGCCAATCGACCAGGTGCGCAGGCTTCTGGTCGGTCATACCCTCCCACCAAACATCGCCGTCAAGGGTCATAGCGCAATTCGTGAACACGGTATTTTTGGTGATGCTGAGCATCGCGTTGGCATTCGACTTCATGCTGGTGCCTGGCGCCACTCCGAAAAATCCAAACTCAGGATTGATCGCGTAGAGGCGGCCATCGCTGTGAAACTTCATCCAGGCAATGTCGTCGCCGATCGTCTCGACTTTCCACCCCGGGATGGTCGGAACGAGCATCGACAAATTCGTCTTTCCGCAAGAAGAAGGAAAGGCGCCCGCGATGTACTTTTTTTGGCCTGCGGGATTTGTGAGCTTCAAAATCAACATGTGCTCAGCCATCCAGCCCTCGTCGCGTGCCTGGACGGATGCGATTCGCAAGGCATGACACTTTTTAGGCAGCAAGGCGTTGCCACCATAGCCGGAGCCGTAAGACCAGATCTCGCGCGTCTCGGGAAAATGGCAGATCAATTTGTTTTCGGGATTGCACCGCCAGGTTGAGTCCGCCTGATTATTTCCGAGCGGCGCTCCTACGGAATGCAATCCGCGGACGAACTCACCATTTTCACCCAGAGCCTTTAGGGCTGCAGCGCCCACCCGATACATAATGTGCAGGCTGCAAACGACGTAGGTTGAGTCCGTGATTTCGATTCCGACTTTTGCCATGGGCGAGCCCGCCGGGCCCAGGCTGTAGGGGACGACATACATGGTGCGCCCAGCCATTGAACCGGCGAACAGGCCGGACAGTTTTTGCTTCATTTTGGCGGGGTCTTCCCAGTTGTTGGTCGGCCCGGCCTCTTCTTTGTTGCGGGCGCAAATAAAAGTCTGGTCCTCCACCCGGGCCACGTCGGCAGGGTCGGAACGCACCAGCACGCTGTTCGGGCGTTTTTCCGGATTCAAGGGGATGGCGATGCCAGCCATAATCAGGAAACGCAGCATCGACTTGTATTCTTCCTCGGAGCCATCGCACCAGTACACGCGATCCGGCTTGCACATCTGCGCCATTTCGGCGACCCAGCTTTCAAGCTTTGCATTGCCATGGTTGCCGGATGTGGCGGGAACTTCTATGGTCGTACTGGACATGATGAAGGCTCCTGAGTTGACTCGGTACCTCGTACTGCTGACCAGTGAACTTTATAAATGCAAACTAATTATTGTCTCGCACCGGCCATTATTATTCTACTTATCCCCTAACCATCGGTCGCGCCACCACGTCAAACCAAAGTTACGATCGCGCGCTGGGCGCAGCGGACTGTAGCTGATAGTCCAAGTCGATAGCAGAGCCGATTAGGGTCGGCTGGTGAAAAAAAGTCCGCTAGTGAACAAAAGCTCGCTGACGAATATTTACGTTCTATTACGGACTCTTTACCGCGAACGGCAGAAAAGGATGTTCCCATGATTAGGGGAGGACGAAAACGGGCGGCTTGGCACAATAAACAGTGAGTCCAGCCGCAGGCACTGAATATAATGTCAAAACAGGATTGGAACGTATTGGGATCCTGTGTTGACGCCTAGTTTGTAGTAGCTGTGACGCAAAACAGGATGACTACTAAACCGCCCACCACAACCATCGATCCCCCCGAGTACGATCCGAATTACGGGGACACAAGGCGCCAACTCCCGTCCGCAACGGCTGACACGCGGCATCAGTTGCCGCCGGCAGGTGAGAATCGCGGTTCCAGAAAAAAACGTTTACTGATTTGGGCGCTGTTGCTGGCGACTTTCGCGCTTATTTTTTGGCTGGTGCTGCGCCACCAGGATGAGACCCAGCAGGCTGCGGCAACTCCAAAGCGTGGAGCGGGTGGTCCGGTCACGGCGACGATCGTTACGGCGCAGAGGGGGGACATCGGCGTCTATCTTGACGAAATTGGCACGGTCACTCCTACCTATACGGCGTCTATTACGAGCCAAGTGACGGGCATGGTCACGAAGGTTTATTACAAGGAAGGCCAGCTCGTGCAAAAAGGCCAGCCCCTGCTCGATATCGATCCTAGAACGTACCAGGCCCAGCTTATGCAGGCGGAAGGAGTTCTCGAACGCGACACGCACATTCTCGCGCAAGCCACGATGGATGTGGAGCGATACCGGCAGGCGTGGGCGAAAAACGGAATACCGAAACAAACGCTCGACGATCAAGAGAAAATCGTTCTGCAAGATCAGGGCACGGTGAAGAACGATCAAGGCACAGTGCAGCTCGACAAAGTTCAAGTCGGCTTCTCCCACATTACCGCACCGATCTCGGGACGAGTTGGCTTGCGGCTTGTCGATCCCGGGAACGTAGTGCAAGCAAACGGAAGCACCGTTCTGGCGGTGGTTACACAGGAACAGCCGATCACCGTAATTTTCAATGTTGCTGAAGATAGTCTGGGCGATGTGCAGGGACAGTTGCGACTAAAGAAAGTGCTTTCGGTAGATGCGTTCGATCGTACTCAGCAGAAGAAAATTTCCAGCGGAAAACTTTCTAGCGTCGACAATCAGATTGATACGACCACTGGAACCGTGAAGATGCGAGCTACCTTCGACAACAAAGACGGTTCGTTGTTTCCGAATCAGTTCGTCAATATCAGACTGCTGGTCAAGACGCTTCACGACGTCACTTTGATTCCGACGTCGGCGATTCAGCACAACGGGCAAGCCGCGTTCGTTTACGTGATTCAGGATGGCACCGCGCAGATCAGGAACGTTAAAACTGGGATTACGGACGCCGGACAAACGGTGGTAGAAGGCATCAATCCCGGAGATCAGGTCGCGAACAGTAGCTTTGAAAAACTGCAGAATAATTCCAAGGTGACCGCAGCACAAACGCAAGGGCAAGGACAAGGAGAAGGACAAAAGCAAGGCGACAACCGAAATGAGGGACAACCCGCCAAAGGTCAGCGCGGCGGAGCGCGTACCGGAGGCAAGACTCCTTGAGCCCGTCGCGACCCTTTATTATGCGGCCGGTCGCGACCTCCCTGCTGATGGCCGCGATCATGCTTGTCGGGATCGTCTCCTACACGCAGCTTCCGGTCTCAGCCCTGCCGCAAGTCGACTACCCCACCATTCAGGTTCTGACGTTTTATCCAGGCGCCAGCCCCAACGTAGTCGCGACGACTGTAACTGCCCCGCTGGAGCGCCAGTTCGGTCAACTTCAGGGCCTCAGCCAGATGACCTCCAC
>JAYVCW010000382.1:0-5519 GCA_043749775.1 Acidobacteriaceae bacterium | reverse complement strand
GGCAACGCAAAAAATCAAAAACTGCCACTCCTCACTTCCCCGCATGAGCAACGCCGATCACCTGAATCAGCGCGAAGAATGGAATTACAAACGTGGTCTAAGCCGCCCCGACTGGCACCAGCTTCTTAGACGCCTTCCACAGCTGCCTGTTGATGAAATTGGGGGCGAGGCGGCGCATAAAAGCGAGCTGTTTTGCCTGCCCTGGCCGGATCTCGAGCGCGCCCGCCTTGAGGGACGCAAAGGACTGCTTCACTAACTCGCCCGTGGTGATCACGTTGATGCCGCCTTCGGCGAGTTCTGTCGTCATGTCGGTCTTCACTCCGGGGGGCATGAGTTCGATCACCTCTACGCCGGTATCCTCCAACTGGAACCGAAGTGATTGGGTGTAGGAGTGGATGGCTGCCTTGCTGGCGCAGTAGATCGGCGCGGACGGCACCGCCACGAAGGCGAGGGCGGAGGAAACGTTGATCAGCGTGCCCTTTTTCGCTGCGAGAAGGTCGATAAAAGCGGACGTCATGCGAATCACACCGCCGACGTTGACATCCATCTCCACCATCAACCCTGTGAGATCGGCCGCCGAGGCTTTGAGGTTTTTGCTAAGCATGATGCCCGCATTGTTCATCAGCACGTCGAGCTTGGGAAAATCCGCCTTGATGCGCGCCGCGAGTGCCGCGATTTGTACGGGATCTGCGACGTCGCTCTGGATCGTGTGAAGCTTCGGGTACTTCGCCTTCACCTGATCGAGCACGGATTGACGCCGACCAGTGACGATGACTTCGTTGCCCAGTTCCAGGAACTTGAGCGCGAAGGCAAGGCCAATTCCAGCAGAGCCTCCGGTGATAAGGATCGTGCGACCAGTGAGTTTCATAAGAGTCCTTTCGTACGTTTCATTTCTGGTAAATCGAAAGTTTTTTCAGCCGTTGCGAGCTCATCTGCCCGTCTCGCATGTACCACAGGGCTATATCAGTAATCGAACGGATGCCAACCCAATCAAAAGCTGTGCAATAGATGATCTCTTACGCTGGCCAACACTCTTTCCCGGTCGGCACGCTCGGTAAGGATGCGGGCTATGGACACCGCACCCGCCATCGCACTAAAAATGACGAAAAAGTTTTGCTTCCGCTCCGCTCCGCTCGCTCCCGGCATGAACTCCACCCACCTATATTCTTTGATCAGCCCGGCAATTCGTTTTCGAACACTGAGTTTGGCGCGCGCAATCTCAGGCGCCAATGCCGCAACCGGGCAGCCGGTAGCGGGATGATCACAATGCTCCGGTGAGAGGTACAGCCGAACGATTTCCTTCCACCTATCTTCGCGTGGCACATGTTGCAGTAAGGAATAGACTTTCTCGCTATCCGAGAATGCATGCGCAATAGCGTCGGCGAGAAGCTCGTCCTTGCTCCGAAAGTGCTTGTAGAAGCCGCCCACGGTCAGGCCTGACGCCTTCATGACACTAGCGACGCCAGGACCGCTCAGCCCCTCAGCGCGGAGCTTGCGAGAAGCGTTCCGCACAATACGATCGCGAGTTCGGGTCTTGTGTTGCGGTTCGTAACGCATATCAGGTTATTGGATTATATACATAATCCATGGACTCAAAATGTTTAGGCTGACCCGGCTAATCGCGATTGCGCCTGATTAACGGGCAGACCGGAGATTGAGATCCACTTGCTTGCCTTGAGCCCTTAACTTCTGGATCGCCGACAATCCACCAAGTGACCTGATCCAGCATGGTGAGTATGGCGATTTATCAACAGCATCTGCCGAGGGAGTACAATCTGCACCGATGGAGGCGTTCCATGGATGTCAGAACGATTTTCTCATTCTCGCTGTTGTTGATTGCGGCGTCGGCGAGTGAGTTGCCCGGTCAGGAACCGGTGATCAAAACCGCAAAGCAGAACCTCTTTAGAACTAGTACCGTCCTGCCAGATTGCTACACGTACGCCGTCGAGCGTGGTGATCCTAAAACTGGTCCTTCAGTCACGCTCTCAAAGCTGGCAGCTGGATGCAAGGTTCCGTGGCACACTCATTCGGCAAATGCGCAGGTATTGTTTGTCAGCGGCACTTTCCAACTACAAATGAAGGGACAGCCGGTTGAGGTTCTAACCCAAGGGTCGTACGCCTATGTTCCTGCGAACCACCAGCACCAGGAAAGCTGCCTCGACCGTTGCACGTACTACGTCATCCGCGAGGGTGCGGCGGACGTTCGTTACGTCAACCCAGCGGGCAGCGAAATCGCGCCTGGAATCGCGCTTGCCGCGGTTGGCGAGCGACCAGCTGACGCTGTACCTCGATAGTCGGCGCTGCCCTCCTCTAGATCGAGAAGTTGCGTTGCAGCATGAAGATTCTGCCCGCGTTGTTCATCAGCCGTCGAGCTTGGGTAACTCCGATTTCACACGTATTGCCAGGGCGGCGATTTGCGCGGGATCTGCGACATCGCTCTGGATAGTATGGAGCTTGGGGGTAACCGGCTGACCGAACAGCGCTTGATACCATTTGAAGCTCCGCGGGACGTTGCCTACCCCTATGATGGTCCACGTGCGCTTCATCGATCCCCTCTGCGGCCTAATTCTTGCGTAGTATATCTCCCGAATCGCCGCACTTCTATGCCGACCGGAGAGCGGCCCGGAATGCACCGCATAGTTATCAAATGAAGAAGCCGCAAATCTCGCATCACTGCCAAGCCGTTTACGGCAAATCTGACTAATCTCGCTGACTCGAAGCCAGTAACAGTGAAATCTATAGGAGCGCGGAACAGGAAGTCAGCGCCGAGTGGCATTGGTCGTGACTACCGTTTGCATTCCGCCGCCCTTAACTTTCATCGCTGCCACCAAAGTATGAGAGGTGGGTGTAAAGGTGAAGGAATCTCGCCATGACGTTGTTCTCCCCTTTTCTATTTCCTCATAGTCATTCACGAACGAATCTCCCTGCCAATGCGCGGTGCCGCGCAGCTTGCAGGGATGGTTCGGATTGTTGAAACAGATAAAGAAGCGGTACAGACTAGTGTCTTTGTCCCACCAGATCACCAGCATGCCATCGAGTTTTCCGGCTGAACCATCGGAATGAACTTATAGATCAGGGTAGTCCCGCCCGCAGCCAACTGGACATGAACAATACCGTGCCGTTCACCACCATTGGGAAAAAGTTCGCCGCGGGCCATCCTCTCAGTCGTATTCCAGTCGCCCGCCAGAGCTTTCGCAAGCCGGTCCATTTCGGGCACCGGACTTCTCTGGCCCCGAATACCTTCCGTCTCCTGTCGCTGGGTTGCCGGGAGAGGCACAACCAAAATGGCTGAGATCAAAATGCAGAACAACAAGCAAATTTTCATGAGCCCTCTCATATTCCGCGTCTTTTCCAGACGCATAAGCCAAGGTTGATCGATTCTAGTCTGAATGCCTGGAGTGCCCGAAGACGGTCTTCCGCAATCGGAACGATCTTCCGCAGTGCTCGATTAGTTTCTCGCGATCCGGCGGCGCGCGATCCGACTGAAGGCAGCGACTCCGAGCGGCTTCGGCGGGGCGCCTACGACGGTGAGGTTGCCGTCCCGTCGCAGCAGGCTGAGATAGGCGTTGAGGTCGTGGTCGGCGGAGACAGCATCGATGATGAAGTCGAATCTGTCGGCATGCTTCTGCATTTCGCTATTGTTGCTGGATACTACGACCTCGTTTGCTCCGAGACGCAGCGCGTCTTCTTTCTTCTTTGGAGATGTTGGGAAGACGACAAGGTGCGTTTCGAGCGCGTGGGCGAACTTCACAGCCATAGGGCCGAAGCCACAAAAGATGTGAGGATGGAAAGGCTGCTTGAACTCGAACGCGGCCTGCGCTCGAACGCGGCATTGGCACGATTCGCTCCCTAACTTCGCACCTAACAAGGATTGTGGGCCAGGTCGGGGTTCTTGTGTCTAATTTGTTAAGTGTGTGAGGCCGGCTTACGGCAGCAGTCCGTAAATATCCAGTTCATTGTTGGTCGGCACGAATACCTTGCCGCCGCCAATGGTGGGAACCGTGAACTTGCCGGCGATCCCCGCCGTGTCGCGCGACCCCGCCTGCGAACTGTTGTAAAGTGTCGCCAGGTTCGTCGCATCGTACGCGTGTAACACAGCGTGTCCACCCGTCGATGGATCGGTGCCTACGTAATTTGTATCATCAATGTCCCAAATGATCCCGCTCGCATTCCCATTCGAAGAAAGAGATGCGGTCGCGCCGTGAGTCTGAAACGTGGCGCCACCCGCTGAAACAGATTGAGCCGACATCTGTTGTCCCGAGGCCGCGCTGGCATCCCAGCTGAAAGCCCTAATCACATCGCTGTTGCTATGGAAGTAGATGAAGCCATTCCAGTAGACAGGCGTCGAGAAAATATTGTTGTACTGCGTCGTACCCAGGTGAACGTTCTGCAAGACAGCGTTGGAGTTGGCGTTGAAACCGCCCATCGTGATCGGATCGTTGATATAGACGTTGCCGTCTTTTCCACCGCCGACCAGTTCCTTCGGATGCTGCGAATTTCCAGGCACCAGAATATTGGCTCCGCTGCCCAGATCCGCGTCGTTTACCGCCAGAGCGAAATTGTCGTCTGGAGAGAAGTAAGTCAGAACCGACATGTTGCCCGTTGGATCAAGGCGAACGAAGGCATTGTTATAGCCGGATTGCGTCGATCCGGTGATGTACTGCTCATCGATGGTATCGGTTCCTGTCATAAAAAAAAGATCGCCGCTGGTGTCGTCGACAGCGGGAGCTCCACCACTGGCCCACAACGCGCCACCGCCACTGTCGGGCGTATCGTTGAAGATTCCCACCTGGGCGAGCGTCGTCTTGTTGTACGCGAATATCCACCCATGATTGCAGCTACCGAACGGAATATATATTTCATTCGTAACCGGATTGAGAGTTAATCCCATCCGCTGATAGCAGGAATTTTCCAGAGTGATCTGCCCGCCCACACTGTCGAGGCCGGTGCCAGCCACAGTTCCGGTAACCGACACATGGTTGATGATCGGGTTTCCCGTGGTGATGTCGATGGCATATAGATAAAATGGCGAGGCATTTGTGCCCGTGTTTGAGCTTTCAACCACCAGATACATAGTGTTCGTGGTCGCATCGATCACGGGAGTCGACATGATTCCAACTTGTGGCCAAGGGCCTTCCGCATCGTGGGCACTTACCGGCGGGCCAAAGTTAGAGTGCCAGAAGGTTGTGGGAGTGGATGACGCGGCATCGGCATCGAAAGCGTAGACACTATTATTTTGGGTAGCAACAAACACGACGTCGCGCTTGCCACGACCGGGAAGGTTGAGCTGCGGCATGTACAGCGGCTGAGCGTAGATCTCGGCATCAACCGGATATGCCAGGATCTTGCCAAACTGAGTCGCATTGACGTTGCTCGGCGTCAACACTAACTCTTCCGTGTAAGCTCCGGTCCTGGCATCGTTGTTGTGATAAGTGAGCACTGCTGCCTGACTCGTGTTCACAACCGTCAGATAACTCGTCGCGCTCAACGAAGCATTCGCTGCGCTCGTGGCGGTAATC
>JAYVCW010000381.1:0-2148 GCA_043749775.1 Acidobacteriaceae bacterium | reverse complement strand
GATTACGGGTGCTTTGGTGCGTGGGGCTTACTATGAGTCCGTTCCTGAAGCCAAGGTGTGCTGCAGACCGTTGAGTCAGTCCGAAATGTCGAAGGGGCTTCCGACCGATCCAACATGGATACCAATTGTGAAGGGCGGCTCTCATCGTTTTGTGCAGAAGACGTCATGGGTTTTGGATTGGAGCGACTCGGCGCTCTCGTTTTATCACAACGACGCCAAAGCGCGCTTCCAGAACTCCGACTTCTACTTTCGAGAGGGCATCGGCGTGCCGATGGTGACATCAACCCGCATCAATGCCTTTCTGATTCAAGGCAGAGTATTTGACCAGTCTGTCGTTGGAATTTTCCCCAAACGCCGCGAGTGGATTTTTCCGTTGCTGATCATTCTCAACAGCCGGTTCGCCACGAAACTGCTCAAGGAAGGAATTAACCCAACGGCCAACAACTCCGCCAATTATCTCAAGAAGCTGCCTTTGCCCAAGCTGACCAATTCAGAACTGCGCGTGTTGGGCGCGCTAGGAAGACTCATCGCGAAAAAACGTGCCCGCTCTCTTTCAACAGAATCCGAAGAACAATCTGCGGATGAATTGGTGGCGGCTTATTACCAGCGTGAAACTTCGGCTACCACCCAAGATACTTGGTCAGACCTTGCTGTTTCAGATGGCGATACGCCTCTGTTTCAATGTCTTCGTGAAAAGCCACATTCCTACCGATCCAAGCGGCCAAGTCGAAACCTGTGAGTTCCTTGATGAATTCGTAGGCGGCAGGCCCGCAACAAACTTTCCATAGACCCGACGTTTTCAGCACTTGAAGGTAATTATTGCCTTCACCCTCTGCGGCTCTGACGACCAAGACGCACTCGTGAGATTCAGGAAGCAGGCCGTAAATTTTTGCAACGGTGAGCAACCGTTCCGTGTTGCCCTTTTCATTTGAGCCAAAGCCGCTCTTAAAATCGATGACGAACCTCTTTTCGCCAACCACGCAGTATTCATCCTCAGTCAGGTTGATGTTGCCAAGCAAATCAATCGCCTGCTGATACTGCTCCAGAATCGCTTTGCTGTTCGTCGCACATCCGGCAGCTACCAACGTCGAGAATCTATCGAGCAATTCAGTCCTGACCGTGGCGAAAGAGGGCGACTTGAGCCGCTTCAATTCTGCATTTGCAGGTGCGTCCCAGCATACCTTGCAAAAATCCTCCCACACTTCGCCAATTCGTCGGGAGAAATCCATGTAGTCGTATGCGACGACTTGATTTCGTGATTCAAGGTTCACAACGAGCGAACAGTAAAACAGCCGTAGCTGGCAATCCAGAAGTCGTTCTGGATTCCATTTCTCTTTGGCGGCTGCCACCGTGAGGTCGGCGAGCAACTTGGGATACAGGTCATCCCACAGCCTCTTGTTGATTGGCGCAGTCTTTTTTGTCTTCGCTCCAGTGATGCTTTTACACCGAGCAATCTCATCTGCCATTCCTTTTCGGAGGCTCTGAAAGATTTCGCTCTTGGTGGAGAAATTCATGGCTTAAAAATCGAAAAGTTCTTTGAGGGAAACCTTCATGGCCTTGGCGATTCGCTCCAATCCGCTGACAGACGGAGCGTTGATTCCACGCTCGACCAGTCCGATGAAATCTTCCGAGTAACCTGATGCTTCGGCAAGCTGTGCCTGCGTCAACTCCGCTTTTTGACGGAGTTGCGCGATGCGCTTGCCAAGTTTTTGTTCGATGGTCACGACGGAGTTTAACTGCGGATAAACTATCGGTTCGGGCGGGAGTTGAACACCGAGTTAAACTGCGGAATGATTTTCGATGCATCAGGTCAATCGGCAGTTTCGCCAAGTTGGATTGCAGGAGCGGTTTTGGTTAACTCGCGGCGCACAATTTTTTGAACGCGTGGCATTTGTTTTTCATCGAACGTTCAAGGAGCGTTGGATTGCAAAGGTTGCGACCGGGCGTTAAGATTTTTCCCGAAATGCAAATGTTCATCACGCCCGGCTACGACCACATCACCAGCGGCATCGGCGCGGCGATGATCGGCTGGGTGCGAGCCGCACTGGCCATTGGCTGCGCGATGCTCTGTTACGTTACGCCCAAGGAACATCTCGGCCTGCCGAACAAGAAAGACGTGAAAGACGGCGTCATCACCTACAAGATCGC
>JAYVCW010000380.1:0-6147 GCA_043749775.1 Acidobacteriaceae bacterium | reverse complement strand
GTCAGTCCGCTATCTCTCTGCACAGCAGTGCTGCGCTTGGATCCCGATAAGGCTGTAGCCGAAAACCTGCCTCCGGCCCTGGCAGAGACGATTCCAAATCTTCCCGCACTCGGCGGCAGACAGTCGCATGAAGTGCGGTCATTTGCGGTTCTCTGCTCAGGTTCCAGCTGTCAGCCGCCGATTTTTGCAGCGGACGAACTCGCGTCCGCATTAGTATCGCAGACAAAATCGGCAGCCTAGACTATCGGCTCGCTGGACTTGGAGTTCCAGCCGCGAGGCATTATTTTTTGATCTCGCTCTCAGCCCACTCTCGCTCGGCGTGGCGCTCGCGCGCATCTTCAATCATCCAAATGGGGCATCATTGCGCGCACGAAAGTCTCTCCGCGGCCAATTGCGTGCTTTGAAGTTCTTCCCAACCAGTGCCGATGAAATGCATAGCGGCGTATCCCTATGTCTTCCAGTCTTCTCGAGTACCCAAAGCTTTTTCGGCACTTGGTAGAAGACCTTCCTATGGGAGTGTTTATCGTTGACTCCACGAAGCGGGTACGCTTTTGGAACCACGGCGCGGAACGACTTACCGGACATCTTTCCTACGAAGTCGTCGGCCAGGTCATCGACGATGTGGTTCAGGCGTGCGATGAACACGGGAACCGGCTAACCGGCTCGCGGCTCCCGGTAAGCGCCACCCTCGAGGAGGCCGAAGCGCAGCAGTGCACAGCTTTTTACCTGCATAAGGCGGGTCACAGAGTCGCGGTGAAAATCCGGACTCGCCCGATTTTCGAGTACGGCGACACCATCGGCGGCGCATCAGTTATGTTCGAAGAAGCGTTCCTCGATCAGCATTCCCCCGTCAAGCCGATGCATGGGTGTCTCGATGCCATTACTGGAATTCCATCGCGTCGACTCACCCAGGCTGTAGTCAACGAATGTATTTCCGGCATGGAAGAGTCGCACACCGGTTTTGGATTGTTGCGTATCCGCGTTCTTGGGCTCGACGACTTTCGCGCTAAGCACGGTCCACAATCGGTCGTGCCTTTCTTGCAGGCAACGGCTCGGACCCTGCGCCGCACACTCGGTGACGAGACTTTTCTGGGACGCTGGGGCGAGAACGAGTTCCTGGCGATTCTTGCCTCCGCCAGTCCCGTGACCACGGCAACCACAGCAGAAACGCTTTTTAACTTGCTGAGCCATTCAGAAGTCCTATGGTGGGGAGATCACTTTCTCGTACAGTCAGAGATTGATTCGATCGTAGCTACCCCGGGCAACGATCTCGGTTCCCTCTTACTCCGCATGAAGCCTTTGCATTCCACGGGCACCGCTAAGGTGAAAAGCGCTGCAGCTTCGGGCGACTCCACACGGTTGCGAGGATAATTTTCGATGTTTTCGATTATTGGCATCGTCGTCGTTTTCGGTTGCATTGTGGCCGGATATCTCATGGAGCACGGGCCGCTCAAAGTGTTAATGCAACCAGCGGAGATGATCATCATTCTCGGCGCAGCTCTCGGTACGGTGCTGATCTCGAATCCGATCCACACCTTGAAAGCCATGATCAGCGGGGTGTTGGGGGCTTTCGGGTCTTCCAAGTACGGCGAATCGCGCTATGTCGAAACCCTGAAAATGATGTATGAACTTTTGCAGAAAGCCCGCAAAGAAGGTTTAGTAGCGCTCGAGGCCGATATCGAGGATCCGCACCAAAGCCCTCTGCTGAGTAAATATGCCGCGTTCGTCAAAGACCATCACGCATCGGACTTTGTCTGCGACACCATGCGTATGGCGGTGAGCGGTGGCGTGGAAGTCTTTGATCTCGATCAGATGCTCGACGCAGATATGGAAGTCCATCATCTCTCCGCGGCGGAGCCGGTCACTGGACTGGCTACCATGGCGGATTCACTGCCAGGTCTCGGCATCGTCGCCGCCGTGCTTGGAGTCGTGATCACCATGGGAGCGTTAGGCGGGCCTCCGGAAGAAATCGGTAAAAAGGTGGCGGCCGCGCTCGTCGGTACGTTTCTCGGCATTCTGCTTTGTTATGGACTTGTTGGCCCTCTCGCAGTTCGCATGGGCAAGATTTCGGCTGAAGAGCATGCCTATCTTATGGTTTTACGGGTGATCATGATCTCCTTCCTGAAAGGCGTGGCCCCGATCTTGGCCGTCGAAATCGGCCGCAGGACGGTGCCTGGAAACGCTCGCCCTTCGTTCAAAACAATAGAAGAGGCATGCCGCGGCGGAGGCTCTGCAGCCGCGGCTGCGGCGGCCGGGTAGCCATGGCGTCCCCGCCCATTATCATCATCAAGAAGAAGGGTGGCCACGGCGGCCATCACGGCGGCGCGTGGAAGGTAGCCTACGCCGACTTCGTCACGGCTATGATGGCGCTCTTTATCGTTCTGTGGCTCATGAGCAATAGCAGCAAGCAGGAGCAATTGGCCATCAGCGGCTATTTCAAGGATCCGAGTGGCACCGCTACAAAAGTTGGAACCAATCTCGCCGGGACCGGAGAAACTTTACCGCTTGCCAAGCCCGACCTGGCGAAACTGAAAGAGACTTTACAGAAGCGCATTCAAGAAATCGCGGATCTAAATAAGCTGGAAAAAAATATTGAAATCACAGTGACCTCCGAAGGTCTTCGCATTGAACTGATTGAGTCGGAGCAAGGCACTTTCTTCAACAGCGGAAGCGCAGCGCTCAATCAGAACGGGCAGGAGATAATCGGGCTTTTGGCTGCCGAATTAGGCCAGGTTCCAAACGAAATTTCAATCGAGGGACACACCGACGCCAAGCCTTTCGTCGGAAAAAGTAAGTACAGCAACTGGGAATTATCATCGGATCGTGCCAACTCCGCGCGACGACTGATGCAGGGCGTAGGTGGACTGCGCGTTGATCAGGTTAAACAGGTGCGCGGTTTTGCCGATCAACACCTGCGCAATCCAAAAGATGCCTTCGATCCCTCCAACCGCCGCGTCTCCATCATCGTGCAGAACCTGACTACAAAGATGGAAGAACCAGACGAATCCGACAAAGCTGCGGGAGTCGAAAATCCGAAATAATAAAAAAGGCCGACCTTATTGAGAGGTCAGCCTTCAATTTATTGTAGAAGCAATAACTCAAATTTCGTGAGTTAGATGCTCGCAGCTGCTACGCGCCGCAGTTCGGTTGTCTCGGTGGACATAGCGGTATCGGGCCCGATCGAGCTGGTCCTCGAGGGATGGCGCCGTATGCAAATGTTCCTACCAAACCTACCAACAACAGTAACGCCCTGAGCGAACGTTTCATTGTGACTTCTCCTAATAGGGTCTGCCGAAGGTTAATAACTCACGTACCATCGGCCAGCGGATTATACACACCTTCGCAACATTTTGATTAAAGGGCGGTTAGCGTCGGCACGAAGCTTCAAAGCTGACGGAACCGAAGTGCCGACTATTTGGCAGTCGTTCGGCACTAGAGAAAGTCGCTATTTACAGAGGTTTCCCTAAGGTAAACCTTGTAGTCCAAAATTGCACAAAAAAGGGTGGCAGCGGTGGGCAGAAAAAGCCAAAAAATCTGTTGACAGGATTTTTACAACTTGTGTTTTTCTCAGCGGGAGTGACTTTTTGTGGGTTTTGGCTTGAGCGATCCGGAATCTAAAGCCGATGCTTGGAACCGGCCGCCGATGAATTAACCCGCGATGGAGAGCCGCTACTCATTCGAGGAAAGGGACTCGGCGGTGCTTCCAAACTTGAGCTACGCGAAAAGGCGCGCTCGACCATGCCTTCGAACATCGGAATCAGCGAGTCGGGTACGTCTGATGGATGAAGGTCAGCAATCCCCTGCTCCCAACGTTCCGTCTGCAAACGGTTTGTACCAGCTTCCCGAACATAGTCCCTGGCTATGGAGTAGCCGAGCCAGACACATATGGCGACGATGTAAGCCATCATGTTGATCTCGTTTAACCGGCTTTGATTGACGAAGCCACCTGAATTCAGGGCGTAGAGGACGAGTTCTGTGCCCGCAAAAAGGCCGAAGCCGAGCGAGATTCCGAAGCTGATTTGCCGGCGCGAGACGCCGAGAAAACGAGAAAAGAGCAGCAGAAACAAGATGAGGCCAAACTGCACGACGCGAACCGATCGCTGCAGGGTCGTCAAGGCGTGTACGAGAGGACTTCGATCAAAGGAATTAGAAAAGGCTACTACAACCGAGACGAGCAGCATGACCACGCCAGCCCATTTGAAGAGCAAGGTGCCCAGATCTTTCAAGATGTGATACGGCCGGAAAACATCGATGAAAATCTCGTGAATGACTTTAAAACCGAGGATGGCATTGACCGCTTCGCCGAGCCAGAAAGGCGCGAAATATAGCATGTAGTTGCCCGAAAGCCAGAGCGGAAAGATAATCGAAAAATTTACTATTTGCGCGATGAGAAAAATGAAAAAAATAGGGAATTTCTTGTGCAGCTTTTTCTTCCATAAGAGCAGAGCCAGCACCGACTGCAAAACCGGCTGGGCGCACCAGAGGTAAAGCACCGCGTTATGGCTTTGGAAATTCATTACACTTTCGAAAGTTTCTCGCCCGCACGCTAAAACCGGGTCGCGCGAAGGCTGCAAGACCATCCTCAGGCAGCGCGCTACCTTGGGTCAACCCCCGAAGGTAACCTTAGTAACCGTTACCAGGCGCCGAGGTTTGTATCGGGGCAGAAACGGGGTGGTATCCGCGACGAGGAACGGTTTGTATCACGACAATGTCTTTGGGGTTACCGACTTTAGAGCGATAGGGTCAGTCCCCCGCCCGTAGCGATGAGATATTCAGGAACGTGAGCGCCTGCAGGAAAAACCTGCGTCTATGGATGCCTGACGGGTATCTGCCGGAAAAACACATCCAGGCAAATACAACTGAGTTAGGGACAACGACGGGCAATGCCCTACTCAATCCTGCGCTAACTGGACTCAGGCGTGGAGTGAAGGTAGGCACGCATCATGCGAACCTCGTCGTCCTTTTCGTCGAGATTGTGGAGCATGATGTCGCGCAGTGAGATTACGCCTTTCACCTCTTTGCCGCTGCAAACCGGCAGGTGGCGGAAGCCGTGGCGTTTCATTAGCGTCATGCAAGTTTCGAGGCTATCACTGGGGGCGATGGTGAGTGGGTCTTCGGTCATCACATCGCTGATTTTGGTTCTAGCAGCATCTTTGCCGTCGGCGACGACACGGCTCATCAAGTCACGTTCGGAGAAAATGCCCACCAGTCGTCGGTCATCAAGAACCGGAACGGCTCCAATGTTGTGCTGCACCATCAGCTTCGCAATTTCGAGGACTGTTTGGTTGACCTCGGCGAACACCGTGACTTGATTTCTCAGAAGATCACAGATCAGCATGTCTACCTCCCGGGAACGCGCTGAAAGCGGTTCGGAAAAGCGATCGTCGTTCGCGATCGTCGTTCGCGATCATTGTCCGCGGTCGTCGTCCGATGAACGTCCGATGCACCTAGGCGCAAGACTGGGCGCAGGTTTGTTCCCCGCGGCGGAGTATATGCCTGAAAGGTCGACGGGGAAAGAGGAAAAACTTGGATCATTCGCATTCCCGAAGCGGGTCGAGTCTCCGACAGGCCCTACGTCGAGATAGGGTTGGGCCGGTTTCCGAAAGCATTCGTACCGCTCGCGATAGACAGCGCAAGCCCGTCTCAAAAGATAGGAACTAGAGGCAGGAACTAGTTGGACAGCAGGTAAGACCTTGTAGCCAGTGCGGACGGAATCTCGGACCACGGGCGGGCGGTAATGATGAGGTTGTAATCGTCGCTGTAGCGCAGGCGCTGGAAGACGGGCGTCGCCTCCTCCGGCTCGACCAGCGCCAGGTAGCGGAGGAAGGCAAAGACGTCAGTCGTCGGCTCAAGGCCAGCTGCGACGAAAGAAACTTCGACATCTTCGTGATGAAAATGCCAGCCGAGCGACGCGGCGATGCGGATCGTTTTCTCGTAAGCTTCGGGCAGCAGCACTCCAGGCGCTGGATTGTCGAAGACGATACGGAGTTTCCGCTCATCTTCGCGGCTGAACTCGCGGACCTTAAGGGCGCCAGTACGGGCGGTGGCCTTCCAATCGACGTGCCTGGCCGAATCGTCGGGCATATATTCGCGGATAAGGTGAAGGTCGTATCCGCGTCCGGCAACAAACGACTCGAACTCGCCCGT
>JAYVCW010000379.1:0-6993 GCA_043749775.1 Acidobacteriaceae bacterium | reverse complement strand
TGAGGCTCAGGGTTCCATCCAGGTGCTGATGCACCACCACCTGGCAACCCGCAAGCGTCGCTCGCCAGCGTACCCGCTCGATCTGCAAGCCGAGATTCTGAAAGCTCACCGTGTTGTCGCGGTTTACGCTGCGTTCGAACTGGAGCGAGAAAACCCTTTCCAGATCCCGGCTCCGGCACACCACAAATGCGTTTCCGCGCTGCGCCGGCGTCACCTGAAAACGGCGGTTGAACTCGGCCAAGTAATGCTCGCGGAGAAAGTTATTGGCTGTCTCTAGCGTCTGGATCTGATGCAGCCGCAACTCCTGAGGCAATCGCCCTTGCCAGGTGCCGAAGTTGCGTTCGCTGCGCCCCCGCGCTTGCGGCGAGTAGGCCGGAATCATCTGCACTCCCAAGTCGTGCAACGCCCGCCCCACCTGCGTTCGACGGTGGTAGTCCACTTTGCCACCCACCTTTGGCGTCAGCCAGAAATGACTCCCGCGATCGCTGTACAAGGCGCAGAACACGCCTTTACGCTCGATCACTTCTTTTCAGTCCCGCCATCACCGTCAGCGTCGATTCTTCTTCCACCAGTTGCGCGTAATAAATCTCGCTCGTGGCATCGTCCAGAATCACGATCAGGTCGTGCCAGCGCTCGTCCTGAAACCACTGATGCCGGCTCCCGTCGATATGCAACAGCATCCCCGGCAAGGGCCGCCGCTCCCGCCGTTTGCGATGCACCCCGCGCTTGCGTCCCCGCGCTACCAATCCCGCGCCCTGCAGCGCCTGCTTCACCCATGTGTAACTCAACTCGATCCCGTGCTCGGCTTCGAGCTTCTCGTGAAAATGCTGCACGTTCAGATCGAAATACTTCTCCCGGTAAAGCGCGAACACCTTCTCCACCGTCGCCAAAGGCACCCGCCGGCGCGACGGCTTCCCCCGCCGCCGGTCCAGCAGCCCGTTATAACCCTCTTCCTCGTAGCGCTCCCGGCAGCGCCGCATGTGCCGGTCGCTGATGCCCAGAATCTCCGCCGCCTGCCACCACGTGATCTTCCTCGCCATCGCCTGCAACATCACATCCTGTACTTTCATCGCCCGCTCCATCGCGGCCTTCGGGTAGGATTCCATGCTTCGCATGGTCTCCTACCCTCGCCGCCCGCAAAGCGGACTTATCACTTGCTATCTCAACCGGGCATATCATGTGCTACCGACAATAAAGAAATCCGCATTTGACAAGACGCGGGCCGGGTCGCAGTATATCCCTGCCGATTTTTGGGTGTCATCTCGTTGCACCAAGGTGAATCTGCTTTCCTGATCGGATACATAAGATCGCTCCGCAGATTCGTGCCCGCCCTGCATCGACAAATCAGATTTATCACAACCCAACGCCGACCTCCCCCGGCTAACTAGCAAACTGGAGGCTCATGTGAAAAATTTCGGGTATCGCTCTTTGTTGATTTCTGCAGTTTCCATAGCGCTTTTATTGCCACGACTAACCATTCCTGTCATGGCTCAGACTTACACCAGGCTGTACACGCTCGGCTCAAACTCCGGAGACCCTATCAACCCGTCGGCCATCGGATCGATGTCGCAAGCCCGGGATGGACGTGTTTATACCACGTCGCAATTCGGAGGGGCCAACTCGCAAAGAGAGGGAAGCGCCTTCGCTTTTACCACAACCGGAGTGCTGGCCCGGGTCTGGGACTTCGGTAACTACCCGCTGCCCGCTAGTCCGTGGAGTGGTATGACTATGGGAACTGACGGGAATTTTTATGGAACTACGAGTGGCGGGGGCACCCACATTTCCGGTACGGTGTTCAAATTGACGAATACAGGCGTGTTCACGACGTTGTGGAACTTTACTGGCGGAACGGATCAGGGTAACCCGCAATCGGGGCCAGTCCTGGGCCGGGACGGCAATCTCTATGGCACGGTCGACGGCGTCTATGCAGGCACGTATGGGGCTGCCTACAAAATCACTCCCACGGGAGTCATAAAGACAATTCACGCCTTTACCTATACCGATGGTGCCACGCCTTATCAACCTATTCTGGGGCTCGACGGCTTTTTCTATGGCATTGCCAGGAGTGGTGGGGCAAATAGAATGGGCGTAGTTTTCCGCATGAGTGCCGCGGGTGCGGTCAAGGTGCTACATAACTTTGCCGGCTATCCGAGCGATGGAAGCCAACCCATCGGCACACTGGTGCAAGGTAATGATGGCACCCTGTACGGAACGACCTACGCGGGCGGGACGAAAAATGTGGGGTCGATTTATAAAATCTCGACTGCCGGAACCGGCTTCGCGATAATCCACAATTTTGATCGTACTATCAACATAAATGATGGCGGCCAACCTCTCTCGGGTCTTGCCCTCGGTACCGATGGCAATCTGTATGGGACGAGCAGTGTCGGCGGTAGCAAAAACGCGGGATCGCTGTTCAAAATTACTCCGGCCGGTCAATATACACCGCTTTACAGCGCATGCGCGGTAGTGTGTTCCGACGGATTTTCTCCTCAGACACCAATGCTGCAGCATACCAATGGAAAATTTTATGGGCTGATGCGCGGGAACTCGTTGGGCGGAAGTGTGCTCTACAGCCTGAACGTGAATCTTGGAGCCTTCGTTAGCCTCGTCACAACGACCGGCCCGGTTGGATCTTCCATCCAGATATTAGGCCAAGGCTTCATTGGGACAAGCGCTGTTAACGTGGGCGGCACAAAAGCAAATTTCGTCGTAGTCTCCGACACATATATCACAGCAACTGTGCCTGCGGGAACATCCGGATTTGTGAGCGTTACCACCACGGCCGGGACGCTGAACAGCAGCAGGAAGTTTTTCGTGGTGCCAGCCTTTATAAGCTTTACTCCAGCGAGCGGAGCGGTCGGGTCGAAGATCACGTTCACTGGTAAAGGTCTGACGCAGGCATCCAAGGTCACAGTAGGCGGAAAGGCTGCTACGTTCGTGGTGAACTCCGATATACAAGTGACGGTCACGGTCCCCGTTGGAGCGGTAACAGGGAAAATAGAGATCACTACTCCCGGTGGTGTCGCGACCAGCAAGACGAGCTTTACGGTAACCTAAGTGTTTCCGACGTAGCCAAGGCTGGGAGTTGCCCAATGTTCCGACAACTCCCACTCAGCATCCGCCTGAACTCATACAAGATGCGTCTCCCCCGCCTTTATCACGTGCGTTTGCTTTTTTCATCACGGAACAAGCGCGTTCCGCCCGCGAAATAGCGTCGACCGTTTGCAATTCTCCCCTAAAGTGCAGCCGTGCGTTTCGGTTGCTATTCGTGATGTCGATAGCTTCGAAAAAGAAAATATCCGCAAATCGGTGTTTACCATGCGCGCGGCGATGGAAGATGCGATTGCCATGGCAAACAAAGACACGGCCGGGCTTTCCTATTTCTCTCGATATGGATCGGATCGATCCGGAAGACGCTCCCGGAGTCGGCACACCTGTGTGGGGAGGCGCAACCTATCGAGAATCACATCTTGCCATGGAAATCATGATAGCGGCGGCCTGTCGAGCTTTGGAATCGTGGAAGTCACCCAGTCATCGACGAACGCAATTAACGGCGGACGTGGCGGTTGAATTGGTCTTGTCAGCTTTGGCCAAAAAAATACTCCAGGTAATTTTAAAGCAACTCAGAGCTTGAGCGTGCAACCGCTGGGCAATTTCCTACAAGCTGAACAGGTCGGTGGCGGAACTCCGCATGCCATCCTGAGATGCCAGAGCCTGCCTACTGCACGTCGGAAACTTTTCCGTTCAAGAACGTCACTTTAATGTCTTTGTAGACGAAGATCTGCTTCGCCCCTAGATTGATGACTTTGTCAGGTTGACCGATGGCATTCTTCACCTGGTCTGGCGTTTGGCCTTTTTCTATCTGCTGCGGCTCAGGAGGTGGGCCTTGCTGCGCTGCCGGACCGCCGCCTCCCTGATTATTGGATTGCTGCCCATTGTCGCCACCCTGCTGGTCGTTTCCCCCGCCCTGTCCATCACCCTGCCCGCCGCCCTGCTGGCCGTTGTCAGCGCTCATGGTATCGTCAACCGCGAGCAGCGCTGCGATGGTGTCTTCAACTTGTGATGGGCTGGCAGTCGCCAGCGATCCGTGCCCAAATTGGAAAACCACCTCTGCTTTGTAAAATGTGGTTGGACTGGTGTTGTTGCAGGAATCGCACGCGATTACGTTGAACGTGACTTGATCTTTCGCGAGATTGACCGCGATTTTCGACGGGTAAACTTTTTCTCCCACTTGCATCAATCGGGTGTTTTGCTCCCGCCCAAATTTTTTCATGCCGAATCCGATGCCTTTCGAGAGCAGGGCATTTGGAGAATGAACCGTACCATTCTCGTACTTCGTTGCCATCACCGCATCGGAATATGGCACGCTTAGAATCCCGCCCTTTTTTATGGCGAGGATCGTCCCTTGCTCAACAACGGCGGCCCCGCCGGTGTCGGAGCCCATCTTCACCAACGTGTACTGTGCTCTAAGTTGGTCTTCGAGTGAAACTTGCGCATTTGCCAACTGCAAAATCAATCCGACGAACATTAGAACGAAAAGCCGAATCGAAATTTTCCTGTGCATACAAAATCTCCTGGTGTGACTACAAAGAGTGACTACAAAATATGGCGACGAGGTTCTTGCTGAGGAGGAAAGCACTTGCTGAAAGCCTCGAGGTGGGAAAGACGAAAGAATTTATTCGTCTCCCCAGCCCCTTTGAATTCAGTTCGCCGATTGCTTTGCTTCCGCCTCAGCCTGATCTGCCTCAGTTTGCTGTTGCTGAAGATCGCTGCTTACTCCCTTGTCAGGTGCGGGTGCCGGAACCTCTCCGGCCTGGGTCTTGGTGTCGGGAGCAGCGGGGAGCCCGTTCTTTCCCTGTTTGTCGGCGAGTTCCTTGAGGCCGGCGTCCATCTGAATCCGCAGTTGATTATGCATCTCCTGCAAATCTTCAACCGACACGCCGACTGTGGCACCGACAGCACATTCGTCTTTCTTGCTGCTCTTGACAGTTGCGTCGACCATCCTTTCGTCGTCAGGTTTATCGCCGGTTCGCTCGACCACGTCGCCGGCAGTCAATCCACATTCGTTACCGTCCGAGGTCGTAAGGTCTTCATCCGCAGACACAACGAAAATGCGAATCTTCGGATCGAGCGCGGCCGGAATCTGCTCCCCGCCCGAGCCCAAGTCTTTCCCGCCGCTTGCCGCCGCCTCTTTCTCCGCCGCGATCTCATTTTTCAATTCGTCGGCGATGGCCTGTTTCACCTCTTTGCTCATGCCGGTGCCGCTATCTTTCTCCGGAGCCGCCCCACCGCCCAACATGTAGGCGCCGTAAGTAGCTTGTAGTTTCGAGGCGACAAGAGGATCGGTTGACCACAACGCCGCGATTTCATCCGAAGACGCATTACGAATCGCGGGAGGGACGAGTTCGCCGTTCTCACCTTCTTGTTGGGCTTGATATGCCGCCTGAAGATGGGCAGCGATCAGGTAGTCAGCGAGCCAGAATGCAGCCGTCGGATAGACCGGATAGGGCTGGTAGTAAGCCCCGTAGTAGCCATACCATGGCGACCCTCCCCATCCCCAAGCGTAGGTCACGGGCGAGGGCCAAGGGTTATAAGCCCATCCGTAATAGGCTGGCCCGTAATAATACGAAGGAGCGTACCCGTAATACGGATAACCGCCGTAATTATAATTGCGGTAACCGTAGGCGTAGTATCGACCACCAACGTAATACGTGCGCTGCGAGTATTCTCGCCCGTTATGACGATAGTACGCCCGCTGGCTATAGCCTCCGTGCCTACCGTAGCTAACTACTCTACGGCCGTTATGTGTGCCTTCGATGCGGCGGCCGCCATGCACGCCGTGATTTATGGTCATCCCACTCTTGGTTTTTATGGACCGGACTTGGCCATTCTTTCTAAAGTTGGCACTGCCGCCCCCCTTCAACGCGACGTTGCGCGTGCCTGCAGGTTGCCGTCGATTGCCTGCGACGCCTGCTCGGTTGTTCGCGTTTGCTCCGCCCGGACGGTTCGTGCTTCCGGCGGCTCCACGATTATTCGCGCCCGCTCCGGGACGGTTCGCGTTGTTACCACCGCCCGGACGGTTTGATCCACCTGCTCCTGGTCGACCGGCGTTGTTGCCGGCGGGTCGATTGCCGCCACCGGGGCCGGGTCGCCCCGCGCTGTTACTATTTCCGGCTCGATTGCCGCCACCCGCTCCGGGCCGGCCCGCATTATTGTTTCCCGAGCCAGGTCTGCCGGCATTGGATCCACCTGGGCCTGGCCTGCTCGCGTTGGATGAACCAGGGCTGGGGCGCTGTGCAGTGCCGCCTCCGCTGGTGCGTTGCGGCGGAGCCGCGTGTGGGGGTGCTGGACGGCTCGGCGCCGATGCGTGGGGCGCTGGAGCGGGCGCGCTCTTCTTATTCTGCTGCGCCGTCGCGAGACTTGTGGCTGCAAAAACAAAAATCAGTAGCAAAGACTTTGCCTGGAAACTTCGATTCACGTTCATAAACACTCCTGGTGAGATACAGACTTGCTCGAGAGTCCTCGCGGCAAGTAAATATGCGCTCTAACCGAGGTAGAGGTACGTCCTTTAGAGCGCTTAATTTTCTATCGACAAATAGGCCGACATCAGATCCGAAAGGCTGACAGATGGCCCAAAAACAAGAATTCTTGATGAAAGTTCCGAGGTGTAAGCGCCAGGGGAGAAGACGAGTGCGCCGCACGTTTCGGAGCAGCGCGATTTGAACATCTGTTTGGCCCCGCTGTCAAGCGGCAAATGCAAACTTCAAACATTGATAAGAGCAAGTATAGTGGTGCGGATTGGCATCACCAAAGATGGCCGATGGCTGACCGCCGAACATGCAGAGCGCTTTCACAAAGTCGTAGCTCCATACATGATTCGCTCGCTCCGATCGCAACCGCACACACGAGCCGTCCCCAAGCCACAACCGTCCTCGTGGCCGCTGCTTCTGCGGTACCTTCAGCCCTTCGCGTCGCCAGATCCGCTGCACT
>JAYVCW010000378.1:0-6310 GCA_043749775.1 Acidobacteriaceae bacterium | reverse complement strand
AAGAAGAATACCAATTACACCGTGACCAGCACGACACTGCCGACGGGCGAAAACGCCTTTTTCGTGCACGCTCAAGGCGGCTCTTACGCGGCGGGGGACCCTCTACTGCCGCTCGGTAGTCAGATCACCTACCACCTCGGGACGGGCAGCGGCGCTCCGAACGAAGCGACGTTGACCTGCGGTTCGAGTTGCACATTCGGCACGTCGCCAAATTTTCCGAGTTTCAACGCGCGCGGTTTACCCTGTGCGATCGCTACCCCGGTATGCCCGCAGAATAACGGTGTAGGCTACGCGACCTTCTTCTCCAACACGACGATTACCGGAAACACCTCCTGGGCGGCAGTGATTGTGACGGCAGGCGGCCGCATCCAGATCTGGACGAGCGATGGATCCGGCAACTGGGTACAACGCAATTGAGAAACACGCAATTGAGGAACAGGCAATTTAGGGACAGGCAATCGAGGAACAGAATGTCCAATCGAAAAATTTCATCTACGAAATTTTCACCAAGGTCGCCGCGTGACCGGGCGAGCGGAATGGGCCTGATTGAGTTGACCATCGCCATGGCGATTCTTTCGGTTGGATTGCTGGGGTCGATGGTGATGATCATCACCGGCATGGAATCGAATACGCGCAACAAGCGCGATAACGGGGCAACCATTCTCGATCAGGAGATATTGGAAACGTTTGCCACTCTAAAGAATTATCCGAACACTGGATTCGTGAGTATTAACGACTGCGCGACGAGTGCAAGCGTCCACCAGGCTTCGATCGTGCAGGGGACGTTTGCCGCCAACGGAGCGGGCGCCAATCTGGTTACAACCGGAACAGCATCGCAGGTTGTGGGCGACATCGATTGGACGCAGGCGACCCCGACGCTTGCGACCGCGAGCACGACCGGCTACGCCATGATGTACCAGACCTGCGGCGGCGACATGTATGAAGTGCGTTGGAACATCATGGACGCGAACAGCTCGATACCCGCTGGATCGGCGAGCCGGCTCAGCCTGCTCACCGTCTCTTCGCGGCTAACGGCCAACATCAATGGCACGAATGCAATGCTTTTTTCACAACCGTCGACATTGCGGACCATGATCGAGAGCCAAAGCTTCTAATTTGATTGCGGAATTGATTGCGGAACAGCGCATGGTGAGCACAGATGGTGAGCACAGAAAAAGAGCAGGGCAGAAAGATGGTTGGTTTTAACGGAATCGATATGCGAAGAAAATTAGGCCGACAAAAATCGCTTCGCCGGCAGGCGGGTTTCTCACTGCTTGAAATGACGATCGTGTGCGCCATTCTGACGATCGTGCTGGCGGCAATTTTCGGGGTTGTCAACACTTCTATGCAGCGTAGCCAGGCGGAACAAGTCAGAGTCAATCTGGTGCAGGAAGGGCGCGAATTCATCGACGAATTCGAACGCGATTTGCACCAGGCCGGCTATCCCAACTGCCGTATGGTCTCAACCCTCGGAAACAACTGCCCGGCTGACAATGCGACGACCGAGGGGAACAGCATTTACGTTGCGGCGGGGATTGTCTACCTCGACAACACAAAGATCATTTTTGAGGGCGACGTGGACGGCGATGGACAAGTCGATTCGGTTCAGTACGTGCTCATTGACTCCGCGGGCAACAATCCTCCCACGGGAACCTGCCCCTGCTCGATCCGCCGCAGTCAGGTCCAGAAATCGGCCTCCTTCGATTCGCAGAATCAGGCGGTCGTCTGGACGCAGGAGCTGCAAAACATCGTTAACTCCGGCCAACCGACCGGGACCAGCGCCTACGGCGGCGGAGTTTCGATTTCCGGCAATACGGCGTGGGGCGCAACCAACACCGCGTACTACGCCGCGGTCAGCAGTTTTAAAGACTATCCGGTGTTCCAGGCGTACGACCAGAACGGCGGAATTATCCAGATCAATCCTGGTTTAAACACCAACACTACTGCCAACTCCCTTATTTTGAACTGCCAGCCCTCCAACAACAATTGCGTGAAGACGATTCGCATCACGCTCAATCTGCTTGGCGACGCAACCACCGGAGTGGACCAGCAGACTAAGGTTCGACCAGTTACCACCCTGGTGGGCGATGCTCGCCTGGTGAATAACTAGAAGCGGCGAATCGATCGAAGGGAGACCACACACTATGCACAAGCGCGAGATGGGCAATAAAATTCGCAGGAAAGAAAGTGGTATGGCGCTTCTGATCGTGCTGCTGGCGCTTTTTCTGGTTTCAGCCATCGGCATGGGCATGATTTATATGTCGACGACCGAAACCTCGATCAATGCCAACTACCGCGATACGCAGCAGGCTTTCTTCGCGATGCGCGCAGGTCTTGAAGAGGCGCGCGACCGGATGCGTGCCAATGCTCCGACGCCACTAACTCTGCCGACAGTTACGCCGACCAACGCAACGGCTGGGTCCGTTGTTTACATTACCAATCCCACGGGCTCTGAAACGATTGCTCCGCAGACTTACGGCAACGCCTACTTTGATGACGAGTTTTGCCACGAAACCTTCGCCACCATGACCGGACTCAGCGTGCCGCTGAACCTTGCCACGCCGTGCGGCTCTGGCGGGGCAGTTCCGGCCACAGCAGTCACCACCGTGGCAAGCACCGCACCTTATACGGGCACATCTTCCGCTTTGAAATATAAGTGGGTTCGTATCACGATGAAGCAGAATAATACAATCTACAATGCGTCGGTAAATTCTTCTGCTTCAACAACAGGACAGGTTTGCTGGGACGCGGCCAATAGCCGCGAAGTCGTGGTTACGAGCCTCGGCGCCTACACCACGTGCGCTCAGGCTCAGACTGCCGGCCTTCTGGTCGCTCCGATTTATATCGTAACATCGTTAGCGATCACGCCGCAGCAAAGCCGTCGCATTGGCCAGTATGAGGTCGCGGCGATCAATTTCACCCCGCCGCCAGCGGGACTGGCGATGGCTGGGACAGGAGCGGTGATCCCCAACGCGCCAAGCTCGAACAACTTTTTTATCAACGGTAATAACAGCGGCACCACCGGATACACTGGCGGGCCCGCCTGCTCCACCACGACACCGGCCTCGGCTCCCGCTATTGCAGCGGGCAGCTCTACCGCAGCGTCGACTATAGTGTCCGCGATTCCCGCTAGTCGGCAGGGGAACTACACGGGTTCCGGGGGCACAACTCCCAACGTGATCGATGAAGGTACGGACGCGGGCGGAACCGGCGCATTAGGCGGATTGTGGTCGAATCCGCAGCAGCTCAACAACATGGTATCGGCGCTGGCTAATGGAGCGGACAACCAGCTTAACTGCGGCATCGGCGGCGTGTTCCCGACCGGAATAACGACGGCATCGCCCGGATGCAGCATTGGCACCTATGGTACGGACGCATCCCCACAAATCACTTACGTCAACGGCGACTACAACTTGACCAGCGGATCAGGCGTGCTGATCGTTACAGGGACGCTTAACGTCACCGGAAACTCCAGCTTCAACGGACTTATTCTCGTCGTGGGCCAAGGGATTTTTTCGGAGAGCGGCGGCGGCAACAGCCAATATAACGGCTCGCTTTTTATCGCCAACACCAATAGCCACACCGCCCCATTTACTCAGCTCTCAACCCTGGGGTCATCCTCCTTCTCATGGAACGGCGGCGGTACGAATGCCATTCAATACAACAGCTGCTGGGCGAATCTCATGAACGACCTTCACTACCAGGTCGTCTCTTCGCGCGAAGAAATGTACTAAGGCAAGGCTGATAAACAAAAAAACAAAAAGAAGAGACGGGGCCTAAGCTCCGTCTCTTCTTATTTGCTATAAAATTTGGCGATAAATTTTAGGGGAAGATTCTGTAAGAATGCGGTGGTTACTGAAAACGGTGCGTAGCGGGGACTACGCACCGCACTTAAAAACTAAGCTACGGCCAAACCTTCGTGCTGGCGCGCCACATACCACAGCGCGAGTTCAACGCGATTCCACAATCCAAGCTTGTCGTAGATCAGGCGCAGGTAATTCTTAACCACGTGTTCCGTCGTACCTAAATCCTGGGCGATTTCGCTGTTCTTGCAGCCTTCGGCTACGCGCCGGATGATGAGGTGCTCGCGCTCGCTTGGCGCTGTGTTGGCTCTGCCTTTTCCGAACATAACTGTCTCCTATAAAGTAAGGTCGCGAGCTTGACTCGCTTGATTCCGCCCTGGATGCCGTAGCGAACAAAGAGGCGGTTGAAATGCGCTTTCACGGTACGCTCGGCAATATGGAGGTCCTTGGCAATCTCAGCGTTGTCGCACCCCTGTAGCAGGAGCTCGACGATCTGTTCTTCCCTCGGTACGGTTTGGCCGACGTTTTCTTCCATAAAAGCTGCATCACACCGGACTGAGCCAGTTCAAAAAACTTAAGGGATTTTGGCTCCACTTCGATCCGGATAGGTTATTTGCCTTATCCTTGTGCATGCACCCGGCCAAAATCGCCTCTTCGGCGTAACAAAACGTGGAAAACGCGATTTCTAGTGATTTTTGCTGCAAAATAGGCTTTTATAAAGTGTTTCTGGCGATCATGTACCGTGTTTTTTATTGCAACGTACAGGAAACACCCTAGTACAATCTCCTCGGCGATCGGGTCCAACTGGGAATGATTTACATACAAGTACATTTTTCACCCTACTGCTCTGCCGGGCCCTGGAGTTCGGAGAGACATTGTCGGCAAGCGTACATAATCAGTTGATACCAAACCGCTTATCGAAAAAATCCGCGCCGGAAGGCATTATGCACTGCCATACGGAATCAATGCCGCAATTAGCCTTCCGTCTCGCAGCACGGCGTCGCAGGACGCCTCGCGCTTCTAGGATCGCCAAGTCCGGTTTTGAAAGGCCACGCCTTGACCCGTGTCGGAAAGTTTTGAAAGGGTACGGCTTCAGCCGTGCCGGAAATAGCGAAGACAGACAACGGGGCCGTTCCTCACCGCAAGCAGGAACGTCGGTGTGTCCCGTATTATTTCTCCAAACCTACGGATGAAGCTCGCCTCACAATCCGTTTTGAAAGGGCACGCCTTGACGGTGCGAGCAGCGCTATAAACTCCACCGGAGAGACGGGCCCCGGGCAAGACGAAGAAGCCGACCAGAAAAGTAAGGGGGACAAAGAATTATGGCTGATGAAGAAGTAGTGAAACTCTTGCAGGAAATCCGCGACCTGCAAAAGCTGCATATGGAAAACTACAAAGAGGCTGTCAAGAACCAGCAAGTCGGTCTCACGAACCAGCAGAGCGCAATTGAGATGCAAAAGAAGGCGACTCGCTTAGTACGAATAGCGATGTTCGTATTGATACCCCTCGTGATTGTTCTCGTGATTGCTGGCGTGGCAGCTGTATTTCAATCCCAGTTTAGCCGCTAAAGAATGAAGCTCGCCTCACAAATCCGTTTTGAAAGGGCACGGCTTCAGCCGTGCCGGCGATAACACGAAGACAGACAACAGGACGTTTCCTGAGCTCAAGCAGGGAATGTCCCGGTTGTCCCCTATTATTTCTCTAAACCCACGGATGAAGCTAGCCACACAAATCCGTTTTGAAAGGGCACGGCTTGAGCCGTGCCGGAATAATCCGAATACAGACAGACAAAGGCGAAACGGATTGGTTGCGGTGTTTCAAGAAGGATGGGGAGTTTATAGGAGCCGGCGATCCTGCTAAGCTTAGCGCCATATTGGAGTGCTTCTTGAAATTCGTTGACAAGCTTTGATGAACTTGTGCCTCGGCCAATTTCACGCGTACGCACTGAACAATCCCGCCAGTCTCCGCGATCCGTCGGGACTGGACATCGCCGTGATTGAGATCGGCCCAACAAGTCTATTCAGCAACCCGCCTGCAATCGTACATGGTTCAGCCGGCGCTAGAGCCGTGGACGCAAGCGCTGATGTCGTTTACATCCCGCAAGGCTCTACAAGAACCTCCGTTCACGGATTTGGCCGACCCAATTGCTGAAAAGGGAGCGGCAGCCGTGCCACCTCATGGATCAGCTTAAGGGCAACCCAGACGATATTGCCATAAGGGATATTCTGCTCATCTTTGCAAATGATGGATGCTTATGGAGGAAAACGTCAAGGCCGACGCTCATTTAATGGATTTGCTGGCTGCTAAGGTTTCGGGAATGAAGGGCAAGGACTGGCGGGCTATCTGCCTCAAATGGCTTGCAGAATATAAAGCACTCCAAATAACGGCGGAGGCCTCTTGGTCAGTTCTCTACGGCCTCCAGACCGCCTCCACCAATCTTCGCCACACCAAATTCGAGCCCCGTCCCGAACGAGTCGTTATCGACCCTCGCCGCGTCCCCGACACCT
>JAYVCW010000377.1:0-27397 GCA_043749775.1 Acidobacteriaceae bacterium | reverse complement strand
TGCTCTACGGAATCGAAGGATTTACTTTGGAAGAAATTGCCGCCATTACGGGACTGCACGTGGAGGCGGTTATCGAATCGATGCAGCGGGCCCGCACTTGTATTCGTTCTGCGCCGTCTATCGCTCAGGAATTTCACAATGACAGTTTGGTCAAAACTCGACGCAGGATTGCATAACAATATTTTTCAGGAGCGTGAACGATGACTCGGGAAGAACTCCGTGAGCTGGCGGATTTTCAGGCGGACAACAACAAGAATGAATGCGCGGTGAGTTTTTACTTTCAGCCTGAACCACCGCAAAACCGTTCCCATCGGCGCGAAGCCATCGTTGCTAAGGATCTGGTCAAGCAAGCCCTGAAAAGCGAGGAAGCCAAGAATAAAAATGGTTTTGTACATGCCGATCTTGAGCGTGTTCTCGAACTTGCAAGTAGTCTCCGCAGCGGCGCGCAGGGCAAAGCTGTATTCGCTTGTGCTGCGCGGCAATTCTGGAAGGAATACGATCTCCCGCCGCACCTGGCGTCGACTCAGATTCATCTGCAATCGCGTTTTCAACTCAAGCCTCTGGCAACGGTGCTCGGTGCCCAGTCCGCTCTTTGCGTCGCGGTGGTCGATCGACAGAGGGCACGCTTTTTTGATTTGCGCCACGACCACCTTCGCGAGCGTCAAGCGATCGTCCATATGCTTTCGCGCAATGCCTCCAGCTACGGATACAACGGCTACGAAGGCGGTCATGCGGAACGCCGCGTTGCCGAAGAGGCACTGCAGCATTTCAAGGCAATTTCAGAACGCCTGCTCGTTGAGGTCGACAAAGGCCTGTGGGAGAGGCTCGTCATCGGGTGCCAGGACGCGAACTGGCCAGAGTTCGAGTCTCAGCTTCATCCTTATGTGAAGGAAAGGGTCATTGGGCGGTTTTCACACGACGTTGCCAGTGTTTCTAACGACGAAATTCGCGCACGCGCTGCCGGCGTACTGAGCCAATGGATTGATCAGCAAGGTTCGTCCAAAGTCGCACATGCCCTCGAACTCGCGAAAGCAAAGGGCCGCGGAGTGGCAGGACTGAAGAAAGTGCTGCAGGCGCTTGAAGCGGGAGAGGTGCAGACCCTCTTTTTGGGAGAAAATTATTCCTCTACGGCGGTGGAATGTCCGCACTGCGGACATCTGGATGCCCACCTCGTCGCGACGTGTGCGGCTTGCGGACATGGGACTCGCGAGCTGGCCGACGTATGCGACGCGATCATTCCTATCGCCATCCGCCGCGATATTGAACTGTTTGCATTAAAAGATCATGAGGCGTTGGATCGTGCTGGCAACATCGCCGCGCTGCTGAGGTTTCGATCGGACCAGACCGCCGGGCAATCAGTGCTGGCTTCGTAAAGATCTAACGAGCGATACGATGCTCGCTCAAGATTGTCCGAAAGGCCCCGACTCATTTTGCGACAGTGGAGAATAAGTTTCCGCTGGGCGAGAATAAAGGAATGATTCACAAGATCATTCCTGTCGGCCCGCTTCAATGCAATTGCTCCATCATCGGCGATGAAACCAGTCGCGACGCTATGGTCATTGATCCTGGCGATGATATCGATGATGTTCTGACGGTGTTGCGCGAGCACAACTTTCACGTCAAACAAATCGTTATTACGCACGCCCACATCGATCACGTGGGAGGAGCGATGAAACTCCGCGCGAAAACCGGCGCGCCCATCCTGATTAACGAGCACGATTACCCCCTATTGAAGATGTTGGATATCCAGGCGACATGGGTTGGAATGCCAGCGCCGGGCGAGGTTGTCATCGAAAGCAACATCGCCGACGGAGAAACGCTGAGGGCAGGAAGCATTCTGGCAAACGTCTTACATACTCCGGGACATACAGAGGGCAGCATCTGCCTCTATTTTGCGGCGGAAAAAATGCTCATCGCGGGGGACACTCTCTTCGCGCGAAGCATTGGCCGTACCGACTTGCCGGGAGGATCGTACGAGAAGATTCTACGATCGCTGCACAATAAAGTGATGACTCTGCCCGACGAGACGATCGTCACTCCGGGGCACGGTCAGCAAACTACCATAGGGGAAGAGAGAGAAGGGAATCCGTTCTTGAGATAAGCGGGCGGGCACAGGGGTCCGCCCAGCACGCTTACTTCTGCTTCGGCGCTTGGTCCTGAGGCACGGTCGGAGGCGCCGCCGGGGTAGTAGTTTGCGGCTTCGATTGGGTCTGCGATGGTTTCACGCCGGAGAGTACCGAAGCCGGACCGGTCTTTCTCGCAGCAAAAATTGAAAGCGTGATCGAGGTCACCATAAAGATGATGGCCGACCATGTGGTCGCGCGCGAAAGAACCGAAGCGGCTCCGCGAGGACCGAATGCGGTCTGGCTGCCCTGTCCACCAAAAGCAGCCGCCAAATCGCCGCTCTTGCCGCTCTGCAGCAGTACGACCCCAATCAAAAAGAGGCACACAATAACGTGAACAATTGTGATCAAAATAGTCATTCGCAAATACTCCAAAAATCTAAAGCTTACAAAAAGCTTTGGTGCGGAAGGGGGGATTTGAACCCCCACGCCTTTCGGCGCCACCCCCTCAAGATGGTGTGTCTGCCAATTCCACCACTTCCGCGGTAAACCGATTGGTTGCGACTATTCGAGGGACGATCCAAGTCTGCCGGGCATAACTCTGCGCTGTACTTCGAATCTCTCTTATTGTACTTGGAGAGGCAGCCGCTCAGCGCCTCCTACGTTTATACACGGTCAATCAGAGGGGTTCAAGCCAGACGGAGTTCAAGTTCGGCAAGCGTGCGATTGGCCTCTGGGAGCACAGGCCCACGCGAGTGCCTTCACGCGAGTGCCTTGAAATGAAAAGGCGAGCCGCAACTAGCTCGCCCGATTAGTCGACTGCACTGGTTTTTAAATAGTCACGTTCGCCGTCAGAGCGGTGGTTGTTCCGTTGGGGGGAACTTTGCGGGAGTCTAAGGGGCTATGTGAACTCGAGCGCTGGTTTATCGAAGTTGCCGTGCCCCCGCTTGCGAAGACTGAATACGACGTCTGCATAATGTCAGTTGCCCCCGAGACAAGACCCCATGAATATGGAATCGTCATTTTGCAGGTGCGCGTTGCCCCCGTCCCGGTGGCCGAGACTGTATCTGTTTCTGTCCAAAAGCTGCCGCTGCCATCGGAGACGGTCGTGTCCGCAGTGCACGAGATACTAGTGATCGCGACGGACTTTACTGTGATCGTGAGCGTTACAGTGATGGTCCCTCCAAATACCGCTGCAGCAGGAGCCTCAACCTCCTCGATCGGCGCGGGCACGGGACGAAATGCCCCGGTTTGCGGATCGAAGTATCCCAAAATTCCTGGTCGCGAATGTTTTGTTTCCTGACCCCAAGCCGACGCCACAGCAAGGAGACTGCAAATGCAGATAAGCAACAGAGTTGTCCTTCTCATTTTTACGCTCCTGATTGAAATTTTTAAAACCTGTTGTGTTTCCCGGGAAAGTTCTGGGGGAGGGATACGAGGGGCATCGATATGAGGCCGCCCGATTCGCGGCGAGTATAGCACGATCCGAGTTTGGCGGGTGCCGCTCCACCGACTCATGGCTAGAAGGTGCACGCGATCTTGCCCGCCGTTCGCAATGTGTATATCGTTGCGGTGCGGATTGAATCCTCGCAATGTGATGCGGACGTCCAGTTCAACTAAGCATCGAATAGATCTGATGAATTTCAAAATTGTCGGCGTTGGAGAAGTACTCTGGGATTTGCTACTGACCGGTCCAAAGCTGGGGGGCGCGCCTGCAAATTTCGCCTACCATTCTCATGCGCTCGGAGCGCACGCCTACGTGATCACTCGCGTTGGCGATGACGATCGTGGCCGCGAAATCATCCGGCGCTTTCGCAAAATGGGCATACGGTCGGGCGCGATTCAGGTAGACGAAAAAACTCCAACCGGAACCGCGACCGTCAAGTTATCCGGCGACGGACTCGCTCATTTTACTATCCAAAAGAATGCGGCCTGGGACTATATGGAAGCCACACACGAGGCGATTGGCCTGGCGGCCAGCGCCGACGCCATTTGTTTCGGCAGCCTTGCCCAGCGCGGGGAGACTTCGCGACGCGCAGTCGAACAACTTATATCCGCAGCCTCGCGGACGTCGCTTCGCGTATTCGACATCAATCTCCGGCAAAACTTTTATTCACGCGAAGTGATCGAGCGTTCTTTGCAACTTGCGAACGTGATGAAGTTGAACGATGACGAGCTTCCCACAGTGGCAGAGATGTTTGCGCTAAGCGGGTCGACGGAAAATCAACTCCAGAGCCTTGCATCGCAATTTGACTTGCAAGTGGTCGCGCTGACACGCGGCCCGAACGGCAGCCTTCTTTATCGAAGAGTGACTGACGGAGTGACTAACCACGAAATGACTAACGACGAAGTGATTGACGACGAAGGCAGTTGGTCCGATTACGCCTCAAAGCCAGTGAAAGTCGTCGATACCATCGGAGCCGGCGATTCATTTACCGCCGCCATGGTCTTGGGATTACTGCAAAAAAAGAACCTGGACGAAATCAATTCCATCGCTAATCAGGTTGCCTACTACGTGTGCTCACAAGCAGGCGCAACCCCTGCATTGCCGCCCGAATTTGCACAGAAATTTTCGTTGGATCACAGCGTCATGTAATCAGTCTCGGCTGCGTAGGCTCTGGAGAGAGTTCGATCACGGCTCGATCATTGAATTTGATACCTGATGAAAATCTGATTTCAGAAAGCTTCGCGACTCTAAGATGCCCGCCGCCGACCACGTCCGCACCACCGCTTCTGCGCTCAAGCGCTGGGCCATCGCGCAGATGCAAAATTCCATTGCCGTTGGTATTCTCTGGTTCGTCGGCCTGTCGATCATCCGAGTTCCTTGGGCACCTGTGTGGGCGGCGCTGGCGGCGACGGTACAAATCATCCCCCACTTCGGTCCGATTCTGGGGCTACTCGGCCCGGTTCTCTCTGCAGCCCTGCGTTGGCATGACTGGCAGCATCCCCTCTACGTGCTCATTTTGTACGCTGTGATCGTCGTGGTCGATGGCTTGTTGCTACAGCCCTACATCATGAGGAGAACAGTCCGTGTCCCTATGTGGGCATCAATCTTAGCCCCGCTTGTCCTCGGTTTTGTAATTCCGTTCTGGGGATTTCTCATTGCGCCCCCCTTGCTGGCGGTGGTCTATGCCTTCAAGGCGAGACAGGATGCGGAAAAGGCAGGTCTTTCAAAAAATCCCCCCTTCTAACGGTTGGAAGTAATTTCGTGAAGATTCTTGGGTCCCACGCCCGACCGCCGTTCACAGTCTTTTAATCTTCTATTCACAGAGCATTAACCCACCTTGACGCCTGGCTCAATACTCTTCTCCAGAGTCCGATTCCTCCAGGAGGCTACATCCGTGAGGCTACATCCGTGAAAATCAGTTCCGTTCTCCCCGCTTTGTTTGCGGCGGCTGCGTTGTCGTGCGTCACAACAGCGGCAACCGCTCAATCCGAAAACATCAAGCATGTACTTCTCATTAGCGTCGACGGCCTGCATGCGCTTGACGTAGCAAATTACGTCTCCAAAAATCCGCAGTCTGCGATGGCCGAACTTGCCAGCCACGGTGTGACCTACAGCAACGCTAAGACCCCATCGAATACCGATTCCTTCCCCGGCCTTCTCGCTCTTGTGACCGGTGGATCTCCCCTTAGCCATGGTCTCTTCTACGACGTCAGCTACGACCGCACCATTTTCGATCCCACAAACATTACCTGCTCGGGGCCGGCCGGAAACATGATGGTGTTCGACGAAAGCATCGACAAATACACCAAGAACAATGTTTCCGAAAACGTGATCGACCCTGCTAAACTGCCCCGCGCGCGCGACGCGCACGGCAATTGCGTTCCGCTCTATCCGCATGACGCGCTTAGAACCAACACGATTTTCGAAGTAGTCAAAGCCCACGGAGGCCGTACCGCCTGGGCCGACAAGCATCCGGCCTACGATGTGGTCAATGGACCTTCCGGCGCCGGCGTGGATGATCTTTTTACTCCAGAAATCACGAACGTCAATGGTTTCGACAATACGCACAGCGTTGTTTGCACCGTGGAGAACGACTACAAAAAAGTCCGCGCAGTCATCAACGAAATCAATGGTTTGAGCCATGACGGCAAATCTTCCCCGGGAGTACCGGAAGTATTCGGAATGAACTTCCAGGCAGTAAGCGTCGGCCAGAAACTGGTGACTGACAATTTCGATAGCAGCTGCGTTGACGATACGAATCCAGCAATAAACCAGCAGCCCGGAGGCTACGTTAATGGCTCTGGCACGCCCACCGCGGTTCTCGCTTACGCTTTTCAACAGACGGACGCGGCGCTTGGCAAGATGATCCAAGCACTCAAAGCGCAGGGTCTCTACGAGTCGACTTTATTCATTGTTACTGCGAAGCACGGGCAATCCCCAATCAATCCGGCGAAGGTGAACAAGCCTGGCCACTTTGCGGACCTGGTCGCCGGCCTTCCAAATAGCGGCAGCAGCGCGGCTGGAATGGCCATAGCCAACGCCAATAATTGCACAACTGGCCCTTGCGGCCTTGTGCAGGATGATGACGTCGCCTTGATCTGGTTGCAGGGTCAGGACGTCACCGGTAAACAGGTAAAGAACTTCCTCGACGCCAACTCCGTTGCCTTATTTATCGAAGAGGTGATGGGCGGCGTCGAACTGAAACTCAAATTCAACGATCCTGCCGCTGACAGCCGCACCCCAGACGTCATCGTGCAGCCCATCTACGGCACGATTTACACCGGTTCAAAGAAAAAGAATGCCGAGCACGGAGGCTTCAGCTTCGGCGATACGAATGTAGGACTGATTGTTTCTAATCCGTCGTTCAAGTCGACGGTTCTGAAAACACCGGTCACGACAGCCCAGGTTGCCCCCACCATTTTGCGCGAACTCGGCATCAGCCCTAACTCGCTGAAGTCGGTGCAGATGGAGAAGACAGCGGTGCTTCCGGATCTGTTTTAATCCTTTTAGGACTATTAGTCGTAATGATCGTCGAGTCGTATACGCATCACAAATGGCGGGCTGCGGAGTGCGGCCCGCCATTTTTAATTCTGCAGAGAATTGATTATGAAACTGACCACTCGCGGCTCCCGCCGCATGAGTGCTCGGGGGCGGTTCGGGCGGCAGTGGCTCCAAAACGTTACGTTTATCGTGCAAGTTGATGGTACAAGACTGATCGGGAATGATCCGGAATAAGCTAAATATCCGCCATCCTCCCCATGCTATAATTTTCTTTCGCCTGAACGTTTTACATCGAGGCTGATTCAGTGATTTCCTCCGCGGGCGGACGCACAATTCCGAGAACCTTCTCAACTTCTGTTCTCGTTCTACAATGACCAACACGAGGTAATTGCTATGTCCGGGCATTCTAAATGGGCAACAATCAAACATAAAAAAGGCGCACTCGACGCCAAGCGTGGCAAAATCTTTACCCGCCTGATAAAGGAAATCGCGATGGCAGCGAAATCCGGCGGCGATCCAGATATGAATCCCCGCCTCCGTACCGCCATTCTCGCCGCTAAGGCTGAGAACATGCCCGCTGACAATATCAAGCGCGCCATCCAGCGCGGTACCGGCGAACTGCCCGGGCTCACCTACGAAGAGTTCACGCTTGAGGGCTACGGCCCTGGCGGGGTCGCGCTGCTCGCCGAAATTTCTACCGACAATCGAAATCGCACTGTCAGTGAAATCCGTCACGCCTTCGGCAAAAACAACGGCAACATGGCTGAGGCCGGAGCCGTGTCTTGGATGTTCAAGAAGAAGGGCGACATCGTCATTCCGAAATCCGCTGCAAAAGAAGATGACCTGATGAACATCATCCTCGAGTCGGGCGGAGACGATTTGAAAGACGAAGGCGAGAACTGGGAAATTCTTACTGCGCCTGGCGCCTACGAAGGCGTATTGGAAGCGGTAAAGAAAGCCGGCATCACTCCCGTTTCATCCAGCGTGAGCATGGTTCCCGATAATTACATAAAGCTTGAAGGGCATCAGGCTACACAGATGATTCGATTGCTCGAAGCGCTCGAAGATAATGATGACGTGCAAAACGTGCATGCAAATTTCGACATCGATCAGAAACTTCTCGAAGAAGTTGCTGGATAAAACTTTTCTGCAAAATTCCAACAAGCAGTTGTTCGGATCACGAGCCGCCCACTGAGGGGCGGTTTTTTTTGCAGTCCCGCAATAGAATTCGATTGACAAATTTTCCAGCGGCCGTGAATGCCAAGTGTTTTCAACACGACTGTGGAAAAGTTTGTGGAAAATGCGGATGTTCGTTCCGTAACCCTATACCAGTGAGAACTTTCAGCAGTCTGCACTGACCAGGGTGCTTACCGTATTGTTGGAGGCAAGGGATTTCCCACGGTGAAACTCAGGCTCGACAAATTGCTCGTGGAAAGAGGGCTTGCGCCATCGCGGGAGCGATCGCAGGCGCTGATTCTAGCCGGAAAAGTTCTTGTCGACGAGCAAAAAATTGAGAAAGCTGGCGCCTCGGTCAACGCGGAAGCTGTCGTACGTTTGCTCGGAGAAGATCTTCGTTACGTCAGCCGCGGAGGTCTGAAACTAGAACGCGCCCTAGAGCACTGGCGAATCGATCTCCGTGGCAAAGTGTGTCTTGATGTCGGCGCTTCCACCGGAGGCTTCAGCGATTGCATGCTGCAACACGGCGCCAAGAAAGTCGTGGCCGTGGACACCGGATACGGCCAACTCCATCTCAAGTTGCGCGATGACCCGAGAGTTCGTCTGCTGGAAAAAACCAATGCAAGATATCTTCAGCGAACCGATGTCAACGAGCCCATCGACTTTATTGCCATGGATGTCTCGTTTATCTCAGCGACCCTTGTTTTGCCGGCAGTGATCGCAGCGGCCTTCCCGGAGTCGCAACCGCAAGCTCGTGCCCGCGAGATTGTGGTCCTGGTTAAACCGCAATTTGAAGCGGGCAGGGAACTCGTCGGTAAAGGCGGCATCGTGCGCGACGCATCGACGCAGCGCGCAGCCGTAGCCAGGGTTGAAGCGGCTCTAAATCTCCTCGGCGCCAACGCCATAGAATGCATCGATTCTCCCATTCTTGGCGGTGAAGGCAATCGCGAATTTCTTTTGCACGCGGCGTTTGCGACCCGCACTCCAGGATGATTCGGTACAATCGGGAGTCCGGCGCGAGGTGAGACTCGCGCGCTGAAGCGACGCTGCCCCTAAACAATGGCCTTGGTCCTCGAAAACTCACACAGTAAAAAGATCGTCGCTATCATCTCGAAGCCCGATCGTCCCGATCTGAGTGACGTTCTGCCGAAACTCCAGGAGTGGCTGGAAGAGCGGCATTATACGGTCATAATGGACGAAGAGAGCGCCGTTTACTTTCCCGCCGCAAAGCTTGTTCCCCGCAGTCAGTTGGCCCAGCACTCTCCAGACATCGCACTGGTGCTCGGCGGTGATGGAACGTTGCTCTCTGCCACTCGCGCCGTCGCCGAGGTGGGCACGTTAATCCTGGGAGTCAATCTCGGCACGCTGGGATTCATGACCGAGCTCGCTCTACCCGATTTATATCCCGCTCTCGAGGCCATCGAAAAGAAGAGCTACATTGTCGATGTGCGCTCCATGCTGCGAGGCACGTTGCTTCGCGGGGAGGAGACCGTCGCGAGCCACGCCGCGTTAAATGAAGTTGTGATCAGCAAAGGCGCGATCGCGCGATTAAATCACTTTGAATTATTCGTCGACTCAGAATTTATTTCGAGCTATCGCGCGGATGCGTTGATCGTCGCAACTCCCACCGGCTCGACCGCGTATTCGTTGGGGGCGGGCGGGCCCATCGTCAGCCCTGATGTGCACGCGCTCGTAGTGACTCCGGTATCTCCCCACGGGTTAACGCATCGTCCCGTGGTCGTGCAAGACACGGTGGAGATTGCGATTCGAGTCAATACCGGCAAGGAAGAAGCATTTCTCAGCTTCGACGGACAGGTAGGAATGCCGGTTCAAGATGGGGATGTGGTGCGATGCGTGAAGGCGAAGCACTCCGCCAAGCTTTTACGTTTCAAAAAAACATTCTTCGAAGTGCTGGCCACTAAACTTAAATGGGGCGAGCGTTGAGCGCGATTCTCAAAGCAAGGAACATTCATGAAACGATGTCTAACGCTCGTAGTTCTCGTTGCGGCTTCGTCAAGCGCATTTGGCCAAGCTAAGCCGGCGGCCGACCTCATTATTCAAAATGCACATGTGTGGACCGTTGACGCTTCTCAACCCGAGGCCGAAGCCGTAGCGATTCTTGGCGAACGCATCGTTGCTGTGGGATCTAGCCAGCAGATCGAGAGCTGGAAAGGGTCGCATACTCACGTCGTTGATGCGGGCGGCAAACGCCTTCTGCCCGGCTTTAACGACGCTCACGTGCACTTTCTCGACGGCGGATTGCAACTCGACAGCGTTCAGCTCAACGACGCAACCAGCGCGCAGGAGTTTGCCCGACGCATCCGCGAGCGCGCCGCAAAGATGACTAAAGGCGAGTGGATGTTGAATGGCGATTGGGATGAGACGAAGTGGACTCCCGCTGAAATGCCGACCAGGGAGCTTATCGATTCAGGGACCTCCGATATTCCCGTTGCTGTCAGCAGATACGACGGTCACATGGTGCTGGCGAATTCTGCCGCCCTGAAAATTGCAGGGATCACCGCGCAGACGCCCGACCCGGATGGCGGTGTCATCATGCGCGACAAGAACGGCAACCCAACCGGCGGCCTGAAAGATGCCGCGCTAGACATGTTATTCAAAGCCGTCCCCGCGCTAACTCATGATCCCCGCCGCCACGCGATAGTGCGCGCCCTTGAACACGCTGCTTCAGTGGGCGTGACCAGTGTTCAAAACATGAACCCCGACTATGCGGATATGGCGATTTACAACGAACTGCTCGACGAAGGGAAACTGACGACGCGCATCTATGCCGCTCCGCTGATCACACAGGTCGACGATCAGGTGAAGATCGGCATCAAGCGGGCTTTTGGAAGCTCCTACCTGCGCATCGGCGCGCTGAAAGGCTATGCCGATGGTTCGCTTGGTTCGTCGACAGCTTATTTTTTCGAACCGTTCTCTGACAAACCCGGCAATCGTGGGCTACTTTCGGATGAAATGCATCCTGTCTCGCTCATGCGCGATCGCATGATGCGGGGTGATGATGCGGGCCTTCAACTCTGCACGCACGCCATTGGAGACGCCGGAATCTCTGCCATCCTGGATATTTATTCGGAGATCGAAAGGCAGCACGGCGTTCGCGAACGTCGCTGGCGTATCGAGCACGCGCAGCACATGGCGGCCAAAGATTTCGATCGTTTTTCTAAGCTGAAGGTTATTGCCAGCGTGCAGCCTTATCACGCTATCGATGACGGCCGCTGGGCCGAAGGGAGAATCGGTCACGATCGCGCCTCTCGTACTTATGCCTTCCGGACTTTTCTCGACCATGGAGTTAAACTGGCCCTCGGTACCGATTGGAGCGTTGCTCCCTTAAACCCCATGCTCACGCTTTACGCCGCAACTACACGAGCCACGCTCGACGGCAAAAATCCTGGCGGATGGTTCCCTGAGCAGAAGCTAACCATTCGAGAGGCGATCGAGGCCTACACGATGGGATCGTCGTACGCCGAATTTCAAGAAAAAGAAAAAGGCTCGATTACCCCAGGAAAGCTCGCAGACATGGTCTTGCTGAGCGACGACGTGCTCAAAATCGACCCAGTAAAGATTCGCGATGTCAAAGTTCTCAAGACCTGGGTCGGAGGCAAGTTGATCTTCGACGCCAATGTTCCGCGTCATTCCGCACCGAACGGGTCGGCATCTAATTAACCGGGATTTAATAACCGGGGTCTAAGTAACAGATGAGTCGTGAAATCGAAGAACCCACAACGTCCCATGAGCCCAATCCCGGCCTCGTTGAGCGCATTTTCGATACGGGTGAAGTAAGTCTCAACTATGCGGAGGGGCCGCAGAACGGTCCTCCGCTCGTTCTGCTGCACGGGCTGGGACGGCGCTGGCAAGTTTTTCTGCCGATCATTCCTGCCTTCAGCTTGCGTTGGCATATCTTCATTCCGGACCTGCGCGGCCATGGCAAGTCTTCTCATGTGGCTCGTGGATATCGCGGCCCTCAATTCTCAGGCGACATAGCCAAGCTCTTGCGTGAGCGCATCGGCAAACCAGCCGTTCTCTTCGGGCACTCTCTAGGTGGAATGCTGGCAATGTCAATCGCATCGACTCACGGCGATCTGGTGAGGGCGTTAGTTCTCGGAGACAACATGATCGTCGGCCGTGACCTGCGCCATCCCATGTATACAGCGCTCTTCGCGGGTCTGCGCGATGCGGCTCGTACCGGAGGTTCCGTAGAGCACATCGCTAAACAGATTGGCAGCATCATTCTGCCTGTGCCGGGGACGAGCGAATCGCTTGCCATTCGAGAGCTCCCCGGGAACGACGAGCCCTACTTGCTGGCGTGGGCTCGCTGCGTGCAAATGGTTGATCCTGAAACTTACGAGATGACGCTCGATGGCTCTTCGCTGGAAGGGTGGGACGGAGAGAAAGTTCTGCGCGAGATTAATTGCCCGACTCTACTCTTGCAAGGCGCTCCTCAAATGGGCGGGCTGATGTCAGATTCCGATGCAGCGCTTGCCGCCCGAATCTTGCCCCATCATGCGCACGTGAAGTTCAAGAACCTTGGGCACGCGCTTTTTATTCAACAGCCGGAGCCCGTGCTGCGAGCGGTGACAAACTTTCTGGAATCGCTCGAACTGTCGTGATTAATTTTCTATTCGAAGCTGATCCTCAACCGTCTCACGCCGGCGGATGAGCTTGTACTCAGCTCCATCGACCAGCACTTCTGGCGGTTTGCCCCGGGTGTTGTAGTTCGACCCCAGTACAGACCCATAGGCGCCGGTATCCATAATTGCGAGCAGATCGTTTTCATTCACGACAGGAAGTTTACGATCGCGTGCGAAAAAGTCTCCCGTTTCGCAAACCGGACCAACGACGTCGCTTGTTTCCATTTTCTTGTTTCGCGATGAGAGTCTCGCTGGAACTATCTCGTGGTACGCACCATAGAGTGATGGCCGAATCAAGTCATTCATGGCGGCGTCGACTATCAGGAAGCGCTTCTTGCGGTTCGTCTTGCGATAGAGTACTCGCGTCACAAGCGTGCCGCCGGGCCCCACGATCGACCGGCCCGGTTCAAGCAACAAATGCACTTTCATTCCCTGTAACGGCTTTGTAATGGCGCGAGCGTACGCTGCAATCTGCTTCGCGAAAGCTGTCTGTGCTCCTTCGTACGAGATGCCCAATCCTCCGCCTGCATCGACGAACTCAATTTCGTGACCTTGATGACGAAGCGTTCGCACCAGTTCAGCTACGCGCTCCATGGCCTCTTGAAACGACTTCAGGTCGGTAATTTGCGATCCAATGTGCACACTCACGCCGGTGACATGCAAGAAGTGCTCTTTGGCGGCTTGTGCATAGAGGGTTCTGGCTTCAGATATCGGTACTCCAAACTTGTGCTGGTGAAGACCGGTTGAAATGTAGGGGTGGGTCTTTGCCGACACATCGGGATTGACCCTGATCGAAATTGCGGCGCGCTTCTTCAAACGCTTCGCGGTTGCGGCGAGCAAGTGAAGTTCTGACTCACTCTCAATGTTGAACAACATGATATTCGAGCGCAAAGCCAACTCAATTTCAGTGCCCGTTTTGCCAACGCCCGAAAATACCGCGCGCTCTGCAGCATGGCGATCGATACGTAAGATACGTTGCAGTTCTCCCCCCGAAACGATGTCAAAGCCGGAGCCTTCAGCGGCGACCAGGCGCAGAATTCCCAGCGTCGAGTTTGCTTTGACGGAATAACAAACGGTGTGAGTAAAGGCCGCGAATGAGTGAGCAAAGGCTTGTAACCGTAGCCGGATCATCTGCGACGAGTAGACGTACAGCGGAGTACCGTAACGCTCGGCCAATGCCGCCAATCTTACTTTTTCGCAATAAAGTTCTTTGTCGATTCGGCCACGATACTCAAAAGTGGGTGGCCGGAGCCCCTGACGAGTCATAGCCACTGTCACTGCGGCAGGCCGGGATCGGCTTTGACTTTAATCGCCAGCACGGTCTGATCGTCGAAAGTGTCGACGCCCGTTGCGTGGATCGCAACTGCCTTGAAGATGTCGTTCACCACACAGTCAGGCGATTTCTGCGAACAGTTGGCGACAATCTCCGCCACTCGATCCTGTCCAAATGAATGCCCATGACGATTGCGGGCGTCGAGAATTCCGTCGCTGTAGAACACGAACAAATCTCCGGGATTTGCTCTAAAGCTAAATTCGTCGTATTCGACTACATCGAACAATCCCAGAGGCAAGCCGGTGGCCTCGATGAAATTAACCTTGCCATCACGAAGATGGATTGGGCGCGGCAACCCAGAATTTGCGATGAGCAACTCCCGCTTTTCGTCATCCCACACGGAATAAATGATCGAAACGAACTGGGCCGCAATACGCCGCTCCGCTAAAGAAAGATTTACCGCTGAGAGCATCTCCGCCGGGCCCGGCTCGATCGGGGCATGCGAGCGGAGAATCCCGCTTACAAGGGCGGCATAAATGGCGGCCGGCGCGCCTTTCCCGCTCACATCGCCGATCGCAATACCCAATCGCCCTTGGGAATAGGGTACAAAATCGTAGAGATCGCCACCAATCGCCCTCGCCGGAATAAACTTGGCGGCCACGTCGAGGTTTTTCATTTGAGGCGGAGAGGCAGGCAGTAGCCGGAATTGAAGTTCGCGGGCTAACGCCAGATCGCGCTCCAGGCGCTGCTCCTGCCGCTCAATTTCTTCGTAGAGCCGGGCGTTCTCAATAGCGATCGCCAGTTGCGCCGCCAGCGTGGTCAGCACCCGCTTATGGTCTTCGGTGAAATAGTTTTTCTTGGTGTGCTCAAGATCCAATACGCCGATCACCTTTTCTTGATAGATAAGCGGGACTGCCAATTCCGATAAAGTCTCGGGATTGACCTCGATGTAGCGGGGATCACTTTTAACATCGCGCACCAGGACGCTTTCCTTTTGCTCGGCGGCATACCCGACAACCCCTTGACCGAGTGGAATGTCATGTTTGAGATGGAGCCGTTCTGCAAAGCGTTGCGAGAAGCGATGCTGTAACTTCTCGCCCGCCGCGTCGAGCAGCAGGATGCTAAACATCTGATAGTCGATGAGCCGGTTAAGCAATTCGGCGATGCGCTTCAGAAGCTGGTCGAGGTTCAGAATCGAGCTGAGCTCGCGGGCAATTTCATTCAGCAGTAAAAGAGTGCGCGCCTGGCGAGTGACGCGCGTATGCAAGCGCGCGTTTTCGATTCCAACCGCCATACGTGAGCCGATCAGCGTCAGGAGTCGCTTATGTTCTTCAGTGAAATAGTTTTTTTCCCGGGCCTCGATATCGATGACGCCAATCACTCTGTTTTTAACGATCAGCGGCAGCGCGAGCTCTGACTGTATGTTGGGAAGAGCTTCGACGTAAGAAGAATGTTTCGTCGTATCCGAGACCAAAACTGTTTGCCGCGTCTGAGCGGCCAAGCCCGTCACCCCTTCGCCGACCTTTACGCGCAAGCGTTCCGCAACTCCTTCGGGATAGCCCACGTGAAAACGTACGTAGAGCTCCTGAAGCGGTTCATTCAACAAAAGGATGGCGAAAATTTCGTAGTCGATGACCTTACGTACAATCTCCGCAACGCGCTTCAGCGATGTTTCCAGATCGAGCGTGGTATTCACCACGTCGGCAACTTCCAGAAGCAAAGGATCTACTTCTGATAGACGGTCGGGTGGCGAAGCGGACGTTTTCACAGCCTCAATCATAGCAGCCGATTCTCAGGCGTTCGTGCAGGGTAACGCGCTTGATAACCCGTTGTACAAAACATCTGTTCAAAACATCGGGAAGCTCTTACCGCATGCGATCAAGGATTCTGCACAATGCAGACATCAGGCAGATTGCGATATAACTCGGCATAATCTAGACCATAACCGACGACGTACTCGTCCGGAATCGTAAACCCGATGTAGTGCGCTTCGATCGGCTGTTTGCGGCGGGAAGGCTTATCGAGCAGCGCCGCGATGTGCAGCGATTTCGGTTGATGCGCCAGCAATAATTTCGAAATGTAGTTCAGTGTGAGTCCGGTATCGAGAATATCTTCCACGAGTACAACGTTGCGTCCAGCGAGCGATTGATCCAAATCTTTAGTGAGGCGGACTTCGCCGAGAGAATCCCATGCCGCGTGCCCAGCCGGATCATCCCTCGCTATCGGACGGTTGCCGTAACTCGATACGCCAATAAAATCGAAGGTTGCATCTAAAGAAACATTGCGCGCCAAATCGCTCAAAAAAATCGCGGCGCCCTTCAATACTCCGACGAAGATGATCGATTGGCCGCGGAAATCTCGCTCGATTTCCGCTCCCATTTCTGCGACCCGTTTAGCGATGGTCTCGCGTGACAGCAATACTTTAAGTTCGGGCATTTAGCACACCCTTATACACGAGTTTGCGACGGACCGGAATGCTTTTAGTCGCGGCTTTGCGGTCGACGGCGGGCTGGCGCGTTTGCACACTTCGCGAGCGCTAACTAAAATGATGAGTTCGGCCTTATTCCAGGAGTATTTTTGTGAATTTAAAAGGGATTGAACTGACCTGGCTGGGGCACGCCACGTTTCGCATTAAAACCCCGGAAAATAAAATTTTTCACGTCGATCCCTGGATTGCCCACAATCCGATGTGCCCTGAGGCTGAGAAGAAAGTCAACCAGATGGACGTAATGGTCTGTACTCACGGCCACTTCGATCATATCGGCGACGCGGTAGAGGTCGGTAAAAAGCTCAAACCGGTTGCGGTTGGGATCTTCGAACTCTGCACCTGGCTGCAAAAAAAGGGTGTCAAGCAGATTGCCCCCATGAACAAGGGCGGCACGCAGACGGTTGCCGACGTAAAAATCACCATGGTGCATGCCGTCCACTCGTGCGGCATTCAGGATGGCGACGAAATCGTCTATGGCGGCGAGGCTTGCGGATATGTAATGGAGTTCTCAAACGGAATTAAGATGTACCACGCTGGCGATACAAATGTGTTCAGCGATATGGCGATTATTCGCGACCTTTATGCGCCGAAAATCGTCATGCTTCCGATCGGCGACCACTTTACAATGTCGCCACGCGAGGCTGCGTACGCGTGCAAGTTGCTGCAACCCGAGACGGTGATCCCGATGCACTTCGGGACCTTCCCGCAACTCACTGGAACTCCGGCAGAATTACAAAAGCTTGTTCCGAATGTCAAAGTGCTCGAGTTGAAACCAGGGCAAACGATTTCCGAAGTCTAATGGAGGCCTAGTGTGAAGCGGGCCATGTACGGTTATTTACGTTCGAGTGAGGAGCATATATGAGCAGCAACCCGATTCGTCCTGAATGGCGCATGGGAGGAATTACTACCTCCCATGTTGAAGATTACCTTTACGAGATGCTGCCCGTTCGCGATGAGGTTCTCACCGAGATGGAGGAAGACGCGACTAAAAATGACTATGCAATCGTGGGGCCGGTCGTCGCGCGTGTGCTCTACCAGCTTGCGGTCATCAGCAAAGCTAAGAGAATTTTCGAAATGGGGTCCGCGATTGGTTATTCGACAATTTGGTGGGCGCGGGCTGTTGGCGACGGGGGACAAGTTGTCTATACCGACGGAGATCCCAAGCGGGCTGAGAAGGCGCGGCGCTACTTTGAACGAGCGGGCGTCACCAAACGCATCCAGGTTCGCGTGGGAGACGCGCTGGAATTTCTTTCCGAAGAGAAAGACCAGTACGACATCATCTTTAATGACGTCGACAAGATCGATTACCCGCGAGTTTTCAAATTGGCCATGCCACGTCTTAAGAGCGGAGGCCTTTTCATTGCCGATAACGTTCTCTGGAGCGGCAAGCTTCGCAACCCGAATCCGGATGCTCAGACCAAAGCCATCGCCGAATTCAATAAGTTAATTTTTTCATCGCCCGATCTCTTTACCACCGTCCTTCCCATTCGCGACGGTGTGGCGGTTTGCGTGAAAAAGTAATGGACTCATGATCCTTTTCGGTCGCGTAGCGGATGATAAAATTACATTTCCGTCACGCCACCCGAATGAAAACTGTCACTCAAGCACCAATCGAGCAAATACCCGAAACTCTTCCTCGCCCCCAGGAAAGCTCGAGGCCAGGTTCCGCATACGATTTGCTCGTAGTCGGTGCGGGGCCGACCGGCATGGCCTGCGCGATTGAGGCCCAGAACGCTGGATTTAACAACGTAATGGTTGATAAGGGATGCCTGGTCAATTCCATCTACCACTATCCCACCAATATGGTTTTCTTCACGACCCCTGAGTTGCTGGAAATTGGCGACATACCATTTACCACCGCATCCCCGAAACCCAATCGCCTTGAGGCTCTCGAATACTACCGGCGGGTTGCCGAACGCTACGAATTGCCGGTTCACCAGTATGAGTGGGTGAAGACAATCACCGGCAAAGACGGAGATTTTCGAGTCACGACGACCGATCGTCACAGCGCGATCCACGACTATCAGGCCCGCAAGATTGTGCTTGCCACCGGCTACTACGATCTGGCGAACAAGCTCGATATTCCAGGCGAGGATTCGGAAAAAGTCTTCCACTACTATCGCGATCCGCACCCGTATTACGACGCCGATGTTCTGGTGATTGGCGGCAAGAATTCAGCCGCCGAAGCGGCCCTCGACCTCTGGCGTCATGGAGCTCGCGTAACCATCGTTCATCGCGGCGAGAGGATGCACAACAACGTGAAATACTGGGTGCGCCCTGACATCGATAACCGCATCAAAGCCGGCGAAATTGCGGCTTACTTCAGCAGCACGGTGCGAGAGATTAACGACGACTGTGTCGTTCTGCGAACGCCAGAAGGCCAGGTACGAATAAAAAACGATTTTGTCTTCGCACTCACCGGATACCATCCCGACTACGATTTCTTGCGCAGCACCGGGATCGAACTTTCTAACGAACAACTCCGCCCGGTCTGCGACCCGGAGACGCTGGAATCGAATGTTCCAGGAATCTACGTTGCCGGCGTCATCGTTGCCGGCTCGCGAACCAGCGAGATTTTTATTGAAAACGGCCGCTTCCACGGCAAATTAATTGCCAACCACCTGCGCGAAAAAATGGGAGGCGGCAACCAGAATCTTCCTCTCGACGCCACTTAGAGTGACCCGTCGCAGTCTTCGCATCGGTGCGTCTCACGCTGGTTTATACTGAACCCATGCCGGGAGCGAGCGACAAAACTTTCTATTTAGAAACCTTCGGCTGCCAGATGAACGCTCATGACTCCGAAAAGGTCGTGGGAACCCTCTTGCAGCAGGGCTACCGGCAGGTTCCGAGCGTCGAAGAAGCCGGGCTTGTTCTCTACAATACCTGCTCCATCCGCGACAAGGCCGAGCAGAAAGTCTTCAACCGGCTCTCCGATTACAAGAAATACCGCGCGCAAGGCAAGCAGTTTGGCGTGCTCGGCTGCGTCGCGCAGCAGGAGGGCGAGAAGATTTTTGAACGCGCCCCGTATGTTTCTATGGTCTGTGGCTCCGCCTCTTACCGCTATCTGCCGCAAATGTTGGTGCAGCTTGAAACCGGCCAGACGCGGGTCACTGGTCTGGATGATCGCCAGACCGATGAGTGCTTTGAAACTGAATTCACAGCGCGCACGAATCCCCACCGCGGCTACATCACCATCATCGAAGGATGCGACAAGTTTTGCGCCTATTGCGTCGTCCCTTACACGCGCGGAAAAGAGCGGAGCCGGACATCAGCCTCCGTTCTTTACGAGGCGCGGCAAATGATCGATCTCGGCTACACGGAGATCCAATTGCTCGGGCAAAACGTGAACTCCTACCGCGATCCGGATCAAAAGAAAACATTTGCTGAATTGCTGGCCGCGCTTGCCGAGATCGGTGGCATCCGGAGAGTTCGCTTCACCACGTCGCACCCTCGTGATTTTGGCCGCGACATTGTCGAGGTCATGGATGCTACCCCAGTGCTCTGTGACCACGTGCATCTTCCGGTTCAAAGCGGATCGACGCGAGTGCTCGATGCGATGCAGCGCCTCTACACCCGTGAAGATTATCTCGAGCGGGTCGGATGGATTCAGTCCGCGCAACGAGATCTGTCGCTTACCAGCGACTTGATCGTCGGATTCCCGGGCGAGACTGAAAAGGAATTTGAAGAAACATTGAGCCTGATGGAGATCGTCGGCTACGACAGCGTCTTCACCTTCAAGTACTCGGCGCGACCAAACACCCCGGCTCTCGGTCTGGAAGACGCAATTGCCGACGAAGAGAAAGCGCGCCGTTTGGCTGAAGTAAATAGCAGGCAAAAACAAATTGGCGCTCGCCGCAATCAGCGTCACGTTGGGCAGATTCTAGAGGTGATGGTAGAAGGGAAGAACGAGGCCCGCGGCCAGTGGCTGGGTCGCACCTCGCAGATCAAAGTGATGAATTTCACCGCTCTCGCGGGGGCCGATCTGAAGCCGGGAAGTTACGTTCCAGTTCGGGTCACCGCGAGCTTTCCAAATAGCTTGGTTGGAGAGTTGGCTGCGATAGCATAATTCGGCATCGAATATTCTGATGGAAGTGGAAATGAAAATTCGCGGGCTGATGATGGATCCGGTGTCGAACATGCCGATCGTCCTGCTGAAAGATGTGGGCGGTGATACGGTTCTGCCGATCTGGGTCGGAGTTTATGAAGCGAATGCGATTGCGCTCGAAATAGAAAAAGTCAGCACGCCCCGTCCCATGACCCACGACTTGATCAAGAATGTTCTGACGGGGCTTGAGGCTTTGGTCCACAAGGTTGTAGTCACCGAACTCAAAGACGACACCTTTTACGCCGTGATTTGGTTGGAGCGTGCAGGCCAGGTCATAAGTATCGATTCAAGGCCCTCAGACGCGTTGGCGCTCGCCCTGCGCGTCGACTGCCCGATCTTTGTGGATGATGAGGTCTTGAAAAACTCCAAGCAATCTGCCAACCCGGTTCCCGCCGTCAACAGCGAAGAACTGCGCAAGTGGCTGGAAGACCTCGGTGATGATGACCTTGGCAAGTACAAGATGTAGTGGATGAAAGCATCCTTCACGGCTGAAGTCCTAGTTCTCGTTGGGGCGCTCGCTATCGCGGCAAGCTGTGCGGCATCGGCGCAACCCATTTCCTCGAACAATTCGGCACCGCAAACCACTTCTCGAGATTCAATTTTTCCTCTGCACGAAACTTCGACTGTCAAAATCGACGCCGAATTAGGCGGAGTACCCGCTGCCACGAAGTGCGACGCTGATGGCAATCTTTTCCTCCCTGGGGCTGCCGCAGCAGGGCCGCTGCTCGGGCGACTGCTCAAGATCGACGCTTCCGGAAAAGTCGTTGCGACCTACAATCCCGCAGATTTTTCTCAGCTCGCGCTTGATCGCGCTGACAGCTTCACGCCTGCTGCTGATGGTGGGGTGTATCAGATAGCGCAAAAGGGAGTTTTCAAACCCGACATTTACGTATTGCATTTCGCCAAGGACGGCAGCGCATCGTCGTCGACACATCTTGACGCCGGTTTCGAGCCGTATACCTTTGCGGCTTTTCTGGATGGAACCTTCCTGCTATCGGGCGTTAAGCGTGACCTGAGCGACAAGCATGATCATGGCACTAACTTCACCGCCGTCTTTACCGCGGATGGCCGAGAGCTGTCGCAATTATCTTTCAACAAAAATAGTTCGAACAAGTCAAGCCAGCCGGTCACAACGTCTGCTGCAAAACCAGTAATGAGGTCTGCTCCAGCGACCTCTGCTGCAAAACCAAAGATGGATAAGCCGGAAGCGCCTACTCTAGACTTGGCTGAAGCGGAAGCCGGCGACGACGGCTATCTCTATGTGGTGCGCCGTTCGTCTCCAGCTTTCATCTACGTGATTTCTGCTTCGGCAAAAATCGTCAGTACGTTCAAGGTTGAATCTCCCAGAGCAGGCGCAGTTCCCGCTGCGTTTCATCTCTCGGGAAATAGGATGGCAATTCTGTTTGCCAACAACGACAACGGCGACAACAACGACAACGGCGACAAAAACAACAACGACAACAAAAACGACGGCCTCATCGCCGTTGTCGATGCTCAAACGGGACGGCGAATCGCCAGCTATTCCAGCCCAAGTAGCTTAGGGACGACCTTCGCATGCTATTCGGCGAACGACGGCTCCTTCACCTTTCTCAGACTTGAGGAGGGCGGAACGAAGATCGTCCGAGCAGACTCAAACTAAGCAGAAATGTTGTCCCGAGGGGCGCAGGTCCGGCTGCAACTCCCAGTGAAACTCCAGCTTCTAGGATTTTAACTGCTCAATCTTTGCCGCAAGAATGAAGTCAGATTCGCTTAGTCCGTCGATAGCGTGAGTCCAGATAGTGATCTCAACTTCTCCCCACGCAAGATTAATATCCGGATGATGGCCCTGCTCTTCAGCGATCGCTCCGACACGATTTACAAACGCCAAGGCACTCTTGAAGTCTGCAAATTTAAATGAGCGGATAATGTGATGCTCGCCATTGATCTTCCACTTTTCCGGTTCCGCGAGTTCTCTCCGGATGGTTTCCAGTTTCTCGCCTTTCAACGGCGGAACTCCACCTTTGCAGGGGACGCAGGTGCGATCGGCTAGCGTGGGCATAAGTCTTCTTTCTTAGATGGTCGACGATGGTCGAGGTCGTTAGGCAAGAATCGGACGAGCAAGATCGCCCGTCCGCACACTAAGAACCGCAGTTAGAAAGGAATGTCTTCGTCGGTGATGGGCGACGCGCCCGCCGAAGCGGGTTCCATCTCGGGAGCGCTTTGATCGAAGTGATTGCCTGCGCCCGATGAGGATGAGCTTCGCGCCGCGGAAGACTCTCCACCTCCAGCACCTTCGCCGCGGCCACCGAGCAGAACGAGATCGCTCGCAACCACTTCGGTCATGTATTTCTTCTGACCGCTCTGCTTGTCATCCCACGAGCGAGTTTGCAGGCGGCCTTCGATATACACCTTGCCGCCCTTCTTGAGATATTCGCCGGCAATCTCCGCCAGGCGCTGCCAGAGGACGACGTTGTGCCACTCCGTACGGTCTTGCCACTGTCCGCCTTTATCCTTGAATCGCTCATTTGTGGCAAGCGTGATCTTAGCCACCGGCGTGCCTTGCGGGGTAAACTTCACCTCCGGATCTTTGCCCAGGTTTCCCACCAGGATCACTTTATTTACGCTTTTGCCTGCCATAATCTCAAGCTCCTTCTGATCATCCTTCTCATGCAACTGACTGCTGAAAGGCCCACTATAGCAGAAAGTGCTGCCCTGAATTCGGTGCGTTCGGTACAAGAAAATTGTGATGAAACTCGGATTTTGCAAAACTCAGGGCGCTATAGCCTGGTCGCACAATCCAGACTAAACGGCCATCTGAAACAACATGAAGTACACAATCACTCCCGTGACCGAAACGTAGAGCCAGATTGGAAAGGTCCAGCGCGCAATCGCTCTGTGCCGTTCGAACTGCCCTTTGAGTGCTCGCGTCAACGCCATCACTACCATGGGGACAATAATGGTGGCGAGAATAGTGTGTGAAATGAGGATGGTGAAATATACAGATCGTATCCAGCCCGTCCCTTTGAAATAGACGACGCCACCGTGATGCGGCCAGTGATAATAGAGGTATGACACCAGAAATAGGGAAGAAGTCGCAAACGCCGTCAGCATGACGGCACGATGGGCGGCGATTTTGCGGCGCGCGATGAGCGCTCGCCCGGTGACGAGCAGCACGGCGCTGAGCCCGTTGAGGGTCGCATTGATCTTGGGAAAGATGGAATAATCAGTCATAGTTCTAAATGTTTGTTCTTAAATGTCTGTATGAGAATGTTTGTACGAGGAATGCGTTGCAATGGCAAGGTCAGCCGCTGGTAATTTTCAGTTTGTTCAGCCGCCAGGCCGGACAATTACAAATCTCGATTCTGCCGAATGCCGCATCCGATAGAATAAAAGTTGAATGCCAGAGGTCCACAATCTCGCCGCATCATCACCCGCAGTCATTGAACAGGCCGCGCAACAGCCCGCAATCATTTCGGACGCGACTCCTATCCAGCCGGTTCCCGTCGTCGCAGTCTGGGCGCGCGATCTATTAGTTTCGCTCGCGATCTCGGCCTTCATCATCATCTTCCTTTATCAGCCGGTGAAAGTCGAAGGCACCAGCATGATGCCGGGCCTGCAAGATCAGGAGCGCATTTTCGTCAACAAGTTTGTCTATCACTGGGAGCCGATTCAGCGCGGCGATATTGTTGTCTTCCGCTATCCCCGCGATACGTCAAAAAGCTATATCAAGCGCATCATCGGAGTGGCCGGCGATCACATCCGCATCGATGACGGGCAGGTATATGTGAACGGCGAAGCTCTTGCCGAGGCCTACGTGCCGCTCGACTACGAAGACGCCCGCCCCTTCCCGGAGAGAATTGTTCCCGCCAACAGCTTCTTCGTCCTCGGCGACCATCGCTCGTTGTCGAACGATAGCCGCGACTTCGGCTTCGTCGACGAGCGCTACATTTACGGCAAGGCTGTATTCGGATATTGGCCGATGGAAAAGCTGGGAAGACTGCGCTAGCGATGGTCCCAGACTATTTCTGGAAATAAGCACCAGTTTTCCTCAGCTAATCCGCACGATTTATGTCCGCCATCCGGTGCGGTGCTGATAAAATCCTTGAAATCCACATCCAGGAGTTGCGATGCAAGCGATCCTTGCACTCGAAGACGGCCGAGTCTTTCGAGGCAAAGGCTACGGCGCTAAAGGCGAATGCTCTGGCGAAGTCGTTTTTAATACCTCCATTACCGGATACCAGGAAATTTTCACCGACCCATCCTACGCAGGGCAGATCGTCGTCCTGACAAACCCTGAAATCGGAAACTACGGCACCAATCCAGAAGACAACGAAGCCGTGCGTCCGTATATCGAGGGTCTGATCGTGCGCGAGTTCTCAAAAGTCAGTTCGAACTGGCGCTCGCAGCAGGTCACCGATGAATTCATGGAACAGTTCAGGATTCCGGTGCTGGCCGACATCGACACGCGCGCTCTGGTGCGCCACTTGCGCGACAACGGAGTTATGCGAGGTGTCGTTTCGACGCTCGAGGCCGACACCGACAAGCTCATCGCGAAAGCTCGTGCGATCCCGAAGATGGACGGGCAGGATCTAGCGAAAGTCGTCTCCACGAAAAATACTTATGTATGGGAGACTGGGGAGCGCTCGCACCTTCCAGACGAAATTGTCGGCGTGAAAGACGAGCCAGCCCGCTTCCACGTAGTCGCCTACGACTTCGGCATCAAGCAAAACATTCTACGCAAACTGCGCGGAGAGGGTTGCAAAGTCACTGTCGTTCCGGCGCAGACGACGGCCGAAGACGTCCTCTCGCTCAAGCCCGATGGCGTCTTTCTGTCGAATGGCCCCGGAGATCCCGAACCTTGCACTTACGCGGTCGACAATATTCGCCGCCTGATGGGCCGCCAGCCCATCTTCGGTATTTGTCTTGGCCATCAACTCACCGGCATCGCCCTCGGAGGAAAAACCTTCAAGCTGAAATTCGGCCACCATGGCGGCAATCATCCGGTGAAGCAACTAGGCAGCGGCAAAATCGAAATCACCGCGCATAACCACAACTTCGCCGTCGATCCCGATTCGTTACCGCAAAGCGAAGTCGAATTGACGCACATAGATTTGAACGATGACACGCTAGAAGGCATGCGGCATCGCAACCTCCCCCTCTTCACCGTGCAATATCACCCCGAGGCAGCGCCGGGTCCGCATGATTCGCATTACCTTTTCAAAGATTTTGTGAAAATGATGGAGGAGCACAAGCGGTGAACACGAGCGCCTTAATGACGGGCGCCTTGATAACGATGGCGCAAGCCGTTCGACGTGTTTCTCGCAGATTGGTGCGATGACGGATGCGCTAACCATAGCGTGCACGGCCGAAAGCCCCAAGGCGTCCGGCTCGCAAGCTCGAACACCGCCAGGCGGGCCATAGGTTGGCGGCGTCGGACAGAGTTTGGGCCACGTCGGCGGGCCATAGGCCCGAGAAATTGACTTGAAGGGCGGTCGAGAAATTGCCTAGAAAGGTCGGCGTGAGAAATTGGCTTGAAAGGGCGGCGCGAGAAATTGTTTTGAAAGGGCGGCGCGAGAAATTGTTTTGAAAGGGCACGCCTTCAGGCGTGCCGCCAAGATTGCAACATTGACGCGGCTTTAGCCGCTGAGGGACTGCGAGGCAGGATTAATGAAGCCTAAACGTGAGCACTCATCCAACAACGCAAAAACATATATGGTCACGTCATCCACCTGGGAACGTCGTAACCTCTTCCGCAATGAGAGCTGGGCAAAACTTTTTATTGAAACGCTTTATCATTATCGACCGTCGTACCTCTTGCACGCATTCGTCGTGATGCCGGACCACATTCATGTACTGATCACTCCGCAACAAAGTCTCGAGAAGGCCGTTCAGTTGATCAAAGGTGGATTTTCCTATCGAGCAAAGAAGGAACTCGGCTCCCACATGGAAGTGTGGCAGAAGGGTTTTCAGGATCATCGTATGCGCGATGAGAATGATTATGCGATCCACGTTTCATATATCCACAACAATCCCGTAAAAGAGCGCTTCTGCGAGTGCCTTTCAGAGTTCCCATATAGCTCTGCGCATTCCGCCTTAGAGTTGGATCCCGTCCCTCAGGGGCTAAAGCCCGAATCCGGGGAATGCTCGGACGGCGCGGCTAAAGCCGCACCCTTTCAAGACACGATTGATCTCCGCCTAAAGGGCGAGCCGCTTGTCGCACCCTTTCAAGACACGATTAATCTTCGCCTGAAGGGCGAGCCCATTCAAAGCGAAACAATGAGTCAGAGCGATATAGTTAACCGGAACAAGTGTTCGATCCAGATCGGCGATCGAGTGCAGCCCCGAGTCAAGGCCAAATCAGCATAATGCCAAAAAGAACTGACATCTCGAAAATCCTGATCCTCGGCTCCGGCCCGATCGTCATCGGTCAGTCGGCCGAGTTCGACTACTCCGGAACGCAAGCCTGCAAGGCTCTGAAGGCCGAGGGCTTTGAAGTGGTGCTCGCAAACTCCAATCCGGCCACCATCATGACCGACCCGGAATCGGCCGACCGCACTTACATCGAGCCGCTCACGCGTGAATATCTCGAAGAGATCATCCGCGTCGAGCGTGAGATGTCTCCGGGCGCCGGCTTTGCTGTTCTGCCGACGGTTGGCGGACAGACTGCCCTCAACCTCGCTATCGAACTCGCCGACGGCGGCGTGCTGGAAAAATACAAT
>JAYVCW010000376.1:0-9016 GCA_043749775.1 Acidobacteriaceae bacterium | reverse complement strand
CCGACGTCGGGGACAAGAAGCTGAAGGCCAGTGACCAGCTCACGGCGCAGATACGCTTTGACCGCCTGAATCTGAGCGACGACAGCAAAATGGTCTTTCAAAAAGGGTTCGATGTAATTTTTTGCTGCAATGTGCTGATCTATTTCGATCTCGCTTCCAAACGTCGAGTGGTGCAACACTTTTATTCCAACCTCATGCCTGGCGGTTATCTTTTCCTCGGACACGCGGAATCTCTCTATCAGGTTGACGATTCTTTCAAGCTGGTGCACTTTGCCGGTACAACCGGGTATCGCAAGCCGATCGCCGGCCCTCCCGCAGGGGGTAAGAGGTGAACGACTCTTTGAGAGGGCAACTAAGGCAGCAGATTCAGAAGCTTGATTCGATCTCGACGGCTCCGGCCATCTTGAAGCCGCTCCTCGACTTGATGCGGCAGCCATCCGACGCCATCAAACTAGACAAAGTTGTCGAAATGGTCTCGTACGACGCCGCCATCGCAAGCCAATGTGTGCGCATGGCAAACTCGCCTATTTACGGACGACACCAGACGGAGACCGTGCGTGCGGCAGTGATGTCTCTTGGTCTTGAGCGCGTCCGCTCAATGCTGCTTGCATTTTGTATGAACCAGGTCATCTCCGCCGACAAGTGGGTCATGGATCCAAACGCTTTCTGGAGGCATTCTCTTGGCTGCGGGCTAGTGGCACAAAGAATCGCAAAGAGGATCGGCTACCCGGAAGCTGAGAAGGCCTATCTGGCCGGGCTGATTCATGACCTTGGAATTCTCGTGAACTCCGTCCTCTACACCGACAAGTTACGGGAATGCTTTGACCGCGCAGCAAGCAATCATGCTCCCCTCCACATGATTGAAGAACAGATTCTCGGTTTCAATCACTGCGATACTGGGCAGATGCTTTGCGAACACTGGGGATTATCGAAAGATCTGACCGACTGCGCCGCCTATCATCACCACGTCAACCCTCAGACCTCGGTTGCGCCGCTGGTTTGCATCATTCATCTCAGCGATCTACTTTGCAGAACGCGCCATCTCGGGTATGGCTATGAGGAAATTATGGGTGTCGATTTAAGCGGAGATGTGGCGTGGGAGAATTTGTGCATTAACTATCCCCAGCTTGAAAACATGGATCTGATTCGATTCACGCTCGACATTGACGGATCGATGGAAGAAATCGTAGCGACCGTCGACTCGGTGTTTGGACCGAAAAGAATGGCTGCTCCCGCGACTTCATGAAATTTGGTTGGCTACGAAGGCCCGTGTAACGCAGAACATCCCCGCGGTCGATGTCAATCCAAGCAAACGAAAACGCCCTGAGCAATGAAGCTCAAGGCGCTCCGTCGGCAGCCCTCCCCCAGAACTGCCAGACTACCTGCCGATCTTAGGTCTGGATCGCGAGACAGTAAATATCACTTCCGTAATAAATTACTGGTAACGACCAGATGGCCGATCGGACCGAGAAGTAATAGTTACTAAGTGGGAGGGCTATTTCAGATGGCAACGAAGAATGAGCAGCTTACAGTCGAGTCTTCGCGAGGAGGGGGAGGAACTCTATTAATAGGCTGTTTCGTAGGGACGGAGGTCTCACGTCAAAAGCTAATTTCGGCTCCAGGTAGTGCCGCCGTCCGCGCTGCTCCAAATCTCGCCGGCGGTTGTGGAAATTCGAATTGCGTCCGACTTTGCTTGCAGGTGCCCAGTATTTTCTGCTCGCCAATCGATTAGAACGATGTCTCCATTCAGATCTTGCGGGGGCAGGACGTTTGACCAAGTCATTCCACTGTCGGTCGAATGCAACAACGTTCGTTCCTTTCCGCCCGCCCATACCTCGGAGTCGCGGGAAGCGTAGCAGAGCACTCGATGATCGGCATTCACGGGCGATTGCCAGCTTTGGCCGCCATCAACGGAGCGCTGCAGACTCCCAGCTTCAATCCTCCAAGTCGCTGCGGGAAGGCTCAACGCCGTGGAGTTGCTATACGCCTTAGGTTGCGTTTGCGGAACTGGCTTGGCCTTATAAATTGCTCGAGCTGTGCCGGCAACAGGAGGTAGCGTCGGGGGGAGATTTTTCTCTGCTAGTACGTCGAGATTATTTTCCGTAAGCGGCTTGGGTTCGGGGGTGCTTCGTTTTGACTCTCTTATCGAAGATTGATTGGCATGTGCTGCCGATACGGAAAACCTGCTGGCGGTTTCAGACGACTTCTTCGCCGCAGGCGCTGCGATCTCACGCGGCGCGGGCGCTGATGCTTGCTGCTGTTGAATCGGATGCAGGACCACCATGGAGGCGGCGACGGCCACGCCCGCCGCGAGCGCGCCCCATGCAAGGTTCGGGCGTACATACCCAAACCAGCGGTTCTTCATGCCCTTCTCGCTCGTAGAAACTTCTTGCTGCCCCGAGCAGCGATCTTTCGACCGATCCGTCGTAACAACTTCCACGCCGGAAAGCGGGCGATCGGCGGCCCTCTCCGGTGGCAGCGCAAGCGCTAAGATCTGCCTGCAACCATCGCAAGTCGCCAAATGACTGAGCATCTCATCCCGCTCGCCGCGAGACAGAGTCTGTTCTGCGAACGCCGCCAGCAGATCCGTATCTGCATGTCCCGGTTCTAATCTCGCACCGGTAAACCCGGTGGCCTTTAACCGGCTTGAAACGATTTTTGGAATCTGCAACATTTCGCCTTTACTTTTATTCTATTAATCCGAGCATAGTCGGCTTACTCGGCAAGCCACTAGTCTGCATTCTCTGACCTTGTCGAGCTGCTTGTCGATGCCCTATTCCTTAGGAACGCCTTCCCACTGGAATCTTGCGCCAGCCGGGCCCGTAAGTTTAACTGCACATCGCGCACGTCGGTTTCCAAAGCTTCGGCTGCTTGGGCGTGGCTCATCCCCTCTTCCCGCAGAATGACCAAGATCCGTTTACGGATTCCGGTAGCAACGCGATCCATGCGGCGGCTGACGCTTGATTCGTGCAGGCTCAACATTCGCGCAATTTCGGCGAGCGTGCGGCCATCCAGAAAATAAGCGGCCAGTGTGAACCGATCCTCTGACGAAAGTTCCGCCAGTGCCTGGTCGGTGGCCGCTTCCAGCCTTCCGTCCGCATCGGCGCCGATCGCGGGCTCAGTAGCAACTGCGGCGAATTGCACGCCATCTTCTGTCTGCTCTTCGAGGCTAACGGTGCGCTTCTGCTTGCGATAGCGGTTCACGAACTCTTGCGCCATCACGGTGCGCAGCCAGCCTTCGAGCGAGCCGCGCCCGGTATAAGAAGAGAGCTTCGAATTACGCACACCATCGCGAAGTTTCACACCATAAAGCTCAGCGAAGAGCGAGTCCGCTAGTTCGCCGGCGTGCGTGGCGTCGCGCGTAATGTGGAGAGCTACATTGTGCAATTTCTGCCGGTAACGGCTTATGAAGTCCTGCCACGCCTTTTCATTTCCAGCAGCGCATCCCCGGGCAACGGCCAATTCTTCCAGGCGCAGAGCTGCAAGGAATGCAGACTTCTCCTGGCTCGTTGGATTGGCATTGCCGGGAAACGCTTTGCGCTCAATCTGATTAAGGATCTCGGCAAACTGCTCCTTGCTGATCCCATAAATATCGGCGCCGCTGCGTTCGTACAGACCGCTGCCAACGCTAGCTTCGTTCTCGATTTTCGCCGGCTTTTCAGAACTTCGAATCGACATGCCCACCACGATGGTAGCAATTATTTTGATGCAAGAATGCGCCGCTAGTGCGTTCTTTCTAGTGCGTTCTTTAAAGAGCGAGCAGTTGACAATTCCTGGAAGAATGGCTCGTCGCCTCAGCGGGTTGGCAAGGGCCCGCTGAGGCGGGCTTGGGGCGTCTAGCTTGTGTATCGAGCCAAACCTTTGCGGACCACATCACTTGCGTCATAGGCGAGGCTTAGCGCGGGCAATTCCTCGGCTGTAAACCATCCCACGTCGGACGCGTCGCTAGCTGCCGAAAGTTCACCACCCAGGCGGCGGCATAAAAAATCGATCAGCACATAGTGATAACGAATCCGGCCACCTTCTCCGGGGATCACGCGTTCGTAGACTCCCAACATCTCCTGCGCCTCGACTATCAATCCAGTTTCCTCTAATGATTCGCGGACGGCGGCTTCGCGCAGAATCTCGCCGCATTCGAGTAGGCCCCCGGGCAACGACCACTCCCCGAGCAGTGGTGCCTGCCCACGCTTAATCAGCAGGACGCGAGGCTGCGCATCACCACTTCGCTGATCGACAATGACTGCGCCCACGCCGACCAGCGGACCTTCAGGATATTCACGTTTCATTTCTATGACTTGTTTACTCCTGATTACTTCGCAGCGCGAGGATGCCGAACAGTATAAGCGCTGGAGTTTGATTCTCTATGGGCAACCGTTGCATCGGCTCCGGAGTCTTAGATCGACGAAACGCTACCGGCCCGGGTGTGCGCACCAGTTGAAACTAGAGAAGGGCGATCCAAATTACAATATCCGCCATGTCACTCGACGAATACAAACGTAAACGCCGCTTTGAAGATACGCCCGAGCCTCCGCCAAAGATCGAAAACAAGTCGCGGCACCGCTTCGTCGTCCAGCGCCACGCGGCTACGCGGCTGCACTATGACTTTCGGCTGGAGATGGAAGGCGTGCTCAAATCCTGGGCTGTGCCTAAGGGCCCGTCGCTCGACCCGGCCGACAAACGTCTTGCCATGCAGGTCGAAGATCATCCTGTCTCCTACTTCGATTTCGAAGGCACGATTCCGCAGGGCAACTATGGCGGAGGCACGGTCATGGTTTGGGATAAAGGGACATGGGATCCGCTTTCGGCTACGCCAGTGGATGGCGAATATAAAGTTGGCACGGAAAAAGAAGCGGATGTAATGCTCGAAAAAGGCGACCTAAAATTTCGCCTGAAAGGGAAGCGACTCAACGGTGATTTTGCGCTCGTGCACATCAAGGCGCGCAGGCCGGGAAGCAAGGGCAACGAATGGTTGTTGATCAAGAAAAAAGACGACGATGTTGTCGCAGGATTTGATATCGATTCGTACGAGACCTCGATTCTTACCGACCGGACTATGGGACAGATCGCGGGGGATGAGGGCTCGGCGGAGTGGAAGAGTAGTCGTCCAGCCGCGGGCGGCAAGGTGAAGGCAGCGTGGCTTGCCGACGCGGTAGCGCGGGCTGATTCCAAGCGCAAGACGGCAGCGCCTAAGAAGCCTACGAACACAGAGAAAGGTGCGGCTTCATCTAAAAAGGCGGTCGCTGTAAAAAAAAAGTCCCTAGGCGAAACGAACACCGAGGCAAAGGCCGCCATCGACCAAAGCCCTCGAATGCCGGCTAAGGTCTCGAAGCCGACTTCGGAGCCAACTTCAAAGACAAAAGCGTCACCCGTCCCAAGCCCGAGTGCAGCAACCAAAGCAGCGGACACGAGTCTCCGCGCGACGCCGGGAGCAGTGGAACGGCCGATGCCCAATGTTATTCGGCCGATGCTGGCTACGATCGTCGAAAAATCTTTTGATCATCCTGATTGGCTATTTGAAATCAAGTGGGATGGATATCGTGCCGTCGCCTTTCTCGATGGCGGCCGCGTACGGCTGGTATCGCGCAATCAAAACGACCTGACGGCGCAGTTCGCCGAACTTGGCTCACTGCCTAAGCACGTGAAGGCGGAGAGAGCTATTCTCGATGGCGAAATCGTTGCACTTGACGATAAAGGCCGGCCGTCGTTCAGTTTGATGCAGCAACGGACGGGGTTTCAGCCGGGAAAGCATCGTTTGCCGGGTCGGGCAAACCAAGCTGTGGCGATTATTTTTTACGCCTTCGATCTTCTTTACCTCGATGGCGTTGACTTGCGGCGCGTAGTGCTTGAAGAGCGCAAGCGTCTGCTGCAAGAGCGAATTATCTCCGGAGGCCTCGTCCAGTTCTCCGATCACTATCCCGAAAAAGGTCTCGATCTTTTCGCGGCTGCGAAAGAGCGCGGTCTTGAGGGAATTGTCGCGAAGAGGCGCAATAGTCTTTACGAGGAGCGCCGCTCGCGTGAGTGGCTAAAGATCAAAATTACGCAACGCCAGGAATGCGTGATCGGGGGATACACCGATCCGGAAGGGAGCCGCGAGCATTTCGGCGCACTGGTTCTCGGTCTCTATGACCGGCAAGGCCGCCTGATTCATGTAGGCCAGGCAGGCACAGGCTTTGACCGCAAGGGATTGAAGGAGTTGTTCGAGCGCTTGCAGTCGCTGAAGACGAAAGAAAATCCTTTTCATGGCTCGCTCGGTGGATTGCGAAAAGTTCAATTCGTTCGTCCTGAACTCGTGGCCGAAATAAAATTTTCGGAGTGGACCCACGAGACAGCGGGGGGTGGAGTGAAATTGCGCGCGCCCGCGTTCATGGGATTGAGAGCAGATAAGTCGGCAGTCGAGTGCCGCCTCGACGAAGCAATCGCAAGCTGAAGAAATTCTAGCTGTAGAGACGCGGCCCTAAGCGTTCGCAGGCTGATGGCGGGAGACGGGGCTAGCCCGTCTCTACGTTCGAATGGTAGTGATGTTCAGTCGGCCCGGCTCGCTCGCCGAATCAAACCGAGTAAGAAATATTGTCGGTGCTATGGGCGTTTCGATTAGAGCCATTTGTGCCGGAGTGGCCAGACGCGTCAGAACGCGAACCCGGCTTGGCCGATTGGCTCCCTCTTCTCATAGCCACGATTCCCGTGCGCACCATTTCTAAAATTCCGAAAGGGCGCAACAGTTCGAGCAGCCCGTCAATCTTGTCTTCGGCGCCCGTGATCTCCATGGTGAGTGATTCGGGGGCAACGTCCACGACCCGCGCGCGAAAGACGTTCGCCAGTTCAAGAACGTGGGAACGCTCTTCATGCTTTGCGGCTACGCGGATCATCGCGAGATCGCGCACGATCGCCGGTTGGTTGGTGATGTTCTCCACGAGCATGACGTTCACGAGTTTGTAGAGGTTTGCCTCAATACGGCGCGCCTGATCGTGATCGGCGTCGACCGTGATGGTCATGCGCGAGACTTCGGGCTTTTCGGTGCGGCCGACGGTCAGTGAGTCGATATTAAAAGCGCGACGACGAAACAACGATGCGACGCGAGTAAGCACGCCGGGTTTGTTCTCCACGTAGACCATGAAAGTATTCAGCATAGTTTGCTCTTAACCGTTTGCTCTCCAATATTCCGTTACGGCGCGCACAGCGTGCGGGCTAGACGCCCACCGGATAGCCGGCCGGACGTGGGTGCTAGTCTTCTTCCGCGGTTTCTACGATCGGGCTGGGGCGGCGAATCATGTCGTTCAATGCCGCTCCGGCGGCCACCATCGGGTAGACAGTATCTTCTTGTTCGACTTTAAAGTTGATCAAGACAGGCCCGTCGTGTCGTTGCGCTGATTGCACGGCGGGGACGACTTCGGCACGATTTGAAATGGTCATGCTTTGAATGCCGTAGGCTTCCGCTAAGCGCGCAAAATCCGGATTCAGCAAGGGAGTCGCCGCATAGTTCCGGTCATAAAAAAATTCCTGCCACTGGCGAACCATACCGAGGAAGCCGTTGTTGATGATGGCGATGTTAATTTTCAGATTCTCCTGGACGATCGTCGCCAGTTCGCACATGGTCATCTGGAAGCCGCCATCTCCCACGATGACCCAAACTTCCGATTCCGGCGAAGCGACTTTTGCGCCTATGGCTGCGGGTAGAGCAAAGCCCATCGTGCCGAGACCGCCCGAAGTGATCAGCGAACGCGGCTGCTCATGTTTGTAGTACTGTGCCTCCCACATCTGGTGCTGGCCCACGTCGGTCACGACGATGGTCTTTCCGTCTCGAGTCTGCCGCCACAAATCATTGATTACATGCGCAGCATAGAGATGCCCGTTGTCGGGCAGATTTTGGATATCACGCACGGCAGAGTCGCCCTTTAATTTGTCGATGGTGTCGAGCCACTCGCTGCGGTCGATCGACTCGACGTGCGGTAGCATCTCCAGTAGCACTTCACGAAGATCGCCGACCAGCGGCACGTCGACTTTGACGTTCTTGTTGATTTCCGCGGGATCGATCTCGATATGAATTTTCTTCGCGTTGGGGGCGTAGTTTTTCAGATTGCCGGTGACGCGATCGTCAAAGCGCATGCCGAAGGCAAGAAGAAGGTCGGCCTCCTGAATCATGTGGTTGACCCATGCTTCGCCGTGCATGCCCATCATTCCGAGATTCAGAGGGTGCGAAGCGGGGAAGGCCCCTAGCCCGAGTAGCGTCATCGCGACAGGAATTCCGGCGCGCTCGCAAAAATCACGCACCTCGCGCATCGCTCCTGAGATGATGATGCCGTGCCCGGCCAGAATGATTGGCCTCTTTGAGTTGCGGATCAACTCCAGAGCCTCCGCATACTCTTCCGGTTCCGGCGAGAGGTCGGGACGATACCCAGGCAGGTGCGGTTCGGCCGCATCCCAGTCGAATTCGCAAGTGCTCTGCTGCGCGTCTTTTGTAATATCCACCAAGACAGGCCCGGGGCGACCGGAACGCGCAACGTAAAAAGCTTCGCGAATGGTCTTCGCGACCTCGCTCGCATGCGTTACTAAGTAGTTATGCTTCGTTATAGGAAGGGTAACGCCGGTAATATCGGTCTCCTGGAACGCATCGGAACCGATGAGCTTGCTGCCCACCTGCCCCGTGATGCACACGATCGGCGAGGAATCGAGCATTGCCGTGGCGATTCCGGTAACCATGTTAGTCGCGCCCGGGCCTGAGGTTGCGATTGCTACTCCGACTTCGCCACTGGCGCGGGCGTAGCCGTCCGCCATGTGGGTCGCCCCCTGCTCATGGCGCACCAGGACATGATGAATCTTGCTGTGCTTGAGGGCATCGTAGGCGGGCAGAATCGCGCCTCCGGGATAGCCGAATACTACCTTTACGCCTTCGCGTTCCAGACATTCCCAAAGAATGGCGGCGCCAGTCATTTTTTTGAGCGCGATCTTGAGCGGTGACTCTGCCGCGGGCTTCTTGGCTTGATCTGCGGTGGATGATGCCGCCGTGTTTCGGGGGTTC